>VIKI01000020.1:0-10067 GCA_008080595.1 Comamonadaceae bacterium
ATTTTCGATGAGGGCATTGCCGACCGCAGCCGCCCAGCACAGCTCGGCCAAACCGGCATACAGGTACAAAGCATCGCGTCGCGGACGCTCTGCTACTGACACGTTGACCTGCGTCGCCCACAAGGCCATGGCAACGCCACCAATCAACAGACTCACAATGACAATTACCAGTGAACCCAGGCTACGCCAGAGATAGTCATGCAAATACAGTGGGTACACCTCTTCGTCCGGCCCCAGGTGCAAAGCAGCCAACCCGCCGCGCCGCCCAACGTCGGCACGGATACGAATCAGCAACAGATTGTGAGTACGCCAGAGTCCCGGATGAATCACCACATAGCGCGGTGCCTTGGCAAAATCAGAACCGTTGTAGTTTTGCAAATCGCCCTGGCGTTGCAACAGCACGCCGTTGAGCCAAACCTCATAGGCATTGCCCAGGCGTGGCACATACAGGCCAAACGGCACCGTCGGCAGTTGATCCAGTTCAAAAGGCAACTCAAACACCGCTTCCCCTGCCAAACCAGGGTGCTGGCGATCCCAGTGGTACGGCAGGTTAACCAACTGCTGCGTGGTCTGACCCTTTGTTGTGACCATGGCCTGCGCCTGGCGCAACTCCAGCACCAAGGCTTGTGCTGGCCAGGTCAGGCTGGTCAGCAGCAGCACAAAGAACCAATAACCAGCCCTGAACTCAGTCATGGGGCGACAACAGCCCCATGCGTGTGGCCTCAAACACGGCTTCGTTTTTGGAATGCACCGCCAGCTTGCCATACAGGTTTTTGATGTGCGTCTGCACCGTGTGCACGCTCACGCTCTGCAACCGGGCGATCTCAAGGTAAGAAAAGCCGCGGGCGATCAAGGCCAGCACATCCTGCTCACGCGGGGTCAGCAAGCTGGGTTGTTGGCTTGCATTAATATCTACTATTGCTATATTATTGGTAGCTACTTTCGCATTGTTTGTATGGGTTATAGGCTTATTTTCTTTATTAATGTGATTGGCGCGGTATTTAGACAGGACACGCCGCGCAATCATCGGTGAAATCGGCGAAGCTCCGCCACGCATGTCAAGAATCGTTTGGGCAATGTCTTGCGGCGTGGTGTCTTTGTGGATGTAGCCCAGGGCTCCGGCCTCAATGCTGGCCAACACGTTGTCTTCATCCCCAAACATCGAAATCACCAAAGGTTCGCAATGCGGGTACAAGCCTACCGCGTGGCGAATCACCTCCAGACCACTGCCATCGGGCAGGCCCAGATCGGTCAGCAGCACATCCACGCCATGGGCATCGTCATCCAGCCAGGCTTTGGCCTCAGCCACCGTGCCCACGCTGGCGGCCAGGGTCAGCTCGGCGCAGCGTGACACGCTGAGCGAAAAAAATTCCCGCATCTGCGGGTCGTCTTCAACTACCAATACACGCCACACTTGATTTGCCCTGTTGCTTTGATTTGGGGCTGAGCATAGCTGCAGCAGCCTGTACTGGATAGACCGTTTTTTCCCCAATTTATGGGATGGTGAGGTATCTCGTTCCTACAGACACTCTTGACACAGGTTAAGAAAAACTCAGCGCAACGTTGCCAGAGGCCTGTTGAATCCATAACTCACGAGGTTTTTATGCACATCA
This sequence comes from Comamonadaceae bacterium, assembly GCA_008080595.1. GTDB lineage: Bacteria > Pseudomonadota > Gammaproteobacteria > Burkholderiales > Burkholderiaceae_C > Rhodoferax. The sequence continues at coordinate 1,614 of VIKI01000020.1, forward strand.
CACTGAAACAACTCTCTCTGGCGCTGGCAGGCGCAGGCTTGCTGAGCCTGCATGGTTGCGGCGGCGGTAGCGGCGACACCACCACTGCGACCCAAGCCGCCGCAGGTAGCCCAACAGTCACCACACCGCCCACAGCGCTGGAGCTGGCAACCGCATTTTTGAAGCAGGTGGATGCCAGCAGGGCTACGGCTGTGCCCACAACCGGCAGCGCAAACGAGGCCTTCACGGATGGCTGTTACCTGGGTGACGGCATGACCAAAGCGTTGGCCATTGCTAGTTTTGATGCAAACGTTGCGCAGGCGGTTGAAGGGCGGAAATTCGTGATCGGCTCGACCCGAACCAATGTGCAGGTTTTGGCTGAGCGCAATACCACCAATGCAGATGGCTCCAGCCGCCGCGAACTTGACATCCAGTACCAGGTGAATTACGCCGATGGCACGGTTGACAAGGTGGTCAAGGACACCTTGATTTCTGGCAGCTCAGTCGGATCGAACATGGGCGCAGGGGTGACTTGCACCACGCCAGAGAGCTCCAGCAGTTTGCGTTATTTTGGCAACCGCGCAGTGGTGAGTGCCGGGTTGCGGTCGGTCAATCAGCGCAGTGAGCGCTACAGCCTGGCCACCGGCGCTCCCTTGACCAGCGCGGTGGATTACAACAAAGTGGTTCAACTGCGCATTTCCGACCCCGGCAAAGTCGCCAAGTATGCGGTGGTTACCGGCCCAGGCCTGCCCAGCGCAGGGGTCAAGATGCTGTCACCACGCATTCAGCGTGACGACCCCTTGTTTGCGGGCAAACGTGGCAATTTTGTCGACTGGCTTGACACCGACCTCTTCACCATCTGCCGCTCCGCCACCAGCAGTCGGCCCGCCGCCAATTTGGCAGACTGTGCCACAAGCGGGGCCAGCAGCAACAACTTTGGTGCGTTCAATCTGAGCGCCACCGCTACGGATACCACTTTTGATGCCATGGGCTTTGTGGCCGGTGGCAGCTACAGCGTGGCGCTGTACAACGATGACGGCTGGAAAACCGTCAATGGGCAAGCCACCCAAACCCCCATCGCCACCTACACCCGAACCCTGGGCAGCTTGCCCTACAGCGCCGTCGCGCTGGCAAGTTCGGGCGTGAACGCCGATTTGTTCCCGCGCATCACCAGCTCTCTGACCCCGGTAGAGCAGGCCACCCAGGTCAGAAACAAGACGGCCAGCACCATGAACCTGAGCTGGACTGCGCTCGGTGTCATGCCGGATGTGGCCAAATTTGGCTGGGGCAGCATCAGCTCCTTCGTCTCGGGTCTGGCCAGCGCAGGCCCAGCCACTTGGCCAGGCAGCCGCCAGAGCGCAAGCAGCTACCCCGCAGCAGGAACCACCACGATCAGCAATTACACGGTGTCAGCACCTTCGAGCCTGCTGGTGACCCCCACCTACGGCGAGGTAAGTGTGTACCTGGTTGACCGCAATGGTGTGGCCATTTCAAGTACGAGAACTTTCGAGTAAACGTGGTTTTTGCCGGAGCAGTGACAACCGCCATGTGCGCCAGCCGTCGCTCCTACAGCACCCGGATCACAACCGATTGCAGCCGAGGCAAGAAACACACCCGTCAGTTAGGCTGCTGAGTGAGGCTCGGACCCCGCTGCGGCAGCCCTGCTGTGGCGTTTTCCAACGGCGCTCACCCACTGCTCGTGAGGTGAGTTTTTCCCCCGAAGCGTGCAGTGGTTGTTAACCTAATTTCTGGAGTGAAACATGAGCGCTGCATCCAAAAAATCCGCCAAACCCGCTGTCAAAGCGATCACCAAACCCGCCGCCAAACCGGCAGCCAAGCCCGTTGTCAAAGCGGTTGTTCAACCGGCCCCCGTGGTCGACCACGTCATTGCCGACATTGGCCTGGCCGCCTGGGGCCGCAAAGAGCTCAACATTGCTGAGACCGAAATGCCCGGCCTGATGGCCATCCGCGAAGAATTCGCCAAAGAGCAGCCGCTCAAAGGGGCCCGCATCACCGGTTCGTTGCACATGACGATCCAGACCGCCGTGCTGATCGAAACCCTGCAAGCCCTGGGCGCACAAGTGCGCTGGGCTTCCTGCAACATTTTCTCCACACAGGATCACGCCGCAGCGGCGATTGCTGCCACCGGCACACCGGTGTTTGCGGTCAAGGGCGAGTCCCTCACCGACTACTGGGACTACACCCACCGCATTTTTGAATTTGGCGGCAAAAAGGGCACGGCCGCTGAAGGTCCGAACATGATCCTGGACGACGGCGGTGATGCCACGCTGCTGATGCACCTGGGAGCCCGGGCTGAGAAAGACAGCCGCTTGCTCGACAAGCCCACCAGCGAAGAAGAAACCTGCCTGTTTGCCGCCATCAAAGCCAAGCTGGCCCAAGATGCCACCTGGTACAGCCGCCGCCTGAAAAACATCATTGGCGTGACCGAAGAAACCACCACCGGCGTGCACCGCCTGAACGAGATGTCGGCCAAGGGCGACCTGAAGCTGCGTGCCATCAACGTCAACGACTCCGTCACCAAGAGCAAGTTCGACAACCTGTACGGCTGCCGCGAATCCCTGGTGGACGGCATCAAGCGTGCCACCGATGTGATGATCGCTGGCAAAGTGGCCGTGGTGGCTGGTTACGGCGACGTGGGCAAAGGCTGCGCCCAGGCCCTGCGTGCCCTCTCTGCCCAAGTCTGGGTGACCGAGGTTGACCCGATCAATGCCCTGCAAGCCGCCATGGAAGGCTTCAAGGTCGTGACCCTGGAATACGCCGCCGACAAGTGCGACATTTTCGTCACCGCCACCGGCAACCTGAATGTGATCACCTATGAGCACATGGCCGCCATGAAAGACCAGGCCATCGTCTGCAACATTGGTCACTTTGACAATGAAATCGACGTGGCATCGCTGTCCAAATGCACCTGGGAAGAGATCAAGCCGCAAGTTGACCACGTGATCTTCCCCAAGAAGGGCAAGAACCCGGCCAAACGCATCATCCTGCTGGCCAAGGGCCGCCTGGTGAACCTGGGTTGTGGCACCGGCCACCCCAGCTTTGTCATGAGCTCCAGCTTTGCCAACCAGACCATTGCGCAGATTGAGCTGTTCACCAAGTCCAAGGCCTACAAGGTCGGCCAGGTCTATGTGTTGCCCAAACACCTGGACGAAAAAGTGGCACGCCTGCACCTGAAAAAAGTGGGTGCCCAACTCTCGGTGCTGACCGATGCCCAGGCCGCCTACATCGGGGTCAAGAAGGAAGGCCCGTACAAGGCCGACACTTACCGCTACTAAGCAGCCAATGCGTATTGACCAACTCCTGGTACAGCGTGGGCTGGCCAGCACACGCTCGCAGGCCCAGCGGCTGATTGCCTCTGGCGTGCAATTCAAGCAGGGTGAAGCCTGGCGGCGCGTGGCCAAAAATGGCGACGACGTGCCCGAAGAGGCTGAGCTGGAATTGCTCGATGACTCCGAAGCCCGCTATGTGTCGCGCGGTGGCCTCAAGTTGCAAGCCGCGTTGGCCCAGGTTGGGCTCAACGTGCAAGGCTGGCAGTGCCTGGACGTGGGCCAAAGCACCGGCGGCTTCACCGACTGCCTGTTGCAACACGGTGCGGCGTTTGTGGTGGGGGTGGATGTGGGCAGTGCCCAATTACATCCCCAGCTGCGTGCCGACCCGCGTGTGTTGTGTGTCGAGGGGGTCAATGCGCGTGCCCTGGATGCTTCTGATTTGATAGCTGCTTACGCAGACAGTACAAGCGCTGAAGGCCAATTTGACCTTGAAGAAGAGGCTGAATCGGCTGAATTTGTGCCTGAATTTGATCTGCTGGTGGCTGACTTGTCTTTTATCTCCCAAACCCTGGTCTTGCCGGCGGTCGTGCCGCTGCTGAAAAGCGGTGGCCGACTGCTCACGCTGGTCAAACCCCAGTTTGAATTGCAGCCGGGCCAGGTCGGCAAGGGTGGCATTGTCAAAGATGCCAGCATGTTCCCGCTGGTCGAGCAGCGCCTGCGCGAAGCCTGTGCCGAACTGGGTTTGAAGGTGACGCACTGGTTTGACTCGCCGATTGCCGGGGGCGACGGCAACCGTGAGTTTTTCATCGCGGCGACAAAAATCTAAAGGAGGGCCATGATGTCCCCAACCCATTTCCCTGTCAGCATTGAGTTTTATCCGCCCAAAACCCCCGAGGGGGTCGAAAAGCTGCGCCTGGTGCGCCAGCAGCTGTATGCCCTGAAGCCCGAGTTTTGCTCGGTCACCTTCGGCGCGGGTGGCTCCACCCAAGAGGGCACGTTCAACACCGTGCGCGATATTTTGAGCGAAGGCATGAGTGCTGCCTCGCACTTCTCCTGCATCGGGGCGACCCGCGAACGGGTGCGCACACAGCTCGCCACGCTCAAAGCCATGGGCGTCAAGCGCCTGGTGGCCCTGCGCGGTGACCTGCCCAGCGGTTATGGCACCGGGGGCGAATTCCAGTACGCCAGTGATCTGGTGGCTTTTATCCGTGCCGAGATGCCGGACGACTTTCACATTGAAGTCGCGGCCTACCCGGAAACCCATCCGCAAGCCAAGTCGCCCGAGTCTGACCTGAAGGCCTTTGCCGCCAAGGCGCAGGCCGGGGCCAATTCCGCCATCACCCAGTATTTCTACAACTCGGATGCCTACTTCCGTTTTGTCGAAGAGGCCGATGCGCTGGGCGTGCAAATCCCGGTGGTACCGGGCATCATGCCGATTGGCAGCTCCAGCCAGTTGATGCGCTTCAGCGATGCCTGTGGGGCCGAGATTCCGCGCTGGATTCGCCTGCGGCTGCAAGCCTTTGGCGACGACATCGCCTCCATCAAGGCCTTTGGCCTGGACGTGGTGACGGATTTGTGTGAACAATTGCGTGCCGGTGGTGCGCCGGGCCTGCATTTCTACAGCATGAACCAGAGTGCGGCCACGCTGGAGATTTGCAAACGGCTCGGTATTTGATATTGTTTTGAGAGCTGCTTGCGCATTAAATACAAGGGCTAGAGGCTAATTCATTTAGAAAGTCAGGGGTATGCCGAAACCACGTCCATGTCCTTCCTGTCAGGCCCCGATGGAAAAGCATGCTTTTGCCAGCGTGGCCGGGCCCGATGTGTTGCTGGACTTGTGTTTTGCCTGCCATGGCCTCTGGTTTGACCCGCTGGAAAACCTGAAGCTGTCACCGGCCGCCGTGGTGGAGTTGTTCCGGCTGCTGCATGCCCACCGGGACGATGCGCGCCAGCCGCTGGCCAACAAGCTGAGCTGCCCGCATTGCAACAGCGGCTTGGTGCAAGGCTTTGATGTGGTGAAAAGTGGCCGCTACATCACCTACCGTTGTGCCCGCAAGCATGGGCGCTTCAGCGTGTTTTCCAGCTTCATGATCGAAAAAGGCTTTGTGCGCCAGCTCACCCAGCCTGAAATTGACGACATGGCCCAGCGTGTGGCGGTGCTTTACTGCAACAGCTGTGGTGCCCCGGTGGACTTGCGCAAAGATCACGCCTGCCCCTATTGCCGCGCCGCCTTTTCACTGCTTGACCCGCAGGCGGTGGAGCGTGCGCTGCAAGGTTATGCCAAGGCCAGCAGCCAGGCAGGTGCTCTCAAAATCCCGGAATTGGCTGACGCACTGGTGATGGTGGAGCGCGACCGCCTGCGGGTCCAACGCGAAGCTCAGGCGCAACACCGCTCATTTCAGCTCTCTGAATCTCCCGCCAGCGTAGACCTGTGGGCCGCTGGCCTGGCCCTGGTCTGGACGATGCTGAACTGATGCTCAGCTTGACGACACTTTGTCGCGCTTGCTGCGCTTGGACTTGTGTGCTGGTTCGACCGGCGCTGGGACGGTATCGTCGGCCAGGCGTTTCAGTGGTGACTGCACCGATTGTCCGGCTGCCAGACCGTCAAACGCATAGTTGGTCGGGCTCAGGGTGGCGCCATCGGCCTGGGTCACAGTCAGGTTGATCAGGTAGTTCTCACCTGCGCTCAACGGCCCCAGGTTCAGGCGAATGGGCCCACCATCGGGTTTGACCAAGGCTTTGCTGACCCGCACAAACGGTGGGCGGTTGATCTTGACGCTGGCCAGCACCACATGGCTGGCCTCCAGCCCGAGCGGCTCAAATTGCAGCACATGCTCACCGTTGATGACTTCCATGCGGTCAAGGCTGGCCACCCACTCCACCTCAGGGTGGCTGGCATTGGCGGGCAGCATGACTTGCAGGGTGGTGTTGGCGTTAAAGCCTTCCAGCGTGCGGGCATCAATGCCGCGCACCCGCACATGCCACAGGCCATTGGGCAAGCCGGAAAAATCGGCCCGCCCCTGCTTGGCCACCACCTGTTCACGCACGATGGTGCTGAAGTCTTTAAAGCCTGAAACTTGCACCTTGAAGCGCTCGGCTCCTGCCAAGGCGGGCATGTCCCAGCGGGCCAGGGGTTTGAAGACGACCGCCTTGCCGCTGAGCTTGGGGGCCTCCAGCAAGGGTGAGACCTTGATCTGTTGCACCGTGGGGTTGAGCACCGTGCCAGTTCCTTTGGGTAAATCTGCGCCGGTTTTTTGCGCCACGCTGTCGGTGCGCACCAGGCCTTCCAGCACCTCGGTGCGGGTGTTCTGACTGGCCGGGTCATCGTAGGCCACGCGGAACACCGTGCCGCGTACCCCGGCCACCGAGGTTGGGGTTTCAACTTGCAGCGGGGTGTTGCGCCGGGCCAGTTTGGCAGCCATCACGTCCACCGCACCCTGGGTCAAACGGATCAGCCCGGTGTACCAGGTGGCCTGGCTTTTCTGGTCAAAGTTGCCAAAGTCGATGATCTGGCTGGTGACCAGTTTGGCATCGGTGTTGGGCATGAGCGTGACACGGCTTTGGTCTGCCAGTTGGATTTGTGCTGAACCATGGGCCCCGGTGTGCAGTTGTGCGCCTTCAGGCACCAGACTGCCCACTGTGGCTGGTTGGCCCGAGAGCAGCACCTCACCCGAAACGCTCAGCAGAATCCCTTCGCGGTGAACCATCTTGAGCAAACGCAAGGGGATTTTCAGCACCTGGCCGGGCTGGATTTTGTTCGGGTCTTTGAGCCGGTTGAGGGTGGAGACCTCTTTCCAGCCCTCGTTGGAGGTGAAGGAGGCCTCGGCCATCTTGATCAGTTCGTCCCCGGTCTGAACGGTGTAGGTGAACAGCGGATCAGCGGCCTGCGCGGCGCAGGCACAGGCCAGCAATCCGCACGAAAGCAGCAACCCCCGAAACCCATGGGGTACGCGAGACATGAAGGTATTCATGGCGTATCTTTCAAAAGAGTGAATCCAACGACTTGTGCATGACTGACCGGGTGGTCGTCATTTTTCAGCGGATTTTCACCGATAAACCCGATGTTTGCGAAGGCTTATGAAGTCTGACGAGGCGGGGCGTTCAATCTAGGTTCAAGCAAAGTGGTCAAACGAGGCGAAGTTGTCGGGCAGCAGAAGCCCCTGGGCATCCAGCACACGCAAGCCGGGCGTGGCATCAATCTGGCCGATGCGGCGGATGGGGGTTTGGCTGCTGGCTGCGGCAGCCGCAACGGCATTGCGTTGTTGGGCCGGGGCGGTGAACAGCAGCTCGTAATCATCTCCCCCGGCAAGTGCCAGGTGATGCCATTGCCGGGCTGATAAATTCAGAAGATATTGGCCTCTTGCGCTTGTGGAATATGTGTAAGCAGCTATTGATTTAATAGCTTCGTCGGCCCACACCGTAGCGCCCACTCTGGACAGCTCCAGAATGTGGCCCAAGTCACCAAACAGGCCGTCGCTGACATCAATCGCTGAACTGGCCACACCACGCAAGGCCAGGCCCAGCTCCACGCGCGGGGTCGGGGTCTCCAGCCGGGCGCGGGCCACCGCCAGCACCACATCGGGCACACTGAGCTGGCCCAGCAGCACCTCCAGCGCCAGCCGCGCATCGCCCACTGTGCCGCTGATGTACAGATCGTCACCGGCCTGCGCACCACTGCGCAGCAGCGCCTGGGATCGACCGCCCAGCACCGGCACTTCGCCAAAGATGGTGATGCAGATGTTCAGCGGCCCCGCCGTGGTGTCGCCGCCAATCAGCTCACACTGATGCGCATCGGCCAGGGCCAGCAGGCCTTCAGAGAAAGCCGCCAGCCAGGGCTCGTTCACCTCGGGCAGGGACAGCGCCAGCGTGAAGGCCAGCGGCTGGGCCCCACATGCGGCCAGGTCACTCAGGTTGACGGCCAGCGCTTTGTGGCCCAGGCTGCGCGGGTCCACATCGGCAAAAAAATGGCGGCCCTGCACCAGCATGTCGCTGGAAATGGCCAACTGGCAGCCGGGGCTGGGTTGCAGCAGCGCACAGTCGTCCCCGACACCCAGCGCGGCGCGACGGGCCGGGCGTTTGAAGTAGCGCTGGATCAGGTCAAATTCACCCACCGTGTGGCTCATCCTGCGCCGGCGTGGCGGGTTCGACTGCGGGCCAGAAGAAGCTGCGCAGTTGGCTGCGGGCC
>VIKI01000020.1:10076-40349 GCA_008080595.1 Comamonadaceae bacterium
AATGGCCTGGCCAATGCGGCTGCGGTTTACTCCGCTGACACTGTGCGCCCGCAAGGCCAGGGCAAAGGCAAAGTAAAAACTCACGCCCACGTTGAGGACACCGGTGAGCAAAATACCCAGCACACACCACCAGAACACGGCGTGGGTCAGCAGCTCTGGCCCCAGGCTGGCCGCCGCAGCGGCCAGTTGGCCAGTGGACAGGGTGACGTGGCGCACTTCCAGATCGAGCCCGAAAAAGGCGGCAAAAGCGGGAATCAGCCCAAGCATCAGGCCCAGTGAGATGTTGGCGGCCAGACCCGAGATGTTGCGCCGCATGAAGCTGGCCCAGCGCTCGGAGCGGGCCAGCCCCAGCAAGGCGGTGATGCGTGGGTTGTAGCGAATGGCGGAATCCAGCCGTTGCAGCACAAACCAGTTCTCAACCCAACCGGCAATGATGCTGGAGGCAAACAGCAATACACCGGTGAGCGCTGCAAACAGCAGGGTCGGGCCACGCAAGTCCAGGCTGTGCAAGACGTGTTCGGCCTCTTTGGCATCAATCATTGGCGTGCCCAATGTCAGCCACATGATGCTGCTGATCAGCAGCACGGCGGGGGCCACCAGCGCCAGGTTACCCACGACGGCGGCCACCTGGGAGCGCACCAGGTGGGTGACTTCGTCAACAAAACCTTCAATCGCCTCGGGTGGGCCCAGGTCTTTGAGTTTGGCAGCCATGGCCGGGGCGGTCATGGCGGGTTGTTTGGTGGCCACGGTGTAATGCAGCAGCTGAATCAGCACAAAGCTCAGGGCGTAGTTCATGCCGGCATAAAAACCACCCCAAAAAGCCGACAAGCCCAGCGACAACACCACAAACTTCATCAGCGTGGTGAGGGACATGACCGCACCGCCACCGGCCGCATCACGCAGCATCTGCATGTATTCGCTGCGGGTGCGGGTGATGTAGTGCTCACCGGTCTCCGAACTGCGCTCAGCCACTTTGGCGGCCAGCATGGAGGAGTTGGCAGTGATCAGTGCGCGCACACTGCGCCGCTCTTGCCCGACTTGCACCAGATGGGCCAGCAATTGCACGGTGTGGCGCTGTGGGGTGTCCGACAGCAGGCAGTCCAGCAGGGCACGAATACGCAGTACCCGGGTGCGCAACTGGCGCAGCTGAAACACCAGGTTGACCGAAATGCCGTGGGCATCCAGGTGGGTGTAGGCCGAGGCCGCCGCCTGGCGGCAGGCCTCCAGCCGGGTCAGAAATTGCTGCAAGGCGGCTTCGCGTGCTGGGTTGGGGCCCGCGGGACAGGTCAGAAAAGCGGTTTGCAAGGCCGCAAAGTCGGCGGCCAGGGCATGAAAGGGGGCGGTTTCACGCGCCGGGGTACTCATGCGCAGGCGCAGCTCGGGCGAAAAACCGGTGGCGCGGATCTGGCTGGTGCAAAAGGTCAGGGCTTCAAGCAGGGTGGCTTGCCAGGGGGTGATGGCGTGTTGCCACTGGCTGGGAATCCAGCTGCAGTTGCCGTCCGGGATACGTTGGCCATCGTTTTGCAGTACTTCAGCCAGCCGGGCCAGTGTGGCATCGTCCAGGGCATTGAGCCACTGGCTGTCAAACGGGTTGCTGAAGCTCAGGGTGAACAATGCGGCGGCATCGGTGGTCTCGGGCGTGGCGGGCAGCCATTTCAGCATCAGGCGCTCCATCAACTCGCTGACGAAGGCGCTGCGCGAAGAAAAACCGTAGTCGGCCAGCAAGGCGGTGGCATCAACCGTGTTCAGCAACACCTGCCACCAGGTTTGCAACAGTGCCCGGACTGCCGGGCGCTGTTGCAGGGTGTCGAGCAACAGGTTGACCCGTGACAAGGTGCGGGGCACTGAGCTGCAGTCGCCACGCACCCAGGTCAGCAAGTCAATCAGCCAGAGTTGGCGGTGCGCCAGGTCGGCGTGGGGATCGAGTGCGTCAAGCAGTTCGGAAAGATCGGGGCGGTTTGGCATGGCTCAGTGCAAGGTGTGCCTGCCACCGCTGGCGCTTAAGGCATCAAGCACAAACATGGGCACATCCACATCAAACTTGTCACACTCTTCAGAGATGCAAAAATAGCTGCCATGCATGGTGCCGGTTGGCGTGCGCAGACGTGTGCTGCTGGTGTATTCAAATGACTCGCCGGGTTGCAGCAGCGGCTGTTGTCCAACCACACCCAGCCCCCTGACCTTTTCGGTATGGCCATTGGCATCATTGACGTTCCAGGTGCGTGAGATCAGCTGTGCGGCGATTTTGCCGGTGTTGCGGATGGTGATGGTGTAGGCAAAGAAGTACAGGTCTTGCGCCGGGTCTGATTGCTCAGCCAGATAACGTGGCTTGACCTGCACACGCAGTTGATAGCGGGGTGTTGTACTCATGGGGTGATGCTAAGGGCGAATGTGTTTTCGACAAGAGCATCCAGCAAGTGACCTCAAAAACATCATGCTTTTGCGGTAAGCAAGGGTCACGGTCAGTTTGTGCCAGGCAGTGGTGGCAGCTCCAGGGTCAGGCTGGTCGCACCTTGCTGTTGGGTTCCGAGTTGGGCGCTGCGGGCATGGACGGACTGCAACACCAGGCCTTCAGAGAGGGGTTCGCCGACGCGGTAGGGTTTGGCGGGTTTGTCATCTGTGGCGATCAGGGCGCTGCCGCTGTTCGGCCCGGTGGCAATCACCCCCATCAGTTTGTACTTGGACTGCGTGATTTGTACCGGTGACGCTGGGCCAGAGTTGGCTGCTTCGGGGTTGGCACCCAGTAAGCGGGCGATTCGGGTGGTGTCGATGGGGCGTGCGCTGGGTTCCAGTAGGGCGGCCCGCGTTGAGCTTGCCGTGGTTGGCCACTGCAGCGTCCAATAGCCAACGCTGGCTGCGGCCAGGGCGGCCAGCAAAAAGGTGATCAGGCGGAGTCGCCAGATTTCAGGTGTGTTCACTTGCATGTCTGAATTATCTCAGAGGGTTCTTGGCAGATCGCCAATGGCACCGTGACACACAGGCCGCGTCCGTGAATCCCCTCGGACAGCTCCAGGGTGGTGTGGTGCAGTTCGGCCACCCGCTTGCAAATGGCCAGCCCCAGGCCGGTACCGGGTTGGTTTTGGGTTGCGACCCGGTAAAAGCGCTCAAACACCTTGCTGCGCTGGTCGGGGGCAATGCCTGGGCCGTCGTCACTGACGCTCAGGCAGACGGCCCCCGCTGTCGGCTCAAGGCACAAGATGATGTGGCCACCTTGGGGGGTGTAGTGGATGGCGTTGTCCAGCAGATTCGAGACCAGCATGGTCAGCAGGTCGGCGTTGCCGCAGATCTCTGGCAAATGGGGGGGCGCAATCAGCTCCAGGGTTTGGTCGCGTTGCAGGGTTAATGGGGCCAGTTCGGCGCAGATGGATTCGGCCAGGGGTTCCAACTGGATGGCGCAGTAGTCGGGTGGGGATTGTTTGGGGTCGAGTCGAGCCAGGGCCAGCAACTGGTTCACCAGGCGAATGCCGCGTGCCACACTTTCGTGCATTTGGTTCAGCGCCAATTGATGCGCTGCGGTGCCGGCCTGGGTATGGCGTGCGGTGTACAACTGCGCCTGGATGGCGGCCAGGGGGGTGCGCAGTTGGTGGGCCGCATCGTCGGTGAATTGGCGTTCATTTTCCAGCGTTTGCCCCATGCGTTGGAGCAGGTCATTCAAAGCCATCACCATGGGCAACACTTCGTCAGGCACATTTTGGGCGTTGATCAGGGTCAAATTGTCGGGCTGGCGTTTGGCAATTTCGCTGCTCAGGGAGGCCAAGGGGTAAAGCCCGCGTTTCACCGAAAACCAGAGCAGCAAGAACAGGATGGGCAGGCCAATGACCAGCGGGGTGGCTGCGCTGATGACCATGCTGCGCGCCAGATGTTCGCGAAACTCATGGGGCTCCGAGACGATCATGTGGACGCTGTGGCTGGGGTCGTGTACGTAGTAGTTGCGCCAGCCGCCGCCTTGTGTATCCAGGGTGTCAGAAAAACCCGTGAGTTTGGCCATGTGATCCAGTGGGGCGTTTTCCGAGCGAAACAGCAATTCACCGCTGTCGCGCCAGAGTTGGTAGCGCAAGCTTTGGTTGAATTGTTGTTTGCGGGTGTTGAGTGGCGTGCTTGGCGCATTGTTCTCGGCGCTGAGGGTGGTCGAGTTGTTCAGCTGATCCAGGGCCGGGCGTGAAGCCAGGTTGGGTGAAAGATCCAGAAGTTGGGCCACTGCTGTCGCAGACAAGGTGCTTGGAAAGTTTTGTTGCTCGTCGTCGTCGGGGTCCATCAGGTGCAAAAAAGCCTTGGTGGTGTAGGCCAGGTGCACGTCATAGAGTTCGTTGATTTCCTTGATGTTGTCGCGGGTAGACAGGGTGGCCATCACGGCCCAGAAAAGAAAGCTCACCACCCCAAGAGCCGCCAGCAAGCGGTGACCCAGGGTCAGGTGGGGGTGGTGCAAGAGGTTCAATCCGGGTTCACTCTGCGGCCAGTGCGTAACCTACACCGCGCACGGTTTTGAGGCAGGAGTCGCCCAGTTTTTGGCGCAGGTTGTGAATGTGCACTTCAAGCACATTGCTTTCTCCGGCGCGGTTCAGACCAAAGAGCGATTGCTCCAGGCGGCTGCGGGTGACCACCTGCCCGGCGTTTTCCATCAGCAGTTGCAGCAATTCAAATTCCCGGTTGGACAAGGCCAGCCATTTGCCATCTTGCGTGACAGACTGTGCGTCAGCATCAAGCACCAGGTTGCCGACCTTGATGCGGCCAATGTAGCCGGCCCGGCGAATCAGGGCGCGCAGCCGGGCAATGAGCTCTTCCATGTCGGTGGTTTTGACCAGGAAATCGTCAGCCCCGGCATCAAAACACATCACCTTGTCACGGGTGGTGTCGCGTGCGGTCAGCATCAGCACCGGCAGTTTGCTGTCTTGGGCGCGTAATTGTTTCAAGAGGCTCAGGCCATCCAGCCCGGGCAGGGTGATGTCGAGCACCATGGCGCGAAAAGATTCGGTTTCCAGCAGTTCCAGGGCGGCTGCGCCGTTGGTGACCCAATGGGTGACAAACCCGGCTTCAGTGAGCGCTGCATGCAGGCCTGCGCCCATCATGGGATCGTCTTCAACAATCAATAATTTCATCCTGGATTCCTTTGACCTGAGTAATTCAACCAAACTTGCCAAGGCGTGTTGTACCGTGGTTTGGCGCACGGCGGCACGATCGCCTGAAAAATGCTGCACTTGTGTGGTGATTTGATTCCCGATGGCCCAGCCAAACCACACTGTGCCAACAGGTTTGTCTGCGCTGCCTCCACCGGGTCCGGCCACGCCAGTGACCGCCAGGGCCACTTGGGCATGGGCGTGGGCCAGTGCACCGGCTGCCATGGCCCGCACCACGGGTTCACTGACTGCGCCATGCTGTTCAATCAGTTGGGCATCCACCCCCAGCAACTCGGTTTTGGCGGCGTTGGAGTAGCTGACAATGCCGCGCTCGAACCAGGTGCTTGAGCCTGCCAGATCGGTGCATGCCGCCGCAATCAGGCCACCGGTGCAGCTTTCGGCGGTCACCAGCATCCAGCCATTTTCAAGCAATAAATTGGCCACTAGCGCACATAAATCATGCGCGAGTAGCTCATTATTTTGTAGCGTCATTGTTTCCATGTGACTCACCAGACCCGCCACAGGGCGATCACCAGCAGGGTACAAAAGGCGGCCACCAGATCATCCAGCATGATGCCCCAGCCAGCTTTGCTCCAGGCCAGTGGGTCGGTCGCTGGGTCGATGCCATGGTAGAGCTGGTCGGCCCAGGCCACCGGGCCGGGTTTGACCGCATCAAAAAAACGAAACAGGGCAAAGGCGACCAGTTGGCCCCAAAATCCGGTCGGGCTGATGAGCCACAACACCAGCCAGAATGCGGCAATTTCGTCCCAGACAATGCTGCCGGGGTCAAGCACCCGCATGTGTTTGGCGGTGAGGCTGCAGGCCCACCAGCCCAGCGGGATGCTGATGGCAATCAGCCAGCCACATTGCGCTTCGGTCAGCCGATATTGCAGCATGGCGAAAATACCCCAGGCCCAAAGTGTGCCCATGGTGCCAGGGGCTTTGGGGCTCAGGCCCGAGCCAAAACCCAGTGCCAGCACATGCGCCGGGTGCGCCATCATGAAGTGGCCGGTGGGGGCTACCGGACCAGAATGGTCGCTGTGGCTGTCAGGAGGGTTTGGCGCGTCGCTCGGGCTCATGTCGCTATTATCTGGCAGGCCATCCAGATGGGGATATGAAGCTGACACAATCGCCCGGTGCTGCAAATTTTCATCATTACTTTTCCGTTTTTTGCGCTGGTGCTGTGTGGTTATCTGGCGGCACGCCGACGCATGTTGCCGCTGGAAGCCATCCCTGGTTTGAACGGCTTTGTGCTGTTTTTTGCGCTGCCGTGTATGTTGTACCGGTTTGGCGCATCGACCCCGATTGCCCAGTTGCTGGATGTGGGGGTGTTTGCCACCTGGTTGCTGTGTGCCTTGGTCACCGTGGGGTTTACCGTGGCCGTCAGTTTGAACAGCCGCATTGGCTGGAACGATGCGGCTTTTGGTGCGCTGGTGGCGGCTTTTCCCAATTCGGGCTTCATGGGGGTGCCGCTGCTGGTGGCCTTGTTGGGCACTCAAGCCGCCGGGCCGGCGATTTTGACCATGGTGGTGGACATGATTGTCACCACCTCCTTGTGTATTGCCTTGTCGCGGCTGGACGGAGCCGATACCCATGGGGCTGCCAAAGCACTGAAAAATGCCTTGAAAGGGGTGCTGACCAACCCCATGCCCTGGTCTATTTTGCTCGGTGCACTGGTGTCGGTGCTGGGTTGGACACCACCCAAGCCGGTGGCGCAAACGATTGGCTTGCTGGCCGATGCCGCCTCCCCGGTGGCGTTGTTCACCATCGGGGCGGTGTTGGCGCGGTCCCAAATGCTGGCCGCCGCCGGGCATGCCAAGGCTCCGCTGCTGCGCGACTATGTGCCGGTAGCCCTGTTCAAACTGTTTTTGCACCCGCTGCTGGTGTTGCTGGTCGGGGTTGGACTGATCAGCGCAGGGGTGGCGCTGTCGCGCTTTGCCCTGACGGTGATGGTGCTCACAGCAGCCTTGCCCAGTGCCAGCAATGTGTCACTGCTGGCGGAGCGCTTTGGGGCTGATAACGGGCGTATTGCGCGCATCATTCTGGTTTCTACGTCGGCTGCGTTTGTCACGTTTTCGCTGGCGGTATCTTTGATGTTGTGATTCGGGTGCGGCCACACCAGGTCTCAAATCACCTGTTTTTTGATGTGTGTCAATGTAGGGTCTTCCCGTATGGGTCTAATTTGCCCTGGAACGTTTGACCCACTCGGAGCCGTTGGCTCCATGATTTGAAAGCACATCATGTCTTCCTGGATTTCGTATTCTGCTTTTGCTGTGGTGGTGGCGCTGGCCTGTACCGCCTTGTTTTTCTTTACCCTGACCCGTGGCGCCTTGGTGATGCGGGGTGTGCTGGGGCGGCTGACGCATGACGCGGCGCATGTTTACCCGATTTATTCCAACATCCGGCTGATTCGCCTGGTGGACTGGCAGCCCATCATCTCGGCGATTTTGCTGTTTCAGTACAGCCATCTGGTGTCCCTCATCGTGCAGGGCTTGCGCCGGGACAATTTGCAGGGCAAGCAGGTGTTGATCACCTCCTGCGCCTTTGGCAACGTGATTCCGCGTGTGGTGGAGGCCTCGGTCAAGTCCGGGGCCAGCCAAGTGTTGATTGCCGACATCATCCAGAACGAACTGGACCATGCCCAGACCAAACTGGGGCAATACGCTGAGCAGATTGTTTACTCCCAAGACAATGCGGTGGCGCTGCAGCAGCCGGATGCCTCGGTGCAGGCCAATGTGATGTTTTTTTTGCTGCACGAATTGCCGCACCAGCTGAAAATCCAGGCCCTGAACGAAGCCATGCGGGTGCTGGCCCCAGGCGGCAAGTTGTACCTGGGCGAGTTTCACCGCCCCAGCCCGTGGCTGTTGCGCAGCTTGAGCTGGACCTATTTCAAGGTGTTCGAGCCTTACGGTCTGGCGCTGTGGGACAGCCATGACCCGGTGCTGCAATTGCAAGCCATGCCCGGCGTGAGCTGCGAGCGGCATACCGCGTTTTTTGGCAATTTCCAGGTGATTGTGGCGACCAAGGCGATGGCCTAAATCAGCAGCGGATCCACATCCACCGCCCAACGGATCAGGCTTTTGTATTCAGGCTGTTGGCGGGTGCTGTGCAGCACGCTTTGCCAGGCCGTCAAAAAGCGTTGCAACGCGGTACGCGAAGGGCTTTCAATCAGCATTTGGGCGCGCTCCACATTGGCAATGCGGGCCATACTCATGGGCACGGCTGGGTAAATCGTCAGGTGGGCCAGCAGGGCGGCGGTGTCGCTTTGCTCTGCGGCGGCCAGGCTGGCAGCATTGAGAAAGCCTTGTGCGACTTCTTGGGTGCGGCCTTCAGCCCGTACCAGCGCCTGAAAGCTCATGGGGGGCATGGCGGCTTGCTGGCGCTCCTTCAGCTGGGATTGGGCAAAGGCCGGGTAGTCGTGCATTTTCAGCGCTTCGTACAGGGGGTGAGTCGGGTGAAAGGTTTGTAACCACATCTCGCTTTGACCCGCCACGCTGGCATCCCGCCCGGCCCGCCCGGCTGCTTGCATCAGCAGGCTGAACAGCCGCTCCGGGGCACGAAAGTCGCTGGAAAACAAGGCGTTGTCGGGGTTGACGGCGGCCACCAGCGTGATGCGGCGAAAGTCGTGGCCTTTGGCGATCATTTGTGTGCCGACCAGCACATCCACATCGCCCGCGTGAACTTGGGCCAGCTGGGATTCAAGTGCACCTTTGAGTTTGGTGGTGTCGGCATCGATGCGGACAATCCGCACGGCCTGGCCGTCCGGGCGGCGGATGTCGACCAGCAACTCGGCCAGGTGTTCTTCCAGCCGCTCGGTGCCCCGCCCCACCGGTGCAATGTCGGGGTTGCCACAAGCCGGGCAGGCGCGTGGCACACGCTCGGTAAAACCACAATGGTGGCAGCGCAGGGTGCGGTCAATTTTGTGGAACACACGAAATGCGCTGCAATTGGCACAGTTGCTTTTCCAGCCGCAGTCGGTGCATTCCAGCACTGGTGCGTAGCCGCGCCGGTTCAGGAACAGCATACTTTGTTCACCCCGGGCGACCCGCAGGGCGATGGCCGACAACAAAGGTGGGGCAATGATGCACGACTTGGGTTGATGGTTCATGTCGACCCGGCGGACCAAAGGTAACTGGCCGCTGCCGACCCGGCTGGGCATCTCCAAGCGCTGGTAACGCCCGCCGTCAGTCGCTGGCCGGCTGTGGTACCAGCTCTCCAGCGACGGCGTAGCCGAGCCCAGCAGCACTTTGATGCCCTCCTGGTGGCCACGGTAAACCGCCAGGTCGCGTGCCGAGTACCGTGCCCCCTCGTGGCTTTTGTAGCTGGGGTCGTGTTCTTCGTCGACGATGATCAATTGGAGTTGCGGCATGGAGGCAAACACCGCCATACGTGTGCCCAGCACAATCCGCGCAGCACCGCTGTGGGCCGCCAGCCAACTGTTCAGGCGCTGCGCCGGGGTCATGCCACTGTGCATGGACACCACCGCATCCAGCCCAAAAAGCTGACCAAACCGGGCCCTGAAGCGCTCTTCGAGCTGAGGAGTCAGGTTGATCTCGGGCACCATCACCAGCACCTGGGCTTCGGGCTTGCGATCCAGTAGTTCAGCGCTGCAGCGCATGAAGACCTCGGTTTTGCCGCTGCCGGTGGCTCCAAACAGCAAAAATGGCCCTGAATTTTGATTAAATTGGGCTATAGCCCTTGTCTGTTCTGCGCTAAGCACTACTGAATTTGTAGTGTTTTGGAGCGAGGATGCGCTTGTTCCTGGGGCTGAGTTGGCAGGTTTGGCACTGGTTTTGGCGAGTTTTTTCAGCTTGCGGCTCAGTTGGATCGGGCTGAACTCGCGCAGCTGGGGGGGCAAGGCGGCCAAGGCCACTTCACCCGCTGAGCGTTGGTAATAACTGGCGGCAAACTGGATCAGGGCACGCCAGTGGGCGTTCAGTGGCGGGAGCGTCTCCAGTGTGGCGCTGATCGGGCGCAAGCGGCTTGGCTCAAGTTCTGGCTTGAGTGGGTCGGTCGTGTGGGTGTCATGCCAGACCACTCCAAGCAGTTCGCGCTGGCCCAAAGGCACCCGCACCAGGCTGCCAGGCACGAGCTTGGTCGGGCTCAGGTAAGTGAGTACACCGGCCATTGGGCTGTAAGCCGGGCTGTTCACCAGCACCTGAGTCAAGTGAGCTGGATTAGGTGTAGCTTGCGGCATGTTGTTCAAGTGGACTGGCGAAAAAGCGGTTAAGTGCTTGATTTTGAGAGGGTTTTCAAGTCATTCAGATTTTCTGTGGATAACTTTGTTGATAAGCCTGCTGTAAGCCCGCCGAGGCCTTGAAAATCAAGGGTTTCCTTAAGCTGCTCAGAAAAAAGGCAAAAATGAAAACTTATATAAATCAACAACTTGCAATTGCTATGGGATTGCTAGCGAAACACGCTTACAAAAGCTGACTTGTTGCGCCGCATCATATATTTTGTGCATAAGTTACAAAAATTTTTGATTTCTGGAGGTGCAAAACGGGTCAGAAAGTGCTAGGCCAACAACCCTTGCCAGAATTGAATTGCCTGGCTTAGGCTGGGCGTTCAGCAAGCGCCACGCATGAGCCTGGAATGGTGGTGCACAGCTTGTACCAAGGCGGCGACATGCTCGGGGTTGGTATGCTGGCTGATGCCATGTCCCAGGTTAAAGATGTGCGTCGGGCCTTGGCCGCTGCCACTGTGCGGGGTGCCAAAGGCGTTCAGCACTTTCAGGACTTCGGCCTCAATTTGAGCCGGTTGGGCAAACAGCACGTTGGGGTCCAGGTTGCCTTGCAAGGCTTTGCTGCCACCGACCTGGGCACGGGCTTTGGTGAGGTTGACCGTCGAGTCCACGCCCAGGGCGTTGCAGTCGAGTTGCTCCATTTCGTCCAGCCACAGGCCGCCGCCTTTGGTGAAGACAATGCTGGGAATGCGTGCGCCGCCCCATTCTTTGTGCAGTTGCGAGAGCACCCGGCGGGTGTAGGCCAGGCTGAACTCTTGAAACGCGCCGTCGGCCAGCACGCCGCCCCAGCTGTCAAAAACCATCACGGCCTGGGCTCCGGCTTCGATCTGGGTGTTGAGGTAAAGCGCCACGGCATCGGCGTTGATCTGCAAAATGCGGTGCATCAGATCCGGGCGGCTGTACATCATGGTTTTGACCAGACGGTAGTCGTCAGAGCCAGCGCCTTCGACCATGTAGCAGGCCAGCGTCCAGGGGCTGCCAGAGAAGCCGATCAGCGGCACCCGGCCATTGAGCGCCTTGCGGATCGAGGTGACGGCATCAAACACGTAGCGCAGCTTGTCCATGTCGGGCACTTCGAGCTTGGCCACAGCGGCTTCATCCCGCACCGGGGACGCAAATTTGGGGCCCTCTCCCAGGGCAAATGACAGCCCCAGGCCCATGGCATCGGGCACGGTCAGGATGTCGCTGAACAAAATGGCGGCATCAATCGGGAAACGGTCGATGGGTTGCAGGGTGACTTCAGTGGCAAAGTCGGTGTTGGTGGCCAGGCCCATGAAGCTGCCGGCCTTGGCTCGGGTGGCGCGGTATTCGGGTAGAAAACGCCCGGCCTGGCGCATCATCCAGATCGGGGTGTAGTCGGTGGCCTGGCGCAGGCAGGCACGCAGGAAGGTGTCGTTTTTCAGCGGGGCGAAAGAAGAGGGGGTGGAGGTGTTCATGGTCAGATTATCGCAAGCCATGAATACACCACGCTGCGGTGCATTGCCTGGCCCGCAGCGCTTGTTTCAAAGGATCAGGGTTTGGAGCTGGCAGCTGTTGCCGCAGAGGCAGTACCTGCCGCTGCAGAGGCAACCGGCTTGGGTGCTTTGGGGATGCGCATGGCACCGTCTTCATAAGTGCCGTCATCGGCATCGGCATGGCAGGCGGCGCAGTTGTTTTTGGTTTTGACCAGCGGATTGGCCCAGTCAGAGGTTGCAATTTCGCGGTGTTTGTTGATCCAGTAAGGGGTTTCGGTGATGCGCTGGGGTGAGGCCTCTTTGGGGATCGATTGTTCAATCTTGAAAGCCGCCTCAACCAAGTGTTTGTCGGCCGAGTTGTCGACCATGAATTTCAGAATTTCGTCGGTCGTGGCTTGGTCAAAACCCAGGTCTGAGCCAAAGTGCTTGTCTTGCTCAGCCATCATTTTTTCCCACGAGCGGGCAGGCAGTAAGGCTGGATAGAACACCGCATGGCAGGCCCCACATTCATCACGCCACAGCTTGTTGTCTGGCAATTGTTTTCCGACGAATTTCACATGAGGCTCTTCACCCACACCTTTTTCCAGCTTGACGTGCCAGCCTTGGCCATCAATCGCCCGGTCGATCGCGTAGTAAAACCACCAGCCACCAAAAGACAGCATGGCCAGCAGCATCAGCACCGCCACCAGTGGGCGAGCCGTGGCTTGGGGGGTGTTGGCATCGGCTTGTTTGTAGCCGGTGACCATGGAGCGTGCCAGGTTTTCCTTGTGTTGCAGGCTTTCAACAATCACCCCGGTGACGTGTCCCGCCACCACCAGCAGCATCAACATCGCACCGGCTTCATGCAACTTTTTCAGAAGGCCAATTTGTGCAAAGCTGAACCAGCCGGCGGCAAGGCCTTGTTGCTCATCACCGCCCATGGTGACGATGCCGGAGAAGCCGACCACGACCGTCATCGCCAGCAAAATGTAAATCGCCACGCTGCCGGTGGGGTTGTGCCCCACATGGCGCGCGGCGTGGCCCTTGGCCACTTCTTTCAGGTAGGCAATGGCCTCGAACGGGCCAAACCAGAAAGTGGCAAAACGCGAAAAATGCGAGCCCACAAAGCCCCAAAGAACCCGAAATGCCACCAAACCCAACATCAAATAACCCGCAAACACATGCACCGCATGCCACCGGTCGCCGTCACTGGTGAGCCAGGCAATGGCAAAACAGGAGGCCAGTGTCCAGTGAAACAAACGGGTGGGCAGATCCCAGATCAGGGTGCGTTGCATGGGGAGGGGCTTTCAGTTACTTGGGAATGCGGATGTTGTGCTCGTTGAAATCGCCTTTTTCAGCGCCTTGGTGGCATGCAGAGCAATTGCCAGGGCTCTTGACGGATTCACGTTTCCAGACGGATGCGTTGATTTCTCCGCCCATGTGTTTGGCTTTGAACCATTCGCCATCGGTAATGCGCAGGGGGGCCGCGTTAGAAGTCCAACGGTTGGACTCGTATTTCACCAGGTAGTCGGTGATTTCCTTGTTGTCAGCGGCTGACAAAGAGGCATCGGTGCCAAAGTGTTTGTCCAGTCCGCCCATGATTTTTTTCCATGAGGCCGCAGGCAGCAAGCCGGGCGGATAGGCCATGTGGCAGCCTGAGCATTCGGCCTGCATTTTGGCGTTGGTGACAGAAGGCATGACCGGACGGCCACGGTCTTCGCCGTTGTACTTGGCATGGGCTGCCATGGCGCTGGCGGCTAGCACGGCCATCAAAATGGGCTTGATGAATTTCATGAACTGCACCTTATTTCACTGACAACACGTAGGTCATGAAATCGCCTTTTTCTTGCGTGGTGCAGGCGCGGCCCAGGGCATCGTTGCAATTGCGCTTGAACCATTTTTCAACTTGGGCCAGTTCGGTGAAACGTTTCGGGTTGGCGCTGGGGGCCAGTGGGTCGATGGCTTTGTTGGTCTTGGCGTGTTTGCCTTCAGCCTTGGGTGAATCTGTGTGGCAGGAAGCGCAAGACAACTGGTTCGGGCCGACGGTTTTGTAGAGTTTTTCACCCGCTGCGGCACTGAATGTGCCTTTGCTCTCGGCTTTGTAGCCGTCCAGAATCGGGTTGGCAGCAGCAGCCAGGGGCAGAGCGAGGGCAAGACAGGCCAGCAGGTGAGAAGGTTTGATCGACATGATGTTTCCTTAAGGTTAAGTGAAGATAAAGGGTTGAAGCGAATTATCGGGGGATACGAATGTTGTGCTCGTTGAAGTCACCCTTGGCGGCATCCACATGGCAGGCTTCACAATTGGCCGGGCTTTTGACCGAATTGCGGCTCCAGACATCGGCCTTGACGTGGTTGGTGCCGTGTTTGCGGGTGAACCAGAACGCTTTGGTGATGCGGTTGCCGGGGGGTACCTCACCAATTTCTTGTGAATTGGCCACAATCCAGTCGGTGATTTCTTTTTGATCGGTAGCCGCCAGGCTGGCATCGACACCGTAGTGTTTGTCCAGCGAGCCCATCACCTGTTTCCAGGCCGATGTGGGCAGGAAATTGGGCCGATAGGCAATGTGGCAGGTGGAGCATTCTTTTTCCATTTTGGGGTTCAAGGTGATGCGTTGACCACCCTCGGCCATGGCCAAAGTGCTGCTGCTTAGCAAAGCCAAGCCAAGTGTGAAAGATGTGAATCGAGACATGCTTAAACTCCTATAAATCGTGGGGTTAAGCCTAACAGTCGAGTCTTAAGGCTTCCTTAGATTTGGCGTTGTGGCATTTGATTTTCGTCAAAAAGGCCCATGTCTTACCGGGTTAACCCTGATAGTGCTTGATGCACCTCAAGGGTGGACAGGATCTCTGACAACACCACCGGTGCACGCCCCGACTGGTACAGCACATACACCGGCACGCCGTTGCGCCCGAGCTGGGCCAGGGCAGCGGTGATGGCCGGGTCGCGCCGGGTCCAGTCGGCCCGCAGCAAGCGCACTTTTCTGGCGGCAAAGTCGGCCAGTACTTGCGGGTTGGCCAGCGTGGTTTTCTTGTTGTATTGGCAGGTGACGCACCAGGCGGCGGTGAAATCCACAAACACCGGGGTGTCTTCACTCAGCAGTTGGTCGACCTTTCCCGGTGTCCAGCTTTGCCACAGTGCCGTGGTCTCAAGGGTGCTCTGTGGCTCCACGGATTTAATGACATTTTGGCCTATAGTGCCCATCAATAAAGAGAGAATAGCTATTGAAAACGTAGCAATAATCGCCTTGCTGCGACCTTTCAAGCCGAATGCCCAGATCACCAGCGTCAGGCCCAGCAGCAAGGCCAGCAGGGCGGCGGCGCCGTCAATGCCGCTTTGCTGGCCCAACACCCACACCAGCCAGACCACGGTGGCAAACATCGGGAAGGCCATGATCTGGCGAAAGGTGTTCATCCAGGCCCCAGGCCTGGGCAACTTGGCCGCCAGCGCGGGCGACCAACTGGCCGCCAAATACGGCAGCGCCATGCCGATGCCGATGGCGGCAAAAATCAGCAAGGCCTGTGCCGCGGGTAAGGACAAGGCCAGGCCCAGCGATGCGCCCATGAACGGTGCGGTGCAGGGGGATGCAATCACCACCGCCAGCACACCTGATAAAAATGCATCCACCGATGGGTTCTTGGCCTCCAGCGTGGCCAGGCTGCTGGGCACCAGCTGGCCAAATTCAAACAGCCCGGCCAGGTTGAGCCCGATCACGGTGAACAAGGTTGCCAACCCCGCCACCACGGCGGGCGACTGCAGCTGAAAGCCCCAGCCCAGTTGTTCGCCCGCACCACGCAAGGCCAGCATCAAGGCACCCAGGGCAACAAAAGACAGCAGCACTCCGGCGCTGTAGGCCAGACCACCGATGCGCTGGCGTTGTGGATTCTTCGCATGCAAGGTAAAGCCCACCACTTTGATGGCCAGTACCGGAAACACACAAGGCATCAGGTTCAGAATCATGCCGCCCAAAAAAGCTCCCAACAAGGCCAGCCAGAGGGAAGTGGGCAGGTTTGTGGCGGGGTTGGGTGCCGGGATGGCGTTGGGTGGCGAGGCGGCTCCTGGGGCAGGCAGGGCGGGCCAACTGCCGCTGACTTTGGCGGTGGTGGCAAAACCCAGCCGTTCGCCCTCATAGAGGGTGGTCAGCACCAACGGCATGTCTGTGGGGCTGTTGCTGCGCTGGGAAGAGATGGGCACATTGGCCGTCCACACCGCACCTTGCCAGATTTGTGTCCACTTGGCTGCGGTTTCGATCACCTCTGGGGTTTCAGGAAAGAAATCCAGCGTTTTGCCTTGCAGGCTGGCTGGCAAACCCGCTATGGCCAGGTGTAATGTGTGGTCTTTGATGGTGATGCTGCTGGCATCCGGGAGTGGGCTGGGCAAGGCTTTGAAGGCGGTGGCAAACTCAGCAGCGTGAATGGCGGTGGAGCCTTTGACCGGCAGTCGCAGCTCAAATTGACCGTCTTGTGGCACACATTCCAGCTTGCAGACCAGCCAGCTGGCTTGCAACTTGACCACAAGCTCCGGGTTCAAAAGGTTGGGTTTGAAGTCGGGCGTGATGGTCAGCGGCACGGGCAACAACACGGTGTTGGCGTAACCGTAGTTGGCCAGGTTGCCAATCGGCAGTTTTTGCGGCATCGGCCAGGCGATGTCACCGGCCAGTACGCCGGTGGGCAGTGTCCAGTTGAGCGTGGTGGGTTGGCCCGAGTCGCCCGAGTTTTTCCAGTACGTGTGCCAATCGGGTTGGTGGATCAGCTGCAAGCCCACCCACACGGTTTTGCCAGGGTCAAGCCCTTCAGGGGCATGGGCCATCAGCTCAGCCCGCACTTGCTCGGTGATGACTGTATTTTTGATGCTATTTTGTGCTCTAGCGCTTGTAGATATTGCGCAAACAGCTATCAAAAATATAGTGTAAAGAAAAAAGGGTAAGCGCTTGGAAGGTGTCATGACGGGGTTGGATGGGTAGCGCAACACAAAGTTCCGCAGTGACGCTTCATGCGTCTGAAGGGTCAGAGGGGAAAAGCCCAGCTTGTTCAGCCTGCTTGGTAAAGACCGACGGCAGTTTGGTGGGGGCTTTAATGCGCAACTGCTTGTTGACGTTCATGCGGCCAAACACCACTTCAATGTCGGCTGCGGTCACACCAAAGTGGGGGGCCAGAAAGCGCAGCATGTGGTCGGTGGCGCGCCCGGCCACCGGGGCGGCGGTGACGCTGACCTTGAGCTGTTTGCCAAACGGCTTGCCAATGGCATCCTTGCTGGCGCTGGGTTTGCCCAGGATGTTGACCACCAGCACGTCGCCGTCCCAGCCGAAAAAATCGCCGTCCTTGATGAACTTGCCTTTGTCTCGGCTCATGGCGCAAACCCCAGCACCACGCGGCGCGTCATTGCCGATTTTTTCTCGATCTTGGTGACGATGATCGGGCCAATTTCCGAGGTGTTGGCCACATGTGTGCCACCGCAGGGTTGCAGGTCGATCAAGGTGTCGCTGCCGATTTGAATGGTGCGAATCTGCCCGCTGCCGCGTGGCGGCTGTACTGACATACTTTTCACCAGCGCCGGGTTGGCATCGAGTTCGGCATCGGTGATGGCCCCGACCGTGACCGGGTGCGCGGCGGCCACCAGTTGGGCGATGGCGGCGCTTAAAGCCTCTTTGTCCAGCGGCTCGTCCATGTTGAAGTCAATGCGGGCATAGTCCGGTGTGATCGAGCAGCCGTTGACCAGCTTGGGGACGATCTGGCACAACAGGTGGCTGGCGGTGTGAAAACGCATCAGCTTCAAGCGGCGTGCCCAGTCGATGCGGGCGGTGACGCTGTCGCCGACCGACAACAGGCGGGATTGTTGCTCTGAATTTAATAGCTGTTCGCGCACATTCTCATTGGGCTGGTGGCATATTTTGCTTGTAAATGTGCCATCTTCGGCTTTGCCCTTGCGGGTGTCCACGATCTCGATGGTCGTGCCATCGGTCAGTGTCAGGATGCCGGTGTCACCGGCCTGCCCGCCACCCAGGGGGTAAAAAACGGTCCGATCCAGCACGATGCCTTGCGGCGTGATGGCCGTCACCGTGGCGGTGCATTCGGTTTGGTAAGCGTCTGCGCGAAAGAGGTTTTGTGTCATGGGCGTATTTTCACCTCTGCGCAACGTGGTTTGAGTTTGAGCCAAGGTCTGTGTCAGGCTCTTACACTTGGCATCTGATTATTCTGCTTTGTTTTACCGCTTATTTCTATGTCTAATTTACCTGCTTGCCCCCAATGCTCCCTTGAAAACACTTACCCCGATGGTGACAACTATGTCTGCCCGGACTGCGGCTTTGAGTGGCCTCAGACCGCCGCTGCCGACGAGGGTGATGCCGCCAGTGGCCCGGTCAAGGATGCCAATGGCAACCCGCTGGCCGATGGCGATACCGTCATCCTGATCAAAGACCTGAAGGTCAAGGGCTCGTCCATCGTGCTGAAAAAAGGCACCAAGATCAAAGGCATTCGCTTGCCAGAAGGCGCGGGTGACCATGAAGTCGATTGCAAGACCGACCAGGGCGCGTTCATGCTCAAGGCCGAGTTCATGAAGAAGGCTTGAGTGCACACCATTTCACGCTTTTGGGCGGACTGGACGACGGCCGATTTTGCCCGGCTGCAAGCCAGTGGCGATGTTCAACGCACCATTGCCGTGCTGCCGCTGGCCGCCACCGAACAGCATGGCCCGCATCTGCCGCTGAGTGTCGATACGGTGCTGGTGGACGGCATCGTGGCAGCGGCCTTGCCCCACTTGGCGGCCGATCTGAAGGTGCTGTTTTTGCCCACTCAGACCGTGGGTTTGAGCCCGGAACACGCCCGCTTTCCTGGCACTTTGACCCTCAAAAACGAGACCGTGATCCGGCTCTGGACGGACATTGCCGAATCAGTGGCCGCCAGTGGCATTCAAAAGCTGGTGCTGTTCAATGCCCACGGTGGCCATGTCAGTGTGATGGATCTGGTGGCGCGTGATTTGCGTGCCCGCCTGAACATGCTGGTGTACAGCGTGAGCTGGTTCAACCTGCCGCTGCTGGATGCGCAAGGTGGGGATGTCAACGCCTTGTTTAGCCCGCAAGAGCAGCGTTTTGGCATTCACGCGGGTGACATTGAAACCTCCATGATGCTGGCGCTTGACCCAGCGCATGTGGACATGTCTCAGGCGCGAAACTTTGCCTCATCGGCTCAGGTGCGCGCATCACAGTTTGAGATTCTGGGCAATGGCCGCAGCGCCAAGCTGGCCTGGCAAACGCAAGACTACAACCCTGCCGGTGCGGTTGGCAATGCGGCCCATGCCACGGCCGACAAGGGGCTGGCGCTGGTCAATGCCGCCGCGCAGGCATTGGCGCGTTTGCTGGTAGAAATTGACCAGTTACCCCCTGAGACCTTGCGGATGCAGCCTTCCTTTTTCTGATGGTTGCTTACGATTTGTTCGCCTTGGGTGCGGCGGCTTGCTGGGCGGTGGGCAGCGTGATCTCGGTGACCCCCTCGCGCCATCTGGGGGCCTTTGCTTTTACTCGCTGGCGGATGTTGATGGTGGCTGGCATGTTGTGGTCGGTGGTGACGGTCAGTGGCAACTGGCATAACTTTGATGCCCATGCCTGGGGTGTGATGGCGCTTAGCGGGCTGGTGGGTATTTTTATCGGTGACACCGCGCTGTTTTCGGCCATCAACCGGCTTGGGCCACGCCGTGCCGGGGTGCTGTTTGCCACCCATGCGGCATTCAGTGCGGCGCTGGGCTTCGTCTGGCTGGATGAGCGCATGAGCTTGCAAGCGTTTTTGGGGGCGGTGTTGACCCTTGGCGGTGTGATGATGGCGATTGTGCTGGGCCGCCACAAGGATGAAACCCATGCCTGGGAGGCCGATCATGGCCATGTCGGGGCGGGCGTGGCCTTGGCTTTGGTGGCCGCGCTGTGCCAGGCGGTGGGCTGGCCTCCGCCGTGCGGGTGACGGTGGCCACTTGTGCGCAATTTGCGCTGTTGGCCGCAGGTTTCAAGGCGGCGCGGGCGCAAACGCCGCCAACCTTGCGGGTGTTGGCTCAAACGGCCCTCAATGGCTTGATTGCCATGGGTATTGGCATGACGCTGGTGCTGCTGGCGCTGGAAAAGGGCGATGTGGGCATGGTGGCGATCCTGTCGTCGGTGTCGCCCATTTTGGTGCTGCCGCTGCTGTGGTTTCGGCTCAAGCGTGCACCTGCACTGGGTGCGTGGGTTGGCGCTGCATTGACCGTGGCGGGGACGTCGCTGATTCTGTGGCGCTGATGGCGGATCAGACAAATTAGAGAGAGTGACTCAAATATTTTTGCTGCATTGCAACAAAAACACTTGCGCTGTCACGAAGACTCCCTATAATTTGTCTCATGCTGCAGTGCAACATAATTGTTTGAGGCAGCTGCAATGACCCTCCACCTACCCTTAAAGGAACTCACCATGTTTATTACCGCTGACCAAATCTCTGCAACCAACAAAACCAACCTCGACGCAGTCCAAAACCTGGCTACCAAGTCTTTTGCTGGCGTGGAAAAGCTGGTTGAACTCAACCTGGCTGCCACCAAGGCTGTGATCAATGAGTCTTTCGCTCATGTTCAAAGCCTGCTGTCTGCCAAAGATGCACAAGCCTTCTTTGCTTTGCAAACCGGCCTGCTGGCTCCTTTGGCTGAAAAGACCGTGTCTTATGGCCG
Organism: Comamonadaceae bacterium; assembly: GCA_008080595.1. Lineage (GTDB taxonomy): Bacteria > Pseudomonadota > Gammaproteobacteria > Burkholderiales > Burkholderiaceae_C > Rhodoferax. The sequence goes on from VIKI01000020.1 coordinate 30,543, forward strand.
TCACGTGTATGGCATTGCGGTGGAAACCGGTGCTGAATTCACCAAAGCCGCTGAAGGCAAGGCCGCTGAGGCACAAAAATCATTCAACCAAGTGGTTGAAAACGTGGCCAAAAATGCACCCGCTGGCACCGAGTCTGCTGTGACCGTGATCAAGAGTGCCCTGGCATCCAGCCAAAGCGCCATTGAATCTGCTCAAAGCGCTGCCAAACAAGCTTTGGCCATGGCAGAAAGCAATATTTCTGCGGTCACCGAACAAGCTCTGAGCGTTGCTGCTTCAGTTGGCAAAAAGGCTTAAGCCATTCAATGGCCTCGCGGCCATCCTAAAAAAGGCACCTCCGGGTGCCTTTTTTTATGGCCCAAAGCTTGGTTTAAGGCCGCCGCAAGAACCGCAATTTTGAAATCACTTGCATGTTGGAGGCATCTTCTTTTATACTGTGGGTAGTATATTTTGAGGATGTGGCATGCGCTTATTTGATAAACCTGAGCAGTTGAATCGCCATTTGCATCGATGCACGATGGGAATCGTGCTGGCTACATTGGTTGCAGCTGCTGCCTGGGCCAGCGATGTGCAAGTACCGGTGTCAGTGGTGCAACTGAAAGCTGTCGGTAATGGCTTTGAAATGGACGGTGTGGTGCAGCCGGTGAAGCAAAGCACGGTGTCGGCGCAAGCGTCTGGCCGCATGGTGAGTTTGGCGGTGAAAGCTGGCGACGCGGTGCGTGCCGGGCAGTTGCTGGCCACGATTGATGACCGCGAGACACAAACCGGTGTGCAGCGCAGCCGGGCGCAGTCAGCCCAGGCCCAAGCCGAACTGCGCAATGCACAAGCCAATTTTGACCGCACCCGCGATTTGTTGGCCAAAGGTTTCATCAGCGCCGCCGCCATGGACACGGCTGATGCACAGCTCAAGTCCGCCCAAGCGGCCCGTGAGCAGGCCAATGCAGGTGAGAAACAATCCGGACTAAGCCAAGGCTTTACCCGTGTCACCGCGCCGTTTGATGCGTTTGTGCTGCAAACCCTCTCAGAAGCGGGTGATTTGGCCTTCCCAGGCAAAGCTTTGCTGACTTTGTACGCTCCCGCACCTTTGCGTGCGGTGGTGCAGTTGCCGGTATCGCGCTCGGCCATGGTGCAGCCCAACACCGTGATTGAGGTGCAAGTGCGTGCGGCAGATGGTTCGCAGACCTGGATTCGCCCAAGCCAAAGCAGCCATTTGCCAACAGCGGATGCAGTATCCCAAACCGTGGAATGGCGGCTGGAGTTGCCCGCTGTGGCTGCCAAGGGGCTGTTGCCTGGGCAGCAGGTGCGGGTACGGTTTGCGGCAGGGCAGGCGCAGCGTTTGGTGATTCCCACTGCGGCGGTATTGCGCCGGGGCGAATTGACGGCGGTGTATGTGGTCTCTGGCAAGGGCTTTGCCCTCAAGGCGATCAGATTGGGTGCAGAGCATGGTGCACAAGGGGTCGAAGTGCTGGCTGGATTGACCGATACCGACCGGGTGGCGTTAGACCCGGTGCGAGCCGGATTGTCGGGTGCCCAGCCTGCAGGTCAAGCTGCACAGTGAGATGAGCATGCCAAATTCATCCAAATTAGGCATTTCCGGGCGGCTGGCGCGGGCTTTCAAACTCAACGCTATCACGCCGCTGTTGGCTTTGGTGGCTTTGTTGCTGGGCTTGTTTGCGGTGCTGGTGACGCCGCGTGAAGAAGAGCCGCAAATCAACGTGACCATGGCCAATGTGCTGATTCCCTTTCCAGGGGCCAGCAGCACCGACGTGCACAACATGGTGGCCCGCCCGGCCGAGCAGGTGCTCAGTCAGATCGCCGGGATTGAACACACCTACTCCGTGGCTCGTCCTGGTTTGGCCGTCATGACGGTTCAGTTCAAGGTGGGTGTGCCACGCACCGAAGCGCTGGTACGTTTGTATGACGTGCTCAACGCCAATCAGGACTGGTTGCCGCGTGAGCTTGGCACACTGACACCGATTGTCAAGCCCAAGGGGATTGACGATGTGCCGGTGTTGGCCGTGACGCTGTGGAGCAAAGAAGCCTTGCCCGCCGAAGAGCTGGAGCGGGTGGCGCATACAGTAGAGGCTGAACTCAAGCGTGTCCCTGGCACCCGCGAGGTGCAAACCATTGGTGGGCCAGAACGTGCGGTGCATGTGTGGCTGGATCCGGTGCGGCTGCGCGAGCGTGGTGTGGATGTGTTGTCCTTGAAGGCCACGCTGGCGGCAGCCAATGCCAGCATGCCTTCAGGTGCTGTGCTGGATGCGCAGGTGCCGGGTGGCCAAATGCTCAAAGTGGAAACCGGTGAGTTTCTGCGCTCAGCGCAGGATGTGGGTGACCTGGTGGTGGGTGTCAGCAAAGGTTTGCCGGTCTTTTTGCGCGAAGTGGCGCGGATCGAGGCCGGTGCGCAATTGCCGCAACGGTATGTCTGGTACACGCCCGGTGCGGCTGCCGGTGGTGCTGACCAAGGTGTCCATGCCGGTGGAGTCTATCCTGCCCTGACGTTGACGGTGACCAAAAAACCGGGCACCAATGCGGTGGACGTGGCCGGTGCCGCACGGGCCCGGGTGCATGAACTCAGCAACTCGGTGATTCCCAGCAACATTCAAACCAGCATCACGCGCGACTATGGCGAGACCGCAGCTGAGAAAGCCAACAAACTGATTCAAAAACTGGCCTTTGCCACGGGTTCGGTGATTTTGCTGGTGGGCTTGGCGTTGGGTCGGCGCGAGGCCGTGATTGTCGGAGCTGCGGTGATCCTGACCCTGACGGCGACCCTGTTTGCTTCATGGGCCTGGGGCTTTACGTTGAACCGGGTGTCTTTGTTTGCGCTGATTTTTTCGATTGGTATCTTGGTGGACGATGCCATCGTGGTGGTGGAGAACATCCACCGCCATCAAAACCTGTTCCCTGAGCGCACATTGCGGCAAATCATTCCCACGGCGGTTGATGAAGTGGGCGGCCCGACCATTTTGGCCACGCTGACCGTGATTGCCGCCTTGTTGCCGATGGCGTTTGTGTCTGGTTTGATGGGGCCGTACATGAGCCCGATTCCGATCAATGCCAGCTTGGGTATGGCGATTTCTCTGGTGATTGCGTTCACCGTCACGCCCTGGTTGGCGCTCAAAGTGATGAAGCCTCACGCTCATGGCGAATCTGCTCAAGCACAGCCCAAGGGTTTGGGGCCAAAACTACAACGCTTGTTCACCTGGGTATTGCTGCCATTTTTGAACAGCGCCAAAAAACGTTGGCTGCTGTTGTTGGGCATTTTGGTGGCGCTGATGCTCTCGGTCGGCCTGACACTGGTGCAGTGGGTTGTGTTGAAGATGCTGCCTTTTGACAACAAGAGTGAATCAGCCTGAGGTGAATGACTTGCAGGCCTATGCGGGCACCGCGTCCCCCATCACCTTCAATGGTTTGGTGCGCCAGTACTACATGCGTGCGGATGCCGAGCAAGGTGATTTGCAGGTGAACCTGGTCGACAAAAAGCACCGCAGTGAAAAAAGCCATGCCATTGCACAGCGGCTGCGCCCTGAGCTGGAAAAAATCGGGCACCGGCATCAGGCCTTGGTCAAGGTGGTGGAAGTTCCTCCTGGTCCACCCGTGATGTCGCCTTTGGTGGCCGAGGTCTATGGCCCGGACGAAGCCGGGCGGCAAGCCTTGGCGATGCGTATCGCCCTGGCTTTTGCCGCAACCCCCGATATTGTGGGTGTAGACACTTCGCTGGAGGAGGATACGCCGCGTGCCTTCTTGCGCGTGCGTCGCCAGCGGGCCGAGTCGCTGGGGATACCGGTGGCCGTGGTGGCGCAAACGGCTGCCATGGCACTCTCGGGTGTGGATGCCGCGTATTTGCATGATGGTCACACCAAGTACCCGGTACCGGTGCGTCTGCAATTGCCATTGCGTGATCAGGTGGGCTTGGATGCGGTATTGGCCATGCCTGTGCGTGCGGCCAATGGTCAGATGGTGCCATTGTCCGAACTGGTGCAGGTGGAAACCGGTGTGATTGACAAGCCGCTCTACACCAAAGATTTGCAGGGAGTCAGCTATGTGTTTGGTGACATGGCGGGCAAGCTGGACTCCCCTCTCTATGGCCTGTTTGCCATTCGCAGCAAGCTTAAAGATGCGGCTTTGCCCGGCACCGGTGAACTGGGTGAATATTGGATCAGCCAGCCGAGTGACCCGTTCAAACAATATGCCGTGAAGTGGGATGGTGAATGGCAAATCACCTATGACACTTTCCGTGACATGGGCGCAGCCTATGGCGTGGGCTTGATCCTGATTTACCTGCTGGTGGTGGCGCAGTTCAAGAGCTACCTGACCCCCTTGGTCATCATGGCTCCGATTCCCTTGACCATCATTGGGGTGATGCCGGGCCACGCCTTGTTGGGCTCGCAATTCACGGCCACCAGCATGATCGGCATGATTGCGCTGGCTGGCATCATTGTGCGCAATTCCATCTTGTTGGTGGACTTTATCGAGTTGCAAGTGAGCCAGGGAGTGGCCTTCAAGGATGCCGTGGTGCAGTCGGCTGCCGTGCGTGCTCAACCCATTGCCCTGACCGGTTTGGCCGCCATGATTGGTGCGCTGTTTATTCTGGACGACCCGATCTTCAACGGGCTCGCCATCTCCCTGATTTTTGGAATTCTGGTGTCCACCTTGTTGACCTTGGTGGTGATCCCGGTGCTCTATTACGCGCTGTATTGGCGTCGTAGCAAGACGTGCGTAGATGCGTCAATTTCCCCTCGGTAAGACTCTTTAACTTTGAATAATTGCAGGAGACAAGACATGGCTCACATCGTCATCATGGGTGCAGGTATTGGCGGCATGCCCGCCGCATATGAACTGCGAGAACTGCTACCCGCAGAACATCGCATCACGGTCGTGAACAAGACCGATTACTTTCAGTTTGTGCCCAGTAACCCCTGGCTGGCTGTAGGCTGGCGTGACCGTGAGAGCGTAACGTTGCCGATTGCGCCTTACCTGGAGCGCAAAAAGATCGGTTTCATTGCCAAGGAAGTCACCCAAATTGATGCGCCTGGCAACAAACTCACGCTGATTGATGGTCAAACCCTGAACTACGATTACCTGATCATTGCCACCGGCCCCCAGTTGGCGTTTGATGAAGTGCCCGGTGCCGGGCCGCTCAAATCAGGTGGTGGTGGCCATACTCACTCGATCTGTCATGTGGATCATGCGCAGGAATTTTTTGCCAATTACGAAGAATTCCTGAAAAACCCCGGCCCCATCGTGATTGGTGCCATGCCGGGGGCCAGTTGTTTTGGCCCGGCCTATGAATTTGCCATGATTGTGGACACCGATTTGCGCCGTCGCAAATTGCGCAGCAAAGTGCCCATGACCTATGTGACGAGTGAACCCTATATTGGTCATTTGGGCCTGGGCGGTGTGGGTGACAGCAAGTCGATGCTGGAGTCAGAGTTTCGCAATCGCCACATCAAGTGGATCACCAATGCCAAAACCACCAAAGTGGAAGAAGGCAAGATGTTTGTGACCGAAATTGACGACCGTGGCAATGTGCTCAAAGACCACGAGCTGGCCTTCAAAATGTCGATGATGTTGCCCGCCTTCAAGGGCGTGCCGCCGGTGGCCGCCGTACCCAATCTGTGCAACCCGCGTGGCATGGTGCTGATTGACGAGTTCCAGCGCAGCAAGGCCTATAAAAACATTTTTTCAGCTGGCGTGTGTGTGGCCATCCCCCCCGTGGAAGTGACACCCGTAGCCACTGGCACACCCAAAACCGGTTACATGATCGAGAGCATGATGACCGCCATTTGCCACAACATCGCCGACGAGCTGGTGGGTAAACCGGCCCTGGCCAAAGGCACCTGGAATGCCGTGTGTCTGGCCGATATGGGCGATACCGGGGCTGCGTTTGTGGCCTTGCCACAAATCCCGCCGCGCAATGTCAACTGGTTCAAAAAAGGCAAGTGGGTGCATCTGGCCAAGATCGCTTACGAAAAATATTTCATGCGCAAGCTGAAAAAAGGCACGTCAGAGCCCATTTATGAGAAATACATCATGGGTTTATTGGGTATCAACCGTCTGAACAAGTGATTTTTTAAGGAGTAAAGCTGTGACCGTTCAACGCTACATTTTGGTTTTTGCAGGCATGTTCATCATGATTTCTTTGGCGCTTGGCGTGGAGGGGAGTCCCTTCTTTGTCAGCAAATGGGCGCTGGCGTTCACCGCTTTTGTCGGGGCCAACCTGTTTCAATCTGGCTTCACCAATTTTTGTCCCTTGGGCATTATTTTGAAAAAACTGGGTGTGCCTGAATCACAAATTGGCTGTGCCAAATGAGGGATTCTTCATCATCGGACTGACCTGTCAGTCTGGCACGGCTTAACCATGTGCCAGGCTGGACAGGATCAGCAATGTTTCTTTGAAATAATTGCGTTTTTGGAGCATTGAATGACTGTTTTGACCAGTGAAACTGCCCGCGCCGAGGTACTCAACCGTTTGCGACGGGCTGAAGGCCAGATTCGGGGTGTGCAGCGCATGATTGAAGAGGGTGAGAGTTGCCTGAAAATCAGCCAGCAGTTTTCTGCCGTGCGCAAAGCCTTGGATAGCACCTATTTGCGCATGACGATGTGTTTCATGGAGCAAGAATTGGCTGCGTGTATGCAACCTGATGCCCAGCAAAAAGGCGACATGGATGCCATGCTCAAAGAAATGGAAAATTTGCTCTCAAGATTGGGCTAGATTGGTATAAAAATGGCCTCTAGCCCTTATTCATAAAGCGTAGACAGCTATAAAAACAATAGCAATTTCTTATGCCGCGTGGATGATGCCACCCCCTAGGCAAACATCGTCCTTGTAAAGCACCGCAGATTGCCCAGGTGTTACTGCCCACTGCGCCTGGGTAAAGCTCAAGCTGAAGGCCTCAGCCGTTCCTGGTGTGAAGGTGCATGAGGCATCGGCCTGACGGTAGCGGGTCTTGGCGGCCATGTCGCCTGCGCAAGGTGCATCACCGGCAACCCAGCTGGCGTTTTGGGCTGTCAAGCTGGGACTCAGCAACCAAGGGTGATCATGCCCTTGCACCACCCACAGCGTGTTGCTGGGCAAGTCTTTGCGGGCTACAAACCATGGCGCATGGTCTCCACCGCCGCGCTGGGCCCCTTTGGCTTTTAAGCCACCAATGCCCAAACCCTGACGTTGTCCCAGGGTGTAAAAACTCAAGCCCACATGTTCAGCAATGGTCTGGCCTTTGTCGTTTTTGATCGGGCCAGGTTCGCGGGCAATAAAACGGTTCAAAAATTCCCTGAAAGGTCGTTCGCCAATGAAACAAATGCCAGTGGAGTCTTTTTTCTTGGCATTGGGCAGGCCAATCTCCAGGGCAATCCGGCGCACTTCGGTTTTCAGTAGCTCACCCACGGGAAACAAGGTGTTGGCCAATTGGGCCTGATTCAATCGGTGCAAAAAGTAGCTCTGGTCTTTGGCGGGATCAAGCCCTTTGAGCAATTCATGCCGATGGGAGGACGTATTCAGACGCACCCGGGCGTAATGGCCGGTGGCAATTTTTTCGGCCCCCAGTCGCATCGCATGATCCAGAAACGCTTTGAATTTGATTTCGGCGTTGCACAGAATGTCGGGATTGGGGGTGCGGCCACTGCTGTATTCGCGCAAAAATTCGGAAAAGACCCGGTCTTTGTATTCGGCGGCAAAGTTGACGTGTTCAATTTCAATGCCAATCACGTCGGCCACCGCAGCGGCATCGACAAAGTCGATGTTGGACGAACAGTATTCGCTGTCGTCGTCATCTTCCCAGTTTTTCATGAAGATACCCACCACCTCATGGCCTTGCTGTTTGAGCAACCAGGCGGTGACGGCAGAATCCACACCGCCACTCAAACCCACCACCACCCGATGCCGTTTTGCTGCCGGGCTCATGCTGTTTGACCGCCACTCAATGGCAGAGGGGTGACAGTGGCATCGGTGTAGATCAGCGACAAGGGAAAGCGCTGACCTTTCAGATAGTCTTCCATGCACTGAACAATCAGCGGGCTGCGATGGCGATCTGCGCTGGCGCGAATCTCAGCCGGGCTGAGCCACAAGGTGCGCTCAATACCGGTATCCAGACTGCGACCGGACTGAAGCGCCCCCAGCTTGCCACAAAACGCAAAACGCAAGTAGGTGACATCTTCAGACAAACACGCATCGTTGCCTGGACGTTGAAAGCGCGACATGTACACCCCCACAAGTTCAGTTGGGGTGAACCGGTGCATGGTTTCCTCAAGGGCTTCCCGGGCACAGGCGGCCACCAGGGATTCCCCCTCGTCGAGATGGCCTGCCGGGTTATTCAGGCGCAAACCTTCGGGGGTGTGTTCTTCAATCAGCAAAAATTTGCCGTCTTGCTCAATGATTGCTGCGACTGTGGCGCTGGGTTTCCATCGGGTACTCATGGGGCAATTATCAGCAAAATTGTTGCTTGACTAACTTCTGACCTAGATCAAGTCATCCAAGTTTTATTGCCAGAAATTCAAAAAAACTGATGTAAGCTCGGACGGTTTTTTCATGTCCCTACCCATATAAGGAGTCGACGCATGCAAACTGGTGCAAATAGTCAAGGCTCATCTGGTCAAACTGCGCAGCGTATTGGTGTGCCGCGCGAAGTCTTTCCTGGTGAAAAGCGTGTGGCCACTGTTCCCGAAGTGGTTGAAAAACTGATCAAGCTTGGTTTTTCTGTCGCCGTGGAAGCAGGGGCCGGTGATGCCGCCAATGTGAGTGATGCAGATTACCAGGCGGCGGGTGCCAGCACGGTGGCGGATGCGGCGAGCTTGTGGGCTAGCTCCGACATCGTTTTCAAAGTGCGTGGCCCAACCCCCGCTGAAGTTGGTTTGATGCGCGAAGGCGGAACCCTGGTGAGTTTCATCTGGCCAGGGCAAAACCCCGAATTGATGCAACAGCTTGCGGCCAAAAAGGCCACCGTGTTGGCCATTGATTGCCTGCCGCGCACACTGAGTCGTGCCCAGAAAATGGACGCTTTGACCTCCATGGCGGGCGTGAGTGGTTACCGGGCCGTCATCGAAGCCGCTAACGCATTTGGCCGCTTCTTCAACGGCCAGATCACGGCGGCGGGCAAGGTGCCACCGGCTAAAGTCTTTGTGGCGGGTGCGGGTGTGGCCGGTCTGGCAGCGATTGGCACGGCTGCGAGCCTGGGGGCCATCGTGCGTGCCAATGACACCCGGGCCGAAGTGGCCGACCAGGTGGTGTCCCTGGGTGGCGAGTTCGTCAAGGTCGACTACGAGGAAGAAGGTTCAGGCGGCGGCGGCTATGCCAAGGTGATGAGCGAGGGCTTCCAGCAGGCACAGCGTGCCATGTACGCCAAACAGGCCCGTGAGGTGGACATCATCATCACCACCGCGCTGATTCCAGGCAAACCCGCACCCAAGCTCATCACCGCCGAGATGGTGCAGTCGATGAAACCCGGCAGCGTGATTGTGGACATGGCTGGCGAACAGGGCGGCAACTGCGAGTTGACCGTGCCAGGTGAGGCCGTGGTGAGACACGGTGTGACCATCGTCGGCTTCACCGACCTGGCCTCGCGTCTGGCCAAGCAGTCGTCAACGCTGTACGGCACCAACCTGTTTCGTCTGACCGAGGAACTGTGCAAGACCAAGGATGGTGTGATCGATGTCAACATGGAAGACGACGCGATCCGTGGCCTGACTGTCACCAAGGGCGGGGCCATCACCTGGCCGGCCCCGGCCCCCAAAGCAGCGCCAACGCCACCAGCCGCCGCAAAACCTGCAGCCGCCCCTGCCGCGAAAAAGAGCCATGGGCATGGCGAGGT
>VIKI01000020.1:40381-41845 GCA_008080595.1 Comamonadaceae bacterium
AACCCATGGCGGGTAACAAGCTGGCCATCATGTTTGGTGTCGCAGCTGCTCTGTTCTGGTTCATCGGGGCGAACGCACCGAAAGAATTTATGTCGCACTTCACCGTGTTTGTCTTGGCCTGTTTTGTCGGCTACATGGTGGTGTGGAACGTCAAACCTGCTTTGCACACGCCGCTGATGAGCGTCACGAACGCCATCTCAAGCATCATTGCGATTGGTGCTCTGGTGCAAATCTCACCGATTTCCGGTGCTGTGAACCGGCCTGACGGCCTGATCACTTGGGTGGCGGCAGCGGGCATTGTGCTCACGGCCATCAATATGTTTGGCGGTTTCGCCGTGACCCAGCGCATGCTGGCCATGTTCCGTAAGTAAGAGGAGCCACACATGTCTTCAAGTTTGGCCACGGTTGCTTACATTGGCGCAACCATTTTGTTTATTTTGAGTCTGGGCGGACTGTCCAACCAGACCACCGCTTTGCGCGGCAATCTGTATGGCATGGTCGGCATGACGATTGCCGTGTTAGCCACGGTCTTTGGCCCGCAGGTTACCGCAGCGGGGATACCCTGGATCATTGCCGCCATGTTGATCGGTGGGGCCATTGGTTTGTATGCCGCACGCACGGTGCAGATGACACAAATGCCCGAGTTGGTGGCCTTGATGCACAGCATGGTGGGTCTGGCGGCCATGTTGGTGGGTTTTGCCACGTACATTGATCCGGCTGCCACAGCTGGTTTCACGGGGGCTGCGAAAACCATCCATGAAATGGAAATTTACGTGGGCATTTTCATCGGTGCGGTCACGTTTTCTGGTTCAGTCATTGCCTTTGGCAAACTGTCGGGTCGTGTCAGCGGTAGCCCGGTGTTGTTGCCGGGTCGCCATTATCTGAATCTGGTGGGCTTGCTGCTGGTGATTTACTTTGGCCGTGCCTTTCTGCAAGCCGATGCCGGGCTGACCCCGCTGATTGTCATGACGGTGCTGGCATTGTTGTTTGGTGTGCACATGGTGATGGCCATTGGTGGTGCTGACATGCCGGTCGTGGTCTCCATGCTCAACAGTTATTCGGGCTGGGCCGCTGCGGCCACGGGCTTTATGCTGTCCAATGACTTGCTGATTGTGGTGGGTGCTTTGGTGGGTTCCAGTGGTGCCATTCTGTCGTACATCATGTGCAACGCCATGAACCGCAGTTTCATCAGTGTGATTGCCGGTGGCTTTGGGACTACCAGTGCCAAACCCACGGCTGCCGCAGGTGGTGTGCAACCTGCAGGAGAGGTTACCCCGGTCAGTGCGGTGGAAACGGCGGAGCTGTTGCGTGAAGCCAAGTCGGTGATCATTGTTCCAGGTTACGGTATGGCAGTCGCACAGGCGCAGCACACGGTGTATGAAATCACCAGACACCTGCGTGAAAAAGGCGTGAATGTGCGTTTTGGCATCCATCCGGTGGCCGGACGTATGCCGGGTCACATGA
>VIKI01000021.1:0-21244 GCA_008080595.1 Comamonadaceae bacterium
GCCCCATCACACTCCGTGAGTGTCTTGAGCCTGGAGCGTTGGGTGTGTGTGCTTTGTTCGTAGGTGAGCCGGTAGTCCTTGACCACGCTTGTGCCATCGAAGGTCTTGATGTTGCTGACTCGTTTGGTGGCTTTGATGATGGAGCCCGCCTGGTAGCCCGTCTCTGTGTCTGGCCGGGTTTCATAGCTGATTTGTACGGAGCTGCCGGGTGTCAGGCTTGGGCTGGCACTGGCGTTGCCGGTGTAGTCAATCCGGCTGGCGTAGTAGTCGCCATTGGCACTGTCTTCGGTGTAGCTGACGGTGAGGTAGTTGCCTTTGTTGTCGCTGACTTTGTTTTGTGTCCAGATGCGCGGGGTGGTTTTGCCTTGGGCTTCAATGCGTGAGTCGGCGCTGTTGCCGTATTCAATGGTCAGGCCTGACTTGGTTTTTTCAACAAAGTAGGCTGGGCCGTTGCCCGCGCTGCCGTAGGCAGTGATCAGGCTGAAGCGTTCGTGCTCGGTGCGGTATTGGGAGCCTGCTGCGCCTTGCGTACCGCTGACGAGCATGAGGTGTTGTCCATTGAGGCAATAACGGTCACTCATGGTGTAGGTGACGCTTTCGCTTACGCCATCACTGGCTCGTTCTTTGGCGCATCGGCTGATGGTGGACAGACCGCTCAGGCCCCATCCCATGCCTAAGGAGCCATTGCCTACCTGGCTGCTGTAGACCAGTTCGAGCCTGGGCTGCATGCCTGCCACGCCAGGGGGGACTTGTATGGGGATGCGGTAGGTTGCTGCACCCCCGGTGGAGACTGAGAACTGGCCTGGTGTGCTGCCGGCAACTGTGGTGGGGGTTTGGGCTTTGACTAGAGGGGGGGCTTGGTGCGAGTTAGTACGTTGTTATTGCCTGATTTGACCATTCCCCACCTGGGGAATTAAAGTATACAAAACAAAATGCTTCTATCTGAACGATATGTCTGCGTTGTCATCGACACCGCCAACCTGCCCATCCTTGCCATAAGAAATCACGTTAAAGTCACTGTCCGGACTGGATGCCTGATAAATATACGCCCGCCCCCAAGGGTCCAGAGGAATGGCTTTTTGCAAGTAAGGCCCTCGCCAGCGCACGTTCCCACTTGGCCTGACCACCAAAGCATTCAAGCCAAGATCGGCGCTTGGAAAGTAACCAGTATCCAGGCGATAGGTATCCAATGCTTTTGCAAAAGCCTCGATTTGTGCTTTGGCAGCCCCTTGCTCTGATTTGCCCAACTGGGCAAAGTAGCGCGGCCCCACGTAGGCAGCCAACAAGCCAATAATCACCATCACCACCAACAATTCCAAAAGGGTAAAACCATGAGATTGACGATGCATGCTTTCATGTTGAGTCAACTCACCGGCTGGCTGGGATATTGAACGCTGCAAATTGGCGTGATTTTGTCGATTCATTGGATGGGGCTTCGCAGACAGTTAGACGACGATTGATATTATGGTGAATTCGCTGTTACAGAAATTGTTGCAGAAATTGCACTGATAGAATTTACCCAAAAAATCAGGCTCATAGAAAGCAACTATCGCTCTGAATCTATCACCCTTTTCACACATCTCCTGCTCAATGTTTTTTTGGAGACTTCCATTTAAGCGCTGGTCACTGCTTCAACATGTGTTGACGGGAAGCCTATGCGTTACCCTCATCTCAGCAATAGGATACGAGTATCTGCAAAGACAGGAAGCGTTGCTGACAGGGCTGCAACAGCAACATCAAACGCTGCAAAGCCAAATCGATCACGAGAAGGTCAATCTACCGGACAAGCCACAGGCAAACTTTACCGAGCACCTGCCCGAGAACAGCCGCGCTGATGACGTGGCACGTGATATCAGCAGATTTGCCCAAACTCTGGGAGTGCAGATTGTGTCCATGTCAATTGAGAACCGGCCAGCCTCGAATAGCACACTCGGGGCTGTGCACTTTAGCTTGTCTTTGCAAGCTGAGTACACAGCCTGCAAGGCATGGTTGGCCGAATTGCTGGGACGCTACCCGACGCTTGCTATTCAATCGCTGAGTTTTCGTGGTCAACCCAATGATGCATTACGCCAGGAAGCCCAACTGGTTCTGGTGTTGTTTGTCAAAGGCTGAAATGCTCGAACGCTATCGAATTCACATTCTGGTGAGTGTGGCAGTTTTGTTAATCTGGCTGAACCTTGGTTCACCGCCTGGCCACGAAGTGGTGCAGGCCACATCACGAACCACTTACGCTCAACCATCAAATCAATTGACTCCCCCAATTGCCGTCATGCCGCTGCAACTCAATCGCCCGATGTTAGAGCCAGCATCGAGAGACCCTTTTGTGCCCTTGCCGCCTCCTGCACCGGTCGTTGCCAAACAAGTTGATATCAAATCATCAGCGCCGTTTGCACCTGCCCCCTTGCCGGTAGCGCCACCAGTTAACCTGACTTTCATGGGTCGCATGACAGCGCCTGATGGAAAGCAAACGGTCTATGCAACCCTCGGAGATACCAGTCTTGCGATGACGGTTGGTCAAACCCTGCCCAATGGTTATCGGGTAGAAACCATTAACCAAAGCACGATTGAACTCAGCCACCCGTTGTTAAAAACCACTGCTCGGTTTGAGCTGTTAGCCCCGCCCCCATTCGATATCCGATGAAACCCTTGCCACCCATGCGACTTGCGTTGAGCATCCTCCTCGCCGCCCTGTTGTTGTCAGGCTGTGCCCAACAGCGTATCCGAGATGAAGCCACGATCAAACTGCGGGAGGGCAACTTTGAACAAGCCATTAACGGATTGCAGCGTGGGATCGATGAGTATCCAGAAAGCGTGACTTTGCGCTCTGGACTGGTGGCCGCGCGTAGCGAGGCGGTAACTCGCTTGGTTGCGCAAATTTCACAGCTACGTACCCAAGGACAGTTCGACGAGGCCGACAAGATCATTCAACGTGGATTGGCACTTGACCCGGAAAACAGCCGTTTTCAGAAATTGCAAGCCGATATGGCGCTGGCACGCAAACAACGCAGTCGCCAAGATGAAATCACAACGCTGATCGCAGCCGACAAAAAGGAGCAGGCTTTGCGTCTGGTCGAGGAGGCTTTGCGCGACAGTCCACACCAGAGTGAACTTATCGCTTTGCAGCGCCGTCTGGAAATCGAATCGCGCCTGCCCAGTGACAATGGGAGGGTGCGTGGTTTGGTAGACAGTCGCCCCATCTCACTGGATTTTCGCAACTCGCCCTTGTCGGCTGTTTTGGAGGCCATCACACGTGCCAGTGGAATCAACTTTGTTCTGGATCGCGATGTTCGACAGGAAAGTCGAGTCACAGTGAATCTTCGATCAATTCGGGTTGATGATGCCATTGAATTGGTGACCAAAGCCTATCAATTGGGCAGTCAAACCATCGATTCCAAAACTGTGCTGATTTACCCCAACACCCCAGATAAGCAGCGAGAACACCAAGAACAGGTGATTCGGGTGTTCCATTTGGCCTACACCGATGCCAAATCGACTGCGGCATTCTTGCGCTCCATGCTGCGAATCAAAGAACCTTTTATTGATGAACGCACCAATATGATTTCGATTCGCGAAACACCTGACATTGTGAGATTGGCAGAGCGCCTTGTTGCATTGCATGACATTGGTGAGGGTGAGGTCATGTTGGATGTGGAAATCCTGGAGGTCAAAACCTCCCGCCTTACAGAACTGGGGATCAACTTCCCCAACAGTGTCACGTTGACACCGTTGCCAGCAGCTGGAGCTACAGGACTGACAGTCAACAGTTTGCGTACCATCAATGCTGACCGCACGGGTGTCAGTGTTGCGGGTTTGCTGGTGAACTTGCGTCGTGAGGTTGGTGATTTCAATATTCTGGCTAATCCGCGTATTCGCACCAAGAGCAAAGAAAAGGCACACATCATGATTGGGGACAAGGTTCCCGTCATCACATCGACCACCAACGCCACTGGGTTTGTTGCAGAAACAGTGACCTATCTGGATGTTGGTCTCAAGCTTGATGTTGAACCCATTGTGGCGGCCAATGACGATGTTTCGATCAAGTTGGCCTTGGAAGTCAGCTCATTGGCGCGTGAAGTTCGAACCGCTTCCGGTTCAGTAGCCTACCAAATTGGCTCACGCAACGCCAACACCATGTTGCGGCTGCATGATGGTGAAACCCAATTGTTGGCCGGGTTGATCAGCAACGAAGACCGCTCTACCTCCAATCGGATACCGGGGCTTGGAGATTTGCCAATTGCCGGCCGCTTGTTCTCCAGCCAAAAGGATGATGTGCAGCGTACCGAGCTTGTTTTGGCCATTACACCCCGAATTCTTCGCAATGCGGCTCGCCTTGATCTGGCTCAGGCTGAGATGTGGGTTGGCACTGAACTCAGCACACGCTTGCGTGCTCCGCCGAGTCAGCGCACAGCATCTGTGCAACAAAGTCCGGCAGTGCGTCCCCAAGCTTCTGGTGCAGCCCCTGAAGCCAAGCCATTGGGCTCGCCCAATGTGTCATCTGTCATGAGCACAGAGCCAGCGCGTGCCATTTGGCGTGCGCCAGCCGATGTCAAAGTCGGCGAAATATTTACCCTCAATCTGGAACTGGCATCGGGTGCGCCATTGCGCGGCGCACCACTTGAAATAGCTTTTGAACCCCAATCAGTTGAGGTGATCGATATCAGTGAAGGTGCTTTTTTTAAGCAAAATGATGGCATCACCAGCTTCACCCAAGCAGTCAATACGACTACTGGCCGCATTGGTGTTGGACTCTTGCGCAGTGACACGACCGGAGCCATGGGGAGAGCCCCCCTCTTGACACTGCGTCTCAAGGCAAAAAAACCAGGAGCTACCCAAATCCACCTGACCAGTTTCAAACCCATCCCGCTGGGCGAACCGGTTTTACTGGGTGAACTCCCCGTGATCAATTTGAATGTCCAATAGACATGCGAGCTCACGCTTTCCTGGCTGGAAGGGGCTTCACCATGATCGAGCTGCTCGTTGTCATGGCTATTCTGGGTGTTTTGGCTGCAGCGGTAATGCCCTTGGGTGAAACCCTTGTCACGGCACAAAAAGAGCGCGATCTGCGCCAAGCACTGATAGAAATTCGAGGAGCTCTGGACGAATACAAACGGGTGATGGATCAAATTGGCAATCAACCGGGGGGTTCTGGGTATCCACCAAATCTCAAAGTGTTAACGGAAGGGACTCCTGATCCCCGATGGCAAGCAAAGGGGGCACGCTTGTATTTTTTGCGGGCGATACCTCGTGACCCATTTGCCAGCCATCAGTTGCCAGCAGAGCAGACTTGGCATTTACGTAGCTATGCGTCGCCACCGGACAAACCAGCGCCAGGTGCGGATGTTTACGATGTGCACTCATCCTCCAAAGCTAAAGCACTGGACGGTAGCTTCTATGCTCAGTGGTAAGCACGTCATTCGATCAAGCAACCTGGGGGCGCGCCTCACTCGATGGCACAGGCACTCAGGTTTTACGATGATTGAGCTATTGGTGGTGATGGCCGTTCTGGCAGTATTGGCCGGTTTGGTACTGCCCCGCTATGTTGACAAGGTGGATACGGCCAACGAAGTTGTTTTGCGTCAAAACCTGGTCGGCTTGCGTACTGCCATTGACCAGTTTTACCGTGATCAGGCACGTTATCCAAGCACCCTTGAGGAATTGGTGAGCAAACGCTATCTTCGAGCCATTCCGATTGACCCGATAACCGAACGTACTGACTCATGGCTATTGATTCCGCCTCAAGATGCTTCAAAGGCAGTGTTTGATGTCAAGAGTGGTGCCAATCGACGTGCTCGCGATGGGAGTGACTATGCGAGCTGGTAACGCCTGTGCGCCCGCATGGCAAAAGCATTCACAAAAAGGCTTTACCTTTCTTGCAGTCCTGGCAGCCATGTTCATATTGGCAGTTTCTACGCAGAGTGTCATGACTTATGTCAGCCAACAGTTACAGCGTGAACGTGAAACCGAATTGTTGCGCATTGGGCAAACCTACGCACAAGCCATAGGTGCCTATTACGAAGCAACACCAGGAGCCATCAAGCGCTGGCCACTCAGGCTGGAAGACTTGATTGAGGATCGGCGACAAGTGGCGATAAAACGGCACATACGGGAGATATATGCTGACCCGATGACACGCCAACCTGACTGGGTTTTGGTGTTGGCATCGGATGGTGGCATTACAGGTGTTCGCAGCCGCAGTGAGGTCACCCCAATCCGTAGTGGACCACAAACCTTGGGGCAACTTACCTTGGTGAGTGCGAGTCGCTATGCCGACTGGCAGTTTGTATACCAGCCCAAGTCACCACGCCCCCTGCCCCTGCGCATGAATGAAGAAGTGACGAAACCATGAGTCAGCGATACCGTGTACGCTATCTTCGTCTGGGAGATACAACACTCCATGATGAGTGGATCGATGGCCTGGACGAGTTCACTGTGCGGGCGCAGTTGCAGGCGCAAGGACAAACGGTGTTGAGTGTGCAAGCGCCGCGCCAGCCTTGGACAAGCCATTTCAAAAAATGGCTGGGTAGAACTGAAAAACGCTACGCCTTTCCTCTGTTTTGCCGGGAAATAAGAACCTTGCTCCAGGCAGGTATGACAGTGGTAGAAGCGGTCGAGACTTTGAGTGCACGTGAGCGGCTGGAGGGACGCATGGACAGCCTGTCTGCGCTTGTATTGGCTCGGTTACAACATGGCTTGTCATTGTCCATTGCGCTGGGCGAATTGAAACAAGCTCCCGCCGTACTGATTGCTGCAGTACGTGCTGGGGAACGTACCAGCAACCTGATTGATGCGATGGACGACTACCTGCGCTTTGACAACTTGGTGACCCAATTGCGTAAAAAAGTCATCAGCGCGGCGATTTATCCAGCCTTGGTGACATTGGTCGGCATGGTGATCTCCTTGTTTTTGTTGCTGGTTGTCATGCCTAAATTTGCCGCGGTGTACGAAAACCTGCGTGGCACATCTCAGGGCAGTGCAGCTCTGACCATTCAGATCAGTCAGTTTGTGGGTCAAAACCGTGCAATTTTGTTCTTTGTGCTTATCACCGGGGTGCTGGCTGTCACGTGGTGGGTTGTCAGTGGCAAGGCCAAAATACATGGTGAAAAAATCGCGCGTGCAGTTCCGTGGATTGGTCGACGGATAGAAGACTTTCAGCTTGCCATGATGTACCAGACATTGGCTTTGCTGCTCAAAGGTGGTTATCCCATGACCGAAGCCATGGGTGTGGCATCCCAATCTGCACTTTCACCACAACTCAAAGCTGGGTTGAGCTTGGCACTGAGGCGAATCGAAGCCGGTGGTTCGGTGTCTCAAGCACTGTCTGAGGCACAGTTATGTGACGAGGTGGATCGCCGTCTCATGGCTGCATCTGAGCGCAATGGCCAGTTTCACATCGCGGCCGATGTGGTGTCCCGCTTGCATGGTGAACGTTTTGAATTGTTTGTTGAACGTGTTACCCGCATCATTGAGCCATTGCTACTGCTGGCGGTAGCAATGGTCGTTGGTGCCATTGTGGTGATGATGTATTTGCCAGTTTTTGACATGGCGACTCAGTTACGCTAGAACTTGATCAATATGCCAGTCCTTACCTCCAAATCAATCCCTTCTGCAAACTTTCCAACATTGGCTCAGTTCGATCACGCTTTGATGCAGTTACGCCAGTCCGCAACAGAGCATGGACAGCTGTGGCAAGGACTGATGCAGACACTGAACCTTGGTGAGGCTGACCTATCTTCAGCTTTGCTGCAATGGCACGGAATCGTGACCATTAACGATACACAGTGGGCCAATGTCAAGCTGCCCGACATTGAGTTGACATCCCCCCAGAAGGCTTCCCCCTCTGTCTTGCCGATGTTGATGCTCGGTGATCAGTTGTTGATGCTCAGCGAAGATCCCTGGTCTCCACAGGCGACATTGGCACTGTCGCGCAGTAGACAGCCGAGCATCAAACTTGCATTGGCCCGCCCTGGTCAATCGGCTTTGCTGACGTCACTGCGTCCTACTTCACCATCTGGCACAAGCTCAAAGACTGCTTTAATGACACAGGTCACGGTTGACAATTCACCGGTTGTCAAGTTTGTGGACGATGCCATCATCCAGGCCTATCGCGACGGAGCTAGCGACATTCACTTTGAAACCAGTCGCTCAGGCATGAGCATCAAGTATCGGCTTGATGGCGTGATGGCCGCAGGGGGAAGTTTGAACGATCCACAGCGGAGTGAAGAAGTGGTTTCACGCATCAAAGTGATGGCACAACTCGACATCACGGAACGTCGTCGTCCGCAGGACGGGCGCATTCATTGGAGTCGAACAGGCCATGACACCATTGATCTGCGCGTGTCCATCATGCCCAGCATCTTTGGAGAAGATGCGGTGTTGCGTCTGCTGGATAAAGCTCAGTTGCGCCATTCTCAGCAAAGCATATCTTTAGATGTACTCGGCTTTGATACCAACCTGGCGGAGACTATCCGTTCATTGGCATCGCGTCCACATGGTCTATTGCTCATTACTGGCCCCACTGGTAGCGGCAAAACCACCACGGTCTACGCAGCGCTTTCGGAGGTGAATGACGGGCTGGAGAAAATTGTCACCATCGAAGATCCGGTGGAGTATGAATTGCCTGGCGTGCTGCAGATTCCAGTCAATGAACAAAAGGGGCTAAGCTTTGCCACAGGATTGCGCTCCATCTTGCGCCACGATCCCGACAAGATTCTTGTAGGGGAAATCAGAGACGCAGAGACCGCCGAGATTGCCGTACAGTCCTCACTCACGGGCCACTTGGTGTTTACAACGGTACATGCCAATAGTCTGTTTGATGTCCTTGGACGCTTTCAGCATTTTGGCATTGAGCCTTTTGCTCTGGCTTCAGCATTGAACGGTGTGGTGGTGCAGCGCCTGATGCGTAAACTGTGTCAACATTGCACCGTCTGGCGTGATCCCACACAAACTGAGCGTGCAAAATTTGCTGAACTCCATCTATCCTTACCTGAACAACTGCCCGTTGCGCAGGGATGTATGCAATGCCGATCTACTGGTTATCGAGGCCGATTTGTGGTGGCTGAAGTTCATGTGCTCACTGATGTAGTGCGTGATTTGATGGTATCTCGTGCCACCATGTCTGAGCTTAAAAAGACGGTGTACACCGCGCCTTCAAACCGCTTATTGGAGCAAGCAATTGCCAAAGTACAACAAGGTGCCACAACATTTGAAGAGGTCATTCGTGTCATTGGCTTGGTTTAAACCCGTTCATATCTCCATCTATCTGGGGATCGGCTTCTCCCTGCTCAAGATCAACGATCAGAAGGTGCGGGTCATTCAACATCTTTCTGCTCTGACTTCTGCACAAATGCTGGATCAACTCAGTCAAGAGATGGTCCAGCTAAAAATGCCCAAAACATTCCGTAAGCACACCATCAAATTCACCCTGAGCGCAGCCTTGTGCCCAGCCAGCAGCTTTAGTGTCCCCAAGGAAGTGACGCAATGGGATGAACGCCAACGCGTTGCACGTGCCTCTGCTGCGATGGTTTTGGGTGTTGATGTTGAGCAACTTGTTTGTGAAATCGATACTGATCAATCAGGTGTTGCGGCCACTATCTCCCAGGATTTGCTATCTGAGATTCTGCATTGGGCCGAGCAGCAAAATTATCACGTAGCCTCGATTCATCCTCTGTGGAAGCATGCCTCGCAATGCCCACTGGCGCGAAAAACCACAGCTCAGGGCCTGCTTGTTCAGGAACCAGATGCATACACACTTCTTGCCCAGGATGAATCCGGTATTCAAACTGCGTCAACTCTCATTGGAAATTACGACCAGGCTGACGGCAATGTCAATGTTCGACGCTGGTTGATAGGTTTGGGAATAAGTGACGAGAAGCTTTTAAAGTTACGTTTTAGCTCGAACGAGCATTCAATGATGCGGCATGGCCCTCGCGCATGGGCGGCACACTGGACTACGCAGGGCGAGAATTCATGAAGCCAGTACACATCGAATTTATCGACAACACGCACTGGCGATGGGTCTGGATGGCAACTCTCTTATCCGGTCTTGGTTTGATGGCGTTCTTTATCTGGCAATCCGTACACTTGGATCATGCCGTCGCCCAGGAGCGTTCGCATATCAGTGCTATCGCATCGAAAGTAGATCTACCAAGTGCTCCAGCACAAACCAAAGAGGATCCACGGTGGGCAAGCATGCTGCAAGCTGCGCAGTCATTGCAACTGGATTTGAATAAGGCTTTTGCAGCAGCGGAAAACATACAACAAGTCGGTGTTCGGTTGCGAAGCCTGAGCCTTGAAAACTCAAGCACAACTTTGCGCTTGGAGTATGAATTGAGTTCGATGGATCAGTCCTCGACCATCACCGAAGCGTTGAATGCTGGCTATGAGCAGCGTCCATGGCATCTGGAAAGTGTCAAAAGTACCAGTACAAATGGTGTGCGCATGGTGCAAGGTGCATCTATGGTTCCGGGAACTTCTGTGGTTTACGGTATTTGGTCAGCACTCATGGTCGACTTGTGAGCGGAAAAATTGTTTATGTCATATTTTTGGAAATGATTTCTTGGAACATGTCGAGGTATACATCTCTCTACATGAAGCGGACGATGTTGAACTTGCTTATGAAAACCTGAGAAGTTACTGGTGTACAAGTTAGAACGCCTCCCAGCGTTTGTGGAACTTACCGGGCAAGAGTTTCCCAAGAATGTACGCAAAGCATGATATGGCAAGGATGGGAAATAACACTTCACAAGCTGTGACTGCACCTGTGCTTAATCGTCACAGGTTTCATCTTATTGATCCGGCCCGATGAAGTTTTAAGCTGCATACTTGACGTGCCGATCCTGAAAGTAGCCAATGACCCGCTCGGGCATCTGCTCCAGCATCGTCATATGTTCTGAGGCCGCCTGGCGTAATTTGGCCTTGGTGCGCACCGGCACACGCTTGCTCATCTCCCGCTTCAGGTCCGCATTGAGCCGTTCCTCAGGATTGAGCTGCGGGCTGTAGCTGGGCAGATAAAACAGTTCAATCTGCTCTTTTCTCTCGGCTACCCAGGCCTTGACAACCTTGCTGTGATGAACCCGCAAGTTGTCCAGAATCAGGAACACCTTTTTGCCTGCATCCTTGATCAGGGCTTGCAGGAATTCACAGAATTTGTCAGCGTCAAATGTTTCCTCAATGATCATCCAGCGGGTCTTACCTTGATTGGTGACGGTGGCGATCATGGAGAGCTTTTGACGGGTGCAGCCCACAGTCAACGCCACCGGTGTTTTGCCTGCCGGAGCGAAGCTTCTGCCACGCACATCGGTGTTAGTCAGGGCGGTCTCGTCACCCCAGTGGATCTCAGCACCCTCACGTTTGGCTCGCTGCTCAATGCCGGGGTATTCACCCTGCAGCC
Source organism: Comamonadaceae bacterium (assembly GCA_008080595.1). GTDB lineage: Bacteria > Pseudomonadota > Gammaproteobacteria > Burkholderiales > Burkholderiaceae_C > Rhodoferax. The sequence continues at coordinate 11,390 of VIKI01000021.1, forward strand.
AAGCCTGCACCGCCTGCGGGTTTTGCTCGTAGGCGCGTTTGATGGTTTTTTGCGGTGTGAAGCCCCAGCGCGCCAAGTATTTGCCTATGCTGCGCACGGGCAGTTTGATGCCGTATTCCTGCTCGATGAGTTGCCCAACGGCTGCGCGGCTCCACAGGAAGAAGTCCATCTTGAGTTGTTCAGGACGCTTGTCGATGATGATGCGCTGGATGGCCTCTTCCTGCACAGCACTGAGGGCTCGACCGTCCCCTTTTGGCCGACCACGTCGGGCTGGGCGTATGGCTGCCCAGCCGCCTTCTTCAAACCTCTCGATGGTGGCGCGTACCGTCGGGTAGGTCAGTCCGCTCAGTTCAACGATCTTCATGATCTTGATGGCCTTTTTGTGCAATCGCACGACTTGCTTGCGCCGCTCGTGGAGTTGCTCCAGGGTTTGATTTCTTGCGCTTTCTTTTTCCATTCGGATTGGATTATGGAATTCATGGAAAGTTCAAACTTATTTGGGCCGAATCAATAAGCCGTTTGGCGTTCTTGGCAATTACGATGACCAAGGTCACGAGACCACCACAGTGGATGCCGGATGCTCAAGTGTAAGCACCAAGCCCGTCAATTGTTTTGGTGACAATCTGCACCATATCCGTAAAAGTCATCAATACCCGCTGTGACCAACCCACCACTGTTGCCTAGGGGCACGACCTTTGCCGATCTCGAGCCCGTGCACTGCATGTCCGGTGCGGCCATCTGAACTTGACTTACCCCATCCAGTGATGCAGGCCTTTTACGCAGACCATTTTGTTTTGCCCTTGCCGCAGGGGCATCGCTTTCCGATGCAAAAGTACGCCATGTTGCGTGAACGTCTGGTGTCTCAGATGCCGGCCATTGAATTGCATGAGGCTTTACCAGTCACCGCTGAAGAACTTGGCCTGGTTCACACGCCTGAATACATCCATGCCGTGTTCAATGGCACTTTGAGTCCAGCGGCACAGCGAGAAATTGGTTTTCCCTGGAGTCCTGGCATGGCCGAGCGTGCCTGTCGCTCTGTGGGTGGCACACTTGGAGCTGCCCGTGCCGCACTCAAGGGCGGCTGCATCGCCGCCAACCTGGCCGGTGGCACCCACCATTCACATCCGGATCGGGGCGGCGGGTTTTGTGTGTTCAACGATGTTGCCGTGGCAGCACGTCAAGTGCAACTGGACCATGCGGGCATGCCCGTCAAATCGTTCAACCGTGCATTGCAAGTGGCTGTGGTTGATCTGGATGTGCACCAGGGGGACGGAACAGCCCGTATTTTTGAGAAAGATGATTCGGTATTCACCTTGTCTTTGCACGGGGCAAAGAACTTTCCGGTGCGCAAACAAACTAGCGATTGCGACATCGAGTTGCCTGATGGCTGCCAGGACGATGCCTATCTGGACGCACTGGAACAGGGGCTATCGTGTTTAGAGCAGCGCTTTGAGCCCGATCTGGTGTTTTATTTGGCCGGAGCCGATGCACATGAGGGTGATCGTCTGGGCCGACTGGCGGTGTCTGATGATGGCATGGAGTCACGTGACCGTCGTGTCTTTGATTGGGCGTTTCAACGCCGGGTGCCATTGGTCATGACCATGGAAGGCGGCTACGGTCACGATATCGAGTCCACGCTGCGGGTGCAAACCAACACCTACCGCGTTGCACTGCAGTATTGGCAGCGCTGGCAAACCCTGACTGCTGGAGCATTCAATCCGTCAATGGATGCCAATTCACCACAACCCATGAAGTGATACCAGCACACCACCTCCGGCAAGGGGTGATGTGTGCTTGCTACGATCTCATCATGTGTTCACATTACCAAGCCATCAAAGAGCGAGAGCGTTACCGTCACCACTTCGGTGTTGAGCCCCCTGTGGAGATGGGCAAGCACGATGTGTGGCCGAACTACGCGGCAAGCTTCATCCGTAGGCCCAAAGAGGCCACCATGGACACCGGCGATGACGCAGTGCCTGAGCGGGAGGCCCTGCCCGGACTGTTTGGTCTGATTCCGCATTGGGCTACGGATGCCAACATCGGGCACCAGACCTACAACGCACGCAGTGAGACGGTGGCCACTAAGCCCAGTTTCAGGGATGCCTGGAAGTACGCCCAACACTGCATCATCCCGGCAGAGGCCATCTTTGAACCTGATTGGCGCAGTGGCAAAGCCATTGCCACGCGGATTTCCAATGTGAATGGTGAACCTCTGGGCATTGCCGGACTTTGGTCGTCCTGGAAGTCACCCAAGGGTCTGGTGCACAGTTTCACAATGCTGACCATCAACGCCGATGGCCATGAGCTGATGTGCCAGTTTCATAAACCCGTGGATGAGAAGCGCATGGTGGTGATCTTGCCGCCAGACAGCTATGACGACTGGCTGCGGGCCACACCCGAGCAAAGCATGGAATTCATGCGGCAGTATCCGACGGATCAGCTCCAAAGCGGTACTGAATCACCAATCCAGCACTCGTTGCTAGATTGAGGCAAAAGACAGCTCAAGCAAAGTGCTACTCAAGCTATTACCACGTCTATGTGATTGAACTCTCCCATGGGGTGCTGCACCATGTCAGGCAAAAAAAACTAGACTGGACTCGGATGTGCGCTTTGACAAACACAAGGCGGGCATCCAGGCCAACCTGCACCAGCAGGAATAGGGGTCTGCGGCTTTTCCCTGAACTCTATGTCTTGTGCAACCCTATGACCTATGCCGAGGCCAGAAGTCTGGAGGTGGAACTGGGCATTGATCTGCGTGAAGGTGGCTTGGGGGTTTGGCAGACCTGAGGTTCAGGGCGAGACTGAGGCTGCCTGAGCTTCAAAAAACACCGCCACCTGATCGATCACTCTCTGCAATTCAGCTTTGATGTCGCGATCCATTTTGAACCGCAGAACCCAGGCTACGAGTGTCAATGGTGCCAATGCAATAAAGGCCAGAATGGAGATCACTATCGTAAAAATCGCCGAACCACTGGAAATCATGCTCCCCATCGAGCCATAACCAAACGTGCCACCGTAAGAGCCACCGGACAGGCGCTTGATGCTGTTCACTACCGATATCGCCCCATCGGTCACCCAAAGCACCACACCCAGCCATCGGCTCTGACGCACCTTTGCATTGCGCATCAATTGGTAAAGCACTTCTGACTCAAAGTTGATCAATCCATTCATGGGGTCTTGCAAAAACAGGGCTGTCCATATTTTTTGCTTCCAATCGATGGCCGTGGCCGCCAGACGGCCCGGCAGCGGGCTGGTCGCCGGCAAGAGTTGAACGCTTGAGCCAAATATTTCGATGTTCATGATGCGGTTTTCCCCTTATTTCGCGATGGCTTTCAACACACCGAGCAGTCCCCCGACAGCGCGTGCCAGATCATTTACCGCAGCAGCAGGTGCCGCACACTCTGGGATGGTCACAGTGCCCTCCTTACAAAGGATGAACTCACCTGCGTCATAGGGGGCCTGGTACTGCCCACGCAAGACACCGTCTTTTGAAGTTCCGTTCACTTTGAACTCCGCAGTTTCCGTGCTGCCATTGGGAAATTTTTGCCCCTGAGGTGCGCGACTACGCAGGGTCATGGCCACGCGGTCACCTTGAACCGTATCAATCCGCCCCAGGGACTCCACACCGGTGGCCGACTTCAAGCTGACCTCACCTCCTGTGCGGACCTCACCCGTGACAGCGATGGTGGCATCCGAGGGTGAAGATAGTTTGAGAACACCACGCCAGTTGCCGGTCAATTTGTCGGGGGTGGCCAATTGCGCCGCAACACCTTGGGTAAGAACAGGCACGGAAATCGGTGCCACAGCCTGGGCACCGGAGTCCAGGTAAGCCAATACCGGGTTGCAATTTTTGTTGCCAGCGATGGCCTGTTTGTAAATGATGTCTCGCACCGTGCTACCGTCCACGGCCTGAATGCTCAAGTCGGCCCGACGCTGTTGATACACCTTGAGCACTTCCACGCTGCAGATATTTTGCGCTGCCATCATCACCGGTGTATGCCCCTCCAAATCCCTGGCATTGATGTCCGCACCAGCTGCGATCAGCATGTCCATGTACCTGATCACAATAGCCCGTCTCTCCGTTGGAACATATGCATTGAACAGCCAGGAGTTGTTACGCTCACCCAGGTAATGCAGGACCGTTTGCTTGGTTTGCGTGGATGCCTTGACATCTGCCCCGGCATCAAGAAAGCGCTGGGTAAGTGGTAGCAGTCCCCCACCGTAAATCGCGATCTGACCACTCAGATTGGCAGTGAACGCCATGAAAGCGCTAAATCCATCCTGGTTCTGATTGAACATAGCAATATTCGGATTGCCGCCGCGTGCCAACACCCAACTGATCATGTCAAAGGATGTATTGGGTTGCATGCGTATCGCGTGGCTCAGTGGAGAAATACCGCCACAGTTGCTGCAATTGATGTCAGCCCCCTGCTTGACCAGCATATCTGCCAGCTCAAAGTTGTTTCCCATGAACGCCTCATAAAAATCCCGCGTCACTTTGCTCGGCGGCGGCACTTGAGGCACTATCAACGGCGCTCGGGCCACCGCTTGAACCGACGGCTTGGCCAACACGGGCGTGGCTTTGGTGGTCACTGCTGATTTTTTAACCGGCTCAGGTGCAGATGGAGACTTCTGCACCGGTGCTGACGAAGGAGTAGCCAGTGCTGATGGGGTTTTGATCGGTACCGGTGCCGCCATCGGAATGGCCGGTTGCTCTTGAGCTTGGGCCAAGATGCCAAAGCTGGCGAGCAAGAGCAATAGATGTGATTTCTTCATGGTGTATGTTGGTATGGTGTTATTTCAAGGCAGTAGCCCGTCCGGTGTAGAACAGCTCATCCCCAGACTTGACCAGGCTGTAGAGCCACTGTGTTTGCTCTTTTTTGCCCATGGCACTCCAGTAGCTGGCCCAGGCAGGGTCAGTTTTGGTGGCCGCAAACCAGTCCTCAGCGATAAACCGCAGTCGGGCTCGTACGCTGGCAATGGGGCGTCCGGTCAGGTCGTTGTTGATGTCGATGGCTTCGATGGTGGCCACTTCAAATCGGCCATTGCGCACACACGGCAAGTACTCAGCAAGAGGCGATGCAGCTTTTGGAGACACAAAGGTCTTGCCTGCATCGGTCAACTTGTAGGCGGGCACGACTTTGACCGCGTTGGAGAGCCAGGCTTTTTCTTCAATCGTGCCGAGTTCAATCAATTTGGCCGCTTCAAGCACTTTGAGGACCAGGGATGTTGACCCAGTGCTCGGGTCATGGCGGCTACCCACATTCGCGGTGATGCACTCAGGTTGCTCTCTCAGTCCTTTGTTGATCACCTCTTGGGCACGTGCCTTGGTTCTGTCAGCCGGGGTGCATGCGGCGATCCCTACTGCCAGAAAGGTAACCACACCCAGCAATTTCAGACGGATGGCACCTGAGTCGTTCTGATGTTGTTGAGCAAACTGGTCAATGGCTGGCTTGAGTCTCATGCATGTCCTCCCCAATACTACGTCAATGTACGAATTAGTGTGTGTATTAACGAGTATACATAAGGCAAATTGACTGGGTGTCCAACCCAAGCCAACCAGAAACGCCCGAATCAGTTTCATCAGCCACTGCGGCTGGTGCGCACAAGGTCGACCCCCGTATGGCACTGGGGTATCGCATCAAGGCTTTACGTTGCCAGCAACAGATCACGCAGGAAGAGTTGGCAGACCGCTGCAATATGTTTCGCACCTACATGAGCCGCATTGAGTCGGGTCAGGCCAATCCGACATTGACCATGCTGTATGAGATTGCCGCTGCTTTTGGTCTGGATGTTCGAGAGCTGTTCACAATCGACGACACGCCGGTGGCTGCGCGGGTCAATTCCAAGGGGCCACGCACTTCGCGTGGTCGGGTGAGCCGCTGAGCTTGGCCAGCAGCACTCGTACTTGACGTTGCCGGGTGAGCCAAGCGTCAAGCCGGTTTAAGTTAAAGTGAAACCGTGGCTTCAGTCTTCTCTAGTGTCAGCGCCAGTTCGCCACCATCCGGCCACAATTTAATGGCGAACGTGAATCAACAAAACTGTTGAATGAAGGAAATACCGCCTAACGGGGCTCCCTCTGACAGAGCGCCCACCGATATCAGTAAAGTGCGCTCCGTGCTTGTTGTTATTTCGCTTCCAGCGTCGGCACTGGTGTCGGCTGAGTGACAACCAGTTTCAAGCCGCCGTCGGGTGCTGCCGTGATACAGCCCGTTTCAGTCAACTTCTTGATGGACGCCGTCATGGAGCCCAATGGAATTCCCGTCTCCTGTGACGCAACTGTTTGACTCACCGCAGAAAACTCATTCGAATTCAGGGTGCGTTCGAAATAGGCAAGCAGCTTGGCAGCATTGCCAACAGGCACTGCCGATTTATCAGAAGCACCAGTGGCCTTGGGCTTGCTCACTTTGACTTTGGGTGTCGCGGCTTTTTTTGTTGATTTGACCACCACATCCACGGGTGTCAAGTCAGCTGAACTTGCAACACTTTTCTTTACGGCTTTCTTGGGCGTAACGACAACGGGAGCCACGGGCTTGGCTGCCGTTTTCTTCGAATTGGCTTTCACCGTAACAGGTGTGACGGCCACTTTTTTGACTTTGCTGGCAGCCTTGCTGGCAGATTTCACAGGTGCTGGCAGCATCGGCACATCACGCACCGTTGGCTGGTCATCCGCCATCAATTCTGAAGCGACTTGAAAAACCTTCTTGAGTTCTGCTTCAATGCCCGCCAGAGTTTGCGAAAGACGCGCAACCACCTTCCAGTTCTCAATCAGGGTGTCATTACCCAAGTTGTAGGCATTCTTTGAAATCGCGGCACTGACGCGTTCAGCGTAGGCCTCAACTTCTTTTTTGAGCTTCTCATCGGCAGTGAAGGCGGCACTACCCACTTTTTGAATGGCGGCCAGGGTTGAGGTGGAAAGTGACATCGAAAAATCCTTGCTATTCGATTGAAAAACGAGCGTTGTGTACAGCGACGCAACTGGGATAAAGGTAGAAACCGAACTGGCGGTCCATGATTTCAGGACTCGCATTTTATGCGTCGACCCTGTGTGTAGTGAATGGCATGCAGGGTTGGGCATCAGCACGCCCCTGGGTTCTTGTTTGTGTTGCGCTGGCATTTCAGCCCAACATCCCCACTTTCTCGAAGTCAGCCGTGACAATGATGCCCATGAAGACTCTGAACAACATCGCCCTATCCATGCTCGACCTTGTCGCCATCCGCGAGGGGGGTAGTGTGGCAGATGCACTCGGCATTGCATTGCGCACAGCACAAGCTGCTGAGTCGCTCGGATTTACCCGCTACTGGCTGGCAGAGCATCACAACATGCCAGGCATCGCGAGTTCTGCCACTGCGGTTCTGGTTGGGCATATTGCGGGTGGTACCCAGCATATTCGGGTGGGCTCCGGCGGCATCATGCTACCCAATCACGCGCCACTGGTCGTGGCGGAGGCCTTCGGCACCCTGGCTGAACTTTATCCAAACCGGATTGATTTAGGTCTCGGACGAGCACCAGGCACGGATGCCACGACCATGCGTGCCCTGCGTCGCAATCGAATTGAGACCGAGGAGGACTTTCCACGCGAAGTGGCAGAACTGCAGCAATTGCTGGCCCCGGCACAAGCTGGGCAGCGGGTGATTGCCACACCTGGCGCTGGCACCAATGTGCCAATCTGGTTGCTGGGTTCCAGTTTGTTTTCTGCTGCACTGGCCGCTGAGCGCGGTTTGCCCTACGCGTTTGCGGCCCATTTCGCGCCTCGGTTGCTGTTTCAGGCGTTAGAGGTCTATCGAAACAACTTCAAGCCTTCGGCCAGCTTGGCTGCACCTTATGTGATCGTCGGTATTCCATTCATTGCGGCACCCTCGGATGATGAAGCGCAGTATTTGGCAAGCAGCACCTATCAGCGGGTATTGGGCATCCTGACGGGTGACCGACAACGGCTACAGCCTGCGGTGGCCAATTTTTTGGCGCAATTGCATCCACAGGAACGGTCGGCTATCAATGATTTCCTGGCTGCGGCAGTGATTGGCGGACCAGACACAGTGAAGGCGGGTCTGTCCGCCTTGACTCAGGCGACACAAGCCGATGAGTTTATGCTGGTGTGTGACATCTTTGATCCTTTGCTGCGCATTCGCTCATTGGAGATCGCGGCGGCAGCATTGATATAAAAACCCATGGACTTAATTTGATCATGCGATCCGATGTAATTACCGTCGCCGACTGCCGTGGAACCACGTGGCATCGGTGAGCCGCTATTTGCTCACAATGATCTGGCCAATCGGTGCCAGTGCAATGCGCGCCAGTTTCAGGTGCTGAAGGCCAAACGGTATGCCAATGATCGTGATGAAACACAGCAGGGCAGAAAACAGATGCCCGATAGCGAGCCACAGTCCGGCAAAGACAAACCAGACGATGTTGCCCATCAGACCCAGGGTGCCGGTTCCAATGTCGTCCTGGTTGGTCAGGGTTTTGCGGCTGACTGCCTCTTTGCCGAACGGTAAAAAAGCAAACTGACCGATCACAAAGCAGGCCTTGGCCCAGGGGATGCCCACAATGGTGATGGCACACAAGAGCCCGGCCAGCCACCAGCCCAGTCCCATGAAGAAGCCACCCAGAATGAACCAGAAGATATTGCCAATAAAGCTCAAGATGGATTCCTTGAAGTTGAAAAATACCGTTCGCTTTTAGTGAATTAAACCACCTACCGCAACCCCCGCCAGCTCAAATATCCCACCACCAGCACAACCACCACCGCACCAAGCAGCAGCAGATTTGTCGCCCGCGCCACCCGCCTGTCCAACTCCAGCCCTGCAGCCTGTCTTTGCTTGTGATTTTGTCTACCCCGCAGTCTGCGCATGGCATTCCCGCCTGATTGCATCATGTTGCCCCTCTTCATGCCCGACTCTCCAACCCCTTCATCCGAGCAATTCTTCGTCATACGCCCCCTGTGCGCAGAAGCCCAGCAGTCGGGCCAACAAGTGCATCTCCACCGAATCGCTGCGGTAGACCTCATTGATGGGTTTGAGCAGCAAGCTAGACCTCCAGGTATTCAAATAGTGTGTTCTCTGTTCAGTATCCGTGCTGTCACAGCCATAGTGTGGATGGGCGTTGACCAGAATGTCCAGGGGTGTCAGCAAGGCTGCCAGAATGGTCAGTTCCCGTACCGCCTGCGACTCACCGGCCAGGATGCCCATGTCACGGGCCAAACAGGCGGCACGGTAAGCCTGCGAAAAAGGGATGATCCGCACCAGTTTGTCCCGCATGCGCGCATTGACCAACTCAATTCCAGGGCCGCTGGCCGGCAATGGCAAATGCAGCGGATGGAGTTTGCGGTGAGCCAGTTGGATGACTCAGATCGTCAAGGCTGAGGCTGTCCACCTGACTTTTTCGATGGCTTAACTGACGGTCGGCGCATGGCTCAAATCGAAGGCGACACCGACATGTAGGAGTTTGAAGCTCTAAAAATCAATCGCTCCTTCAGTGGTTCAAGCAGAGACGAGGTTGCAACCTCGGTGTGTCAAGCATTCTGGATGCTTCCGACTTCGATCAACACCTGCAAATCCACAGCGATTCGCCAAGCCAATTTCTTGAAAGCAGTCGCTCGATACGGAAATGCAAAGTCGGCAGTTGGCGGCCCTTAAGCACACTAGAGGTATCTATTCCCGCTCAGATCAATCGCTAATTGACCGTGCGCGTCGGTTAAGTCGTCGAATATATAAAGAACTCGCTGACAAGTGATGTACCACTGGTCAAGCCCCATCAGGACTTACCCAGCACCATCAGGTGAAACCCAGCTATATGGTCTGCCACGTCCTTGTGCACACCAGCCTCGACGGCAAAGGTGGGCCACAACGCCA
>VIKI01000021.1:21249-21821 GCA_008080595.1 Comamonadaceae bacterium
CAACCTGATCGATCACCACGGCGGCACTCCCAATGCCAAACCGGTTGGCCAGCGCTAGCAGATCCGTGCGGGTGAAGTCCTTGAAGCGCCCATTAACCGACATCAAATGCTGGTGGGTCCACTCCCCGTTAGGGTTGTGCGCAAATGAAATGTCATAGGCAGGGGCCAGCTCCCAAGGTTGGCCCTGGCGCAGACGAAAGGAGATGTTCTTTGTGTGGTCATCGCAGTTCTTACCCACCACGTTGAACACCATACGGCGATACGCCTCTTCCTTCTGTTCGTAGGGGAGAGACAGCTTGTCCATGGTGACAAACAGCTGCTCATAGCTGTTCGTGCCCTTTTTCTTATAGTCCAGATGGTTCATCGCGCACAAGGTCTGCAAATGATGGCGGCTATTTTCCCCTGCACGGTCAAAGCGCCTTGTCATGAAGTGGGCGCGACCGTTTTCCTCCAACAGGCGGCATGGGGACATGTCTATTCCCGCATTTTTGGCCATCAGGTAGTAGGCGTACTCGATGCGCCCGTAATCCGTCCCGCTGCCCAGCTCGTTGTCGCGCCCCATGCCGTCAAAT
>VIKI01000261.1 GCA_008080595.1 Comamonadaceae bacterium
TGACACTGAACATGAGCGATATCCTGCTGAGCCTTCAAGGCGTGCACAAGAGCTACGGGGCCACACGTGCGTTGCGCGGTGTCGACCTGGAATTGCGCTCGGGCGAGGTGCTGGCCCTGGTGGGCGAAAACGGGGCGGGCAAATCCACCCTGGTCAAAATGCTCACCGGTGTGGTGCCCATGGAAGAAGGGGCCATTGTGCTCAACGGTGTGCCGCAAACCTTTGCCAGTGCGCTGGAGTCGCAGGCAGCCGGTATTCTGGCGGTGCACCAGGAAACGGTGATGTTTGAAGAACTCAGCGTGGCCGAGAACATTTTTGTGGGTCGCCACTTGCAACGTGGCCCATTCATCGACTGGGCGGCCATGAATACCCAGGCGCAAACCGTGCTGACCGACATTGGGGCCCGCTTCACTGCCACCACGCTGGTGAAAGACCTGAGCCTGGCCGAGCGCCATTTGGTCGAAATTGCCCGGGCACTGTCGCAAAAAGCCCTGGTGGTGATTCTGGATGAACCCACCGCCGCGCTGTCCCAGGCCGAGATTCGCGACTTCTACGGCATTGTGCGCAAGCTGCGCGACCAGGGCGTGGGCGTGATCTTCATCACCCACAAGTTTGATGAAATTTTTGCCGTGGCCGACCGCTATCTGGTGCTGCGTGATGGGGCCGCCGTGGGCACCGGCCGCATCGCAGACGCGACCGAGCAGGCACTGGTGGCCTTGATGGCCGGGCGCGAAATCAACCAGATTTACCCGCACATCGACTCCACGCCGGGGGAAGAGGTGTTGTCGGTCAAGCACCTGTCGCACCCCACTGAATTCAAGGACCTGAATTTCAGCTTGCGGCGTGGCGAAATTCTGGGCTTCTACGGGCTGATTGGGGCCGGGCGCAGCGAGGCCATGCTGGCCATCATGGGGCTGAACCCGCTGGCCCGAGGCGAATTCCAGGTGCACGGCCACAAGTTTCAAGCCCGCCGCCCGGCCGATGCCATTGCCGCAGGCATCGCCTATGTGCCGGAAGAGCGCCAGCGCCAGGGCGGCATTTTGAGCTTTTCGGTGCAAGACAACCTCAGCCTGGCGGGCCTGAGCCGTTTTGCCAACGGGCTGTGGTTGTCGGCGTTGAAAGAGTCCGAACTGTGCCAGCGCATGACGCAGCGCCTGAAGATCAAAACTGCCTCCCCCCACACCTTGTTGTCCGGCTTGTCCGGCGGCAACCAGCAAAAGGTGGTGATTGGCAAGTGGCTGGGGTTGGATCCCAAAATTGTGATTCTGGATGAGCCCACCAAAGGCATTGATGTGGGGGCCAAACAAGCGGTCTACCACCTGATTGCCGACATGGTGAAAGAAGGCTTGGCGGTGATTCTGGTGTCGTCCGAATTGCCCGAAGTGATGAATCTGGCGCACCGCGTGATCGTGCTGCGCCACGGCTTGCAAGTGGCCGAGTTTGACCGTGCGCACATGAGTGCCGAGGCCATTGTGGCCGCCGCCTCGGGGCTGGACGGCTCCCACGCGCATCCCACACCCGCAGGAGACCACGCATGAAACAGCTTTTAACCATCCGGCGCGAGTGGCTGCTGCTGGTCATCATTGCCGTCATCGCCCTGGGGGTCGGCACGCGGGCACCGGTGTTCCTGACCTGGCGCAATGGCATGGACATTGCCAATGACTCGGCCATTCTGGCGATTTTGGTGATGGGCCAGATGCTGGTGCTGCTGACCCGTGGCATTGACCTGTCGGTCGCCTCCAACCTGGCGCTCACCGGCATGGCTTGCGCCTTGATCGGCAAAGCCTTTCCGGGGATAAACATTGTGGTGCTGATCGCCATCGCGCTGGCCATCGGGGCGCTGCTGGGCAGCATCAACGGCTGGCTCATCACCGGCTTCAACCTGCCGCCCATTGTGGTCACGCTGGGCACGATGTCGGCCTACCGGGGGGCGATTTTTGTCGCCAGCAAGGGTGCCTGGATTTCGGATCAGGACATTCATGAGGGCATCAAAGGGCTGCCCCGTGCCGAGTGGCTGGGCTTGCCCGCCCTGGTGTGGTTTGCCTTGGCTGTACTGGTGCTGGCCACCGTGTTCCTGAAATACCGCCGTGCGGGCCGCGAAATCTATGCGCTGGGAGGTAACCCTCACGCGGCCACCTATGTCGGCATTTCAGTGTCTGCGCGCTTGCGTCTGGTCTACACCTTGTCGGGCATGCTGGCGGGTCTGGCGGGCTTGTTGTGGGTGGGGCGCTATTCCATCGCCTACACCGAGCTGGCCGCGGGCTACGAGCTGACAGTGGTGGCGGCCTGTGTGATTGGCGGTGTCAGCATCGGCGGCGGTGTAGGCACGGTTCTGGGGGCCACCTTGGGGGTGTTGTTCATCGGGGTGGTGAATGCCGCCTTGCATCGGGGTGGTGAATGCCGCCTTGCCGGTGATTCAGGTGTCACCGTTCTGGCAACAAGCCATTTCCGGCGCGGTGATTTTGGTGTCTGTGGCCGTCAATGCCCGCTCTGAGCGCCGTGCTGGTCGTCAAATTCTGGAACGTCAGGGAGCTGTCGTATGAAAGCCTGGAATATTTGGGAACGTGTGCTGCTGGCACTGCTGGTGCTGTTGCTGGCGTACTTTGGGGTGACACAACCCGGCTTCATGAGTGTGGACACGCTGGCCGACAGCACCTTCAACTTCAGCGAAAAAGGCCTGCTGGCCCTGGCCATCGCCCTGCTGATTGTGAGTGGTGAAATTGACCTGTCGATTGCCGCCACCCTGGCCTTGTGTTCGCTGGCCATGGGTTATGCCATGAAAGCTGGGGCCGGGCCGTGGGTCATTGTGGCCGCAGCCTTGCTGACCGGGGGCGTAGCCGGGGCCGTCAACGACAAACTGCCCTCCATCGTGGTGACCATCGGCACCCTGTCTTTGTACCGTGGGCTGGCGCTGGTGGCGCTGGGAGACCAGTCGATCTCGGGCTACCCGGAGGTGTTTTCTGTGCTTGGCAATTCCTATGTGGGGGAAGTCATTGGCGTGCGCTGGCTGGTGCTGCCGATTGAATTTGTCACGCTGTGCGGCTTTGCCTTGGTGGTCGGGCTGGTGTTGCACCGCACGGTGGTGGGGCGGCGCATCTATGCCATCGGGGCCAATCCGGTGGCGGCACGCTTCTCTGGCATTGAGGCGGATCGTTATCGCTTTGCGCTGTTTGTGTTTGCCGGGTTGATGGCAGCCGTGGCGGCCATCTTTCTCACCGGGCGCATTGGCAGCACCCGGCCCAACATCGCCATGGGTTGGGAACTCGATGCCATCACCATGGTGATTCTGGGCGGTGTGGCCATTGAAGGCGGTCGCGGCAGCATTGTCGGCACGATGCTGTCGGTGCTGCTGCTGGGGCTGTTCACCTTTGGCATGGGCATGGCCAATGTGACCGGCATCGTGATGTCGATGGTGATTGGCATCTTGCTGATCATCTCGATGGTGCTGCCACGGCTGCTCAAGAGTGGGAGGACTGCCGCATGAGCACTGAGAAAATTGCCTTTCGCATGTTCCTGAACCCAGGGTGTGTGGACGAGTACAAACGTCGGCACGATGCCATCTGGCCCGAATTGAGCCAGTTGCTGAAAGAGGTCGGCATCAGCGACTACAGCATTTACCTGGACGAGCCCCGCCACGTGCTGTTTGCCGTGCTGCGCCGCACGCCCGGTCACACCATGGACACCCTGCCCAACCACCCGGTGATGCAGCGCTGGTGGGCCTACATGGCGGACATCATGCGCAGCAATGCCGATGGCTCCCCCGTGGTGGAGCCGCTGCCTTGCATGTTCCATCTGGATTGAACACCATGGCAGCAAGCGACGAACTGACCCTGGTGATCGACATCGGCAAAAGCCACGCCAAGTTGCTGATGGTGGATGACACCGGCGCGGTGGTGGAGCGCCATGGCCGCAACAACGCCTCCGTCATGTCGCCCCTGGGTTACCCGGCACTGGATGTACATGGCCTGGAAGCCTGGATGGCCCAGACCTTGAGTGCTTCCCCCCACACGCGGCACTGCACCAGGGTCATCACCTCCACCCACGGGGCCGCGCTGGTGGCCTTGGGGGATGAAGGGCTGGCCTGGGAGCCCCTGGACTACGAGCACGATGCCCTGGCGGCATCACCCCAGCTGGCACAGGCCTTCACCGATGCATCCGACCCCTTCGCCTTGAGCCTGTCGCCCGCCTTGCCTGCGGGGCTCAACGCGGCGCGGCAATTGTTTGCGGTGCAACACCTCTACCCCCAGGCTTGGCAGCGCACGCGCTGTATCTTGCCGTACCCACAGTATTGGGCCTGGCTGCTGTGTGGTGTGCGTGCCAGTGAATACTCGTCCCTGGGCTGCCACACCCATCTGTGGCAGCCCCAGCGGCAAGACTACTCTGACCTGGCCCGCGCCCAAGGCTGGGTCGCCTTGTTCCCGCCCATGCAAGCCGCTTGGGCCATGTTGGGGCCGGTGTTACCGCAGATGGCCAAGCGCTGGGGCTTGTCGGCGCACTGCGCGGTGTATGCCGGTGTGCACGACAGCAATGCCTGCCTGGCCCGCTACCTGAATGCTTCTTCTGAAGTCGCCACCCAATCAGCCCGGCTGACGGTGGTGTCGTCCGGCACCTGGACGGTGCTGATGGCCCCCGGTGCCGCCACCACCGCATTACAAGCCGAGCGCGACATGCTGGCCAACGTGGATGTGCTGGGGCGTGCCACGCCCACCGCCCGCTTCATGGGTGGGCGCGAGTTTGCCCACCTGCTGGCAGGCGCGTCGCCCGACGCGGGCAGCGTGGAAGATGTGGCGCATCTGCTGGCGACGCAGACCCTGGCATTACCTTCTTTTGCCGCGCAGGGCGGGCCTTTTTCTGATCGCGTCGGGGTGGTGCTGCAAAGTGGTGTTCCGGTGACACTGGCTGATTTGACGGATGGCCAGCGTGCCGCCTTGGCGGCGCTTTACTGTGCCTTGGTGACCCGCTGGCTGGTGCGCCAGCTCTGGCCGGATGAAGCCGCATCTCAAGCCACCGAGCAGCGGCTGGTGGTGGAAGGCCCCTTGTCCCGCAATCCGCTGTACATGGGCTTGCTTGCTGCTTTGTTGCCGGGTGTGGCCTGCTGGGCCAGTGTGGATGAACTGGAGGGCACAGCCCGTGGGGCCTGGCAGCTCACCCGCTGGGGGCAGCCCGCCGATGCGGCCTTTTTGCATGAAGCAATTGCGTTGGAACTCCCCGCCCTGAAGGCCTATGCGCAGGCATGGCAACAGCGACTGAACAGGGAACTTCTTTAACTTGGTCTGCCAAGTTCAAACTATCATCGGCCTACTTTGATAGAGGCACGGTCTTAGCCCATTGCCCTGCGTACTTGCATTCTGAGACCCCAAGCACACCGAAAAAAACCATGTACGACGACCATGCTCACTAGGATCGAAGCCGCACTCAGCTCGCTGTCACCGGCTGAACAACGGGTCGGTCGGCTCTTGCTGGACTGCCCAGGCAGTTTTTTGAACCAGCCTGTGATCGCTCTGGCCACACAGGCCCAAGTCAGCAGCCCCACCGTGGTTCGGTTTTGTCGCAGTTTGGGCTACAACGGTCTGAAAGATTTGAAGCTGAAACTGGTGGGTCGCACCCAAGAAGGGGTGCAGTTTATTCACCGCAGTGTGGATGTGGATGACAAGACCCAGGACATTCTGATCAAGGTGATTGATGACACCCTGGCGGCGGTTTCACGCTACCGCGTGGAGGTCAACCCCTGTCATGTGGAACTGGCCGTCACGGCCATGCTCGAGACGCGCCGAGACGGTGGTCGCATCGAGTTTTTTGGCCTGGGCAACTCGGGCATTGTGGCGCAGGATGCGCAGCACAAATTCTTTCGCATGGGCATCCCCACCACCGCCTACCCTGACAGCCACATGCAACTCATGAGTGCGTCGGTCATGCGACCGGGTGACTGTGCGGTGGTGATCTCCAACTCTGGGCGCACCCAGGAGCTTTTGAACACCTGTGCCATGGCCTGCAAAAATGGGGCGACCACCATTGTCATCACCTGCAGCCACTCCCCTTTGTCTGCGCTGGGGCAGATTCACCTGCCGGCCAACCACCCTGAAGGTCACCAGCGCTATAGCCCACCGATGGTGTCGCGTCTATTGCACCTGATGATCATTGACGTGCTGGCCACTTGCGTGGCGCTGCGCACGGGAATGGACAAGCTGCAGCCCAGTCTGCGGCAAATGCAGTCGTGTCTGTTGACCAAGCAACTCGCCGGGGATTTATAAGTTCTACCGGAATTAACAAAGCAAAAAAAAGGCTCAAGACCCGCAAGAGTCTTGAGCCAAATGTCAACCTTGGATGGTTAACCTTAGGAAATTCAACCTCGGAAAATCAAACCCATGCTCAGAAGGCGTAGTTG
>VIKI01000262.1 GCA_008080595.1 Comamonadaceae bacterium
AACGACCGGTTTGGGTCGTAGGACTTAACCGCTATTCGCGGTACCCTTCGATCAACGGTATTGGTAAGTCGGCGGTGTAGGCATGTCGAAGTTGTGAATTGAAGCAATTGGCCTCGTTCACAACAGGAGCACAGGCATGAAGACATCGACACCAAGCGGGTCCCCACTGCGTCAACGAATGATTGAGGACATGCGCATGCGCAAACTCATGCCCAAGACGCGAGAAGCCTGCATACGGGGAATTGTTGGAGTGTCTGGATCGAGGTGTCAAGGAAGGTTCTATTCGAGCATTGCCCCGTGAAACTTATGCATCACTGCTGATCGGCCAAGCGGAGAACTACTGCCAAGCAGGGTTGACTGGAAGGGTCAAGACTAAGCCTACAGACTTTGTTGCGGTTTTTGCTGAGGATGCATGGAGAGCAGTTGGCTTGGTGGATTTCGACTGAGTGCAATCGCAGCAGTCGATTAGAGAATCCTTCTGTGCGTCAATCAGCGTCGGGCTGTATCTCCGGCGCAGACAGCTTGAAGGCATCCAAATCCAAGCACACTGTTTCAATTTGACACAACGTAGGAAACGCATCCATGGAAATGTTGAAACGCCTGGCGTTGTACATCTGCGGGATCAGACAACAGTCTGCCATTCCAGGCCGATCACCCTCACAAAATTGGCCTGCCGCATTGCCTATCTGCAGCATGCGCTCGATTGCTTCAAAGCCCTTGCTTACCCAATGCTGATACCAACGCGTTCTTGCATCTTCCGGGGCATCCAGTTCATTTTTGAGGTACTGCAACACGCGCAAGTTGTTCAGAGGATGGATATCGCAGGCAATGGACTGTGCCAGTGAGCGCACCCGCGCCCGCGCCATGGGATCGGCCGGCAACAAAGGATTGTCGGGGTGCGTTTCCTCCAGGTACTCCATGATGGTCAGAGACTGGCCAAGGTGAAAATCACCATCAACCAGGCTAGGGATCAGCTTTGAAGGGTTGATGGTGCGATACCCCTCGGCATGCTGCTCACCACCATTTATCAGCAAATGCACAGGAATGGTATTGAATGGCAAGCCTTTGAGATGCAGTGCGATGCGAACCCGGTATGCAGCGGAGCTACGGAAGTAGGAATACAGGCTCAACATCAGCTTTACTCCTGCCGTGCAGACAGCACCGTGCCACGGCACTCGCCAAAGCCTATGCGCCTGAAACCCTCGGCTTGGCAGTAGCCACGCAGAATCACAGTGTCGCCATCGGACAGAAAGCTGCGCGTCTCTCCTTGAGGCAAGACCAGCGGCTGCTTACCACCCCTGCTGAGCTCCAACAAGGATCCACCTTGCTCCGGCAAGGGGCCGGAGAGTGTGCCGGTACCCAGCAGGTCACCGCTGCGCAAATTGCAGCCATTCACGGTGTGGTGGACTACCAGTTGCGCCAGTGTCCAATAGGCATCGCGGTAGTTACAGCGTGTCAGTTGTACTCCCGCATGACCGACCTCTCGCATCATCCGCGTCTGCAGCCACACTTCAAGTTCAATATTGATGGCACCCAGTTTCTGATTCACGGCGGAGTCCAGGTAAGCCAACGGTTGCGGATCGGACGCAGGGCGGGTGAAGGCAGCGCGAAACGGTGCCAGTGCATCCAGTGTGACCATCCAGGGTGACACCGTGCTGGCAAAGTTTTTTGAAAGAAAGGGGCCCAGCGGCTGGTATTCCCAGGCCTGCAAATCACGGGCGCTCCAGTCATTGAATAAGCTCAGGCCAAAGACATGCTCCTCGGCCTGCGCCATGGTGACGGGCTCACCCTGCGAGCTGGGGTGTCCGATGAATACCCCCAGTTCCAATTCATAGTCCAGGCGGGAACTGGCCTGAAGTGTGGGGACATCTGCCTCTGCCGCCTTCACCTGGCCTCTGGGGCGCTGGAAGGTATGACCCAACCCCGGCGCACTCACGCCTATCGACGAGGCACGACCGTGGTAGCCAATGGGCACCCACTTGTAGTTGGGTAACAGTGGGTTGTCCGGCCTGAACAGTTTTCCCACCGTGGTGGCATGGTGGATGCTGGTGTAGAAGTCGGTGTAGTCACCTATTTCACACGGCAGACCCATTTCCACTTCGGCTGCCGGCAGAAGTGCCGCCTGGAACCGGGCCTGTTGCACGCTTCCATGGCGCAGGCCTTGCGAGATACGCCAACGCAATTGGTGTCGCGACGAGCCATCAAGCTGCATCAATTGAGCCATATCACTGACATCCACAACAGATGCAAATCTTAAGTCCAGCACCTGATCGCCAATTGCCACGCCCAACCGCCAGCCAGGTTCACCCGGGCGGCGGAAGCGCCCGAAGGGCAGGTTTTGAATCGGGAAGTCAGTAGCGGGATCGTTGGCAGATTCCAGCCAGCTCATCAACGCTGCACCGTGGGTTTCGTCAATGCGGACGCTCACTGCTTGAACTCCCGCGCATGCAAGAACGCAGCGTGCTTGGGAGCCTGCTTGGTCTGGGCCCACTCTTCCAGCATGTCCCATTTCACAGCATCCATGCGTTGGAGCATGCTTTCTTCATCCGGGTCTGGGCAGGCCAGTTCCACCCGATGGCCGTTCGGATCGAAGAAGTAGATGCTGTGAAAGGCACCGTGGTCTGTCACGCCCAACACGTTGACCCCCTGGGACTCCAGATGCGCACGGAATTCCAGCAGCGTGGCACGGTCTTTCACCTTGAATGCGATGTGCTGCACCCACTCCGGCGTGTTGGGGTCACGCCCCATGGGCGGCTTGGTGGGGAGTTCAAAAAAAGCCAGCACATTGCCGCCACCGGCATCCAGAAAAATGTGCATATAGGGGTCGGGCTCCTTGGTGGAAGGCACGAGGTCTTCTGCGATCGCGAGGACGAAGTCCATCTTCAGCATCTGTTGATACCACAACACCGTCTCCTTGGCATCTTTGCAGCGGTAAGCGACGTGGTGAATGCGGTCAATCTTCATGCCTCCACTCCCTGGATCACACCACGCCGCAGTTGGTCACGCTCCATGGAGTCGAACAAGGCTTTGAAATTGCCCTCTCCAAATCCTTCATCGCGTTTGCGTTCTATGAATTCAAAGAACACAGGGCCCATCAGGCACTGGGAAAAAATCTGAAGCAGAAGGCGCTTCTCGCCGTTGGCCGTATTGCCATCGAGCAAGATGCCCCGCGCCTTGAGGTCGTCAACAGATTCTCCATGACCGGGCAGTCGCTCATTGAGCATTTCGTAATAGACATCGTTGGGGGCCGTCATGAGTGGAATACCCGCCATTTGCAGGGCATCTACTGATTCAATGAGGTTATCGGTCAGCAGGGCCACGTGTTGTATGCCCTCACCGTTGAACTGCATCAGGAACTCCTCGATCTGGCCACCCGTCTTGCCGGCCTCTTCATTGAGCGGGATTCGGATCAACCCATCGGGTGCTGTCATGGCCCGACTGGTCAGGCCTGTGTATTCGCCCTTGATGTCAAAGTAGCGGATTTCGCGGAAGTTGAAAATGCGTTCATAGAACGAACCCCAAAATGCCATGC
>VIKI01000263.1 GCA_008080595.1 Comamonadaceae bacterium
ATGATCTCGTGGCCCACGGCGTGCCACATGTCTTTTTCTTGCTCGGCGCGAATCTTTTCGCGCTCGGCATCTTCCTTCACGCGGCGCAGCAGGTCGTTCAGGCAATTGGCCAAAATGCCCAGCTCGTCGCTGCCGCGCAGGTCGGCCAGGTCAAAGTCGCCCAGGCTGGTGGTGGCTTTGACCGATTTGGACAACTGGCTGGAGCGCCGGGTCAGGCGCGCAATGCGCCGGATGATGCCCACCTCAATCACCAGCCAGGCCAGGCTGATGGCCAGCAGCATGGCCCCTACAAACCATGACAGGCGGGTGGCTACCACGCTCAGGCTTTTGTTGACGCTGCGGGCATCCCCGGTGAGGAGCAAGGTGTAGTTGCCCATCGGCGTGGCTACGTCTTCTGTGAGTTCTATCGGTGCGTCATAGCTGTCCACCGGCAGGCGGCGGATCAGGCGCGTGAGCAGGGGCGATGACTCTGCCGCTGCGGACTCGCTGCCGCTTAAGCGAACCAGGTCGATCCCTTTGCCTGCGCCGCTTTTGCGGATGCGCAGCGTCTCACCTGGCAGCAGTTGGGCGCGCAGGTCACCGAGCGAGAAGGGCGCTACGGCACCGTCTGCATTGCTGTCAAACAGGGCCGCGCCCTCGCCGGGCGGCAGCACTTCTACCCGCACCTGCATGTCGTTCAGGTCGCTGGGGGGCCAGACCGGTTTTTCTTTTTGGAACAAGGCATCACGCAGCACATCCACTGGCAGGCGCAGTGAGAAAAATGATTTCTTCTCACAGTCGGGCGCGTCTGCCATATCACCGGCGGCGTGTTCTTGAATGCAGTTGGCACCTTGCCAGACCCAGCCCCGAAATTCGCGCACGGTGCGGGCGTTGGTGTAGTCGCGGCTGCCCATGTCCCTGCCCATGTCCACATAGCCGGTAAAGCGCCCACGGATGCCCTCGCGCTGCGGGTTGCCGTTGGGCAGTGGCTCAAATGGGGCAATCCAGTGGTAGGTTTGGCCGCGCAGTTTGACTTCTACCCGCAAGCGGTGTGCGGTGTCCAGAAACTTGTCACCCATGGCGTGGGGCACCAACGCCGTACTGGCAAAGGTGCCAGCGGCGTAAATAAAACCACCCGCCCACGGGTTGCTGCCAATGGCCACACACAGGCTACCGTTGCGCGGGTACTGCACCAGGCAACCGGCCATCTCCACCGCGTTGCGAACCTTGCTTTGGTCGTCAAAGTCAATGGCAGAAAACGGCAGCAGCACCGGGTGCAGCGGTGTGGTGGGCATTGCACCGTCTGACGGATTGAGCAGCGCCAACTGGCCGCTGGGGTGGCGCAGCTGGGCGGCAATTTGTGCTTTGGTTTTTGCAAAACTTTGTTGGTAGTTGTCATAGCTGCGCTGCTTTTCTTCTTGCAGCACGTAGACCGTCATCACCAAAGTCGCCCCGGCTAGCAGCAAAAACGAGGTGCGAAACAGCACCCGCAGCCGAAACGAGGCCAACCAGACCAGCGCTGCGTTGAACGCAGAAGGAACAGCGGTGCGGTTCACTTGCGTGCCTGTGCCGGGTCATCAGACCAGCGGAAGCCGCGCATAGGGATGTTCTCAATGCGCTCAAAGTGTTCGTCCAGCTCACGAAAGGCCTCGCGGATGGTGCTGATGTGTTTGCGGATGTTGTCGCGGTTGCGGCCGCTTTTCACCACCTCAAACAACTCGTCGTAGCTCACCACCTGGCCGCGTTTTTGGTAGAGCGCGGCCAGGATGCGCTGGGCGGTCAGTGGCAGGTTGATGCGCTTGCCGCGCCATAGAGCACTGCGTTGGCGCAGCGGGTCGATGGACAACTCGTCGTCAGCCGGAGCGGCAACAAGGGTCGGGTGCTCACGGGCGGCGCGCAGGATTTCCAGAAAGGTGTCGACAAAGTCGCTCTCTTCAAACGTGGTTTTTTGCAGGTAGTCCCAGGCATCCAGTGCCTTCATGATGCTGCGGTAAATGGCTGCGGGCATGGCCGACACCACCAACACAGGTGTGCCCTGGCGGCTTTTGTTGATGGCGTTGATGATGGCAATACCGGCGTTGCGCTCGCGCCCCAGCTCGATGTCCAGCACCACCACGTCGTAGCTCTCGCGGGCTATTGCCGCTTCAGCATCGTCGCGGGTGAACCAGTTGTCGACCTGGATGCCGGGGCGGGCAGCCTGAATCCAGCGGCGTGCACAATTGCACCTATCCCAACCACCATGCACGAAGTCTCAATGTCTGACCGTCTAAACCACATCGCAAGAGCGATTGCAACCCAGTTTCGCAGGGCAACACGGCGTTTGACCAGCCTGATGGGCGCTGTGTCGTGTGTCGGCATGCTGACGGCTCTGTGGCTGAGCCTGATTTGCCAAGCTTCACTGGCCCAGCCCATGCCGCCCTTGGATGAGAGTCTCAATCGCGCGATCCACGAGATTGCAACCAAGCAGGCGGTGGACGTGCGCGAGTTCCAAGCGCTATTGCAAGAGTTTGTGGCGATGCTCAATACCAACGAAAGCCGCGTCGCGCAATTTGTGCCGCGCGTCGCTACCCCCGAACGCGTGGATCGCCTGTTCAGGATGCCTGAGGTTGCCAGGCTACCGAAGACGGTGCGTGAAAACGGGCTGATTTTTGCCGGGCAGGCGGGCTCCACGCTGATGACGTTTGACAAACCCTCCGATGTGGTCGCCAAGGTCAGCTTCTGGTTCCCCGCTGAAATGGACAGCGCGCGCAGCCGTGATGACAGGCTTGCCATCAACCTTTACGGGCCGTTCAAAAACTGGGCAGTAGAGCCAGCCACCTTCATGGCCCTATGGAACTGCATGCCGACAGAGGTCTGGCTGGATCCCAAGGCCAACCCATTTCGCAACCGCCTGGGTAAACCCAAGTTCATGTCGATTCGCGGGAACGGCAGCCAGGACACCGATTTTGGCGAATGTGTGCGCGCCCGCAACGGCTACTACGGCGTATATACCAACGAAGAGGCGGCGCAGCTTGCGGAGCAGTTGCGGCTGATGGCAGGGCGCGTCGTGCCCCATCTACAAAACAAGTTCGCCAACTTTCTCCAGACCAACCGTTGCCGTGGCAGCGGACCGGATGATTGCGTTTTGCTGCTGCACCTGTGGGCCAGCTTGACCGCTGACGATCCCAGGTTGGCGCGCATGCTGCAGTCGTTGGAGACAGACGTCGCGTTGAACGCGCCCCTGCCGGCCATGAAAATGCCATTCGATGGGTCCAACCCGCATTTCGAGGCCGGTGCCGAACGCTTTGACGCAGTTTGGCGGCGGGCCGCTTTTTTGCGCGCCAAGCTGCGCTCGATTCTCTCCGGGAGCGACGCATGGCCGAAGGAGGCGCTGCGCGAATCCATAGGGCAGATCATCGTGCTGCAGAAGTTGCTGGAAGGCCCTTATGCCTCGCGCTTTGATTACGCGGACTTGGACTATCGGGCCCCCGCCATCAGCCCGTGGCGGGTTCTGTATACCGAGCTGCGCGTTCGGGAAACCGGCCCGAATGGTCTGCCACCCGAAATCTTGGAGTGGGTGCCACGACCGCGCGATGGCGTAACGCTCCGCCGGGTTCGCGCCGCCGTGCTGGAAGCTCTGTCCGATATGGAGGGAATAGCTGACTGCCGTGTCGTCAAGCCTTGGCTGACGCCTGAGCTGGCGACCGAATATGCTTTGAGTCGGCTCGGAATCAGTCGCGATGGCAGCGCGCCAAGTTGCGCACAACCTGATTGGCCATGGCTGAAAGCCGGCGCGTCTGAAGCGGCGGTCCTTGAGCGAACCCGCTACCTGGACTATTTGCAAGCTGCCAACTCGAAATCGCGCGACGAGGTTCTGAGCCAACTGGCCAATTACGGTGACGATTGTTTTGGGAAGCAAAAAGGCAGCTTGCCGGATTGGCAGCAGCGCCTGTGCAGCCGCTGGATTCACGAGCCCGCAACCGTGCAGTTAACGCTGAAGAACAGCAAACTCAGGCTGGACAAGAGTCGCCAATTCCGCCAATTTGTCAGCCAAGCCCCCCGCGATGGCGGCAACGGCATTGCAGATCAACGGGCTTGGCTGTCATCGTTGGCTCAAGGCATGCCGGGGCAGGCATCAACACATCTGGCGGCCTATGCAAAAGAACTGCAAGACAAGGGGCAAGTGATCGACGTGGTGAATCTATGGCGACACCCCGGCCATAGCCGCGCCCTCTTCGAACTGCATATGGCCGGTGGAGATTGCGCCACCGTCCTTCTGTTGCTCACACCGCATGGGGTGCAGAAAGTCTTCGTTCCCCCACGCATTTCGCAACGCAGCGTCTGCCATACCGACATCGTTCGCGTTTCGGACCTGGACCAGGATGGCAGGCTGGAAGTGTGGTGGACACCGGAGAGTTGGGGTGCGACACGTTTTGATGCCTGTACTGGCGATGACGGTGATTTGCGGCGCAACCTGGATTGCTCTGCAATCGACCAACCCGCTGAAATGGCAGAGATAGACGGCGCTGCTCTAACTTATTTCGTCAACAACAGGCAGTCCCGATCCGAGACACCTACCGAAGAGGTCTGGACCTCCAGCGAAAATCTCTACCAGTTTGCTAAGTCGCCGGATATACAAGTGGTGGGCTTAACACCCGCATGCAATCGCATATTGGTTGGCTCAGTGTTGTATCAAAAGCTGGGAATCGCAGAGTGGAGCGAAAACGCCAGCGCCGGCCGGGAGGTAATGGAACTAGCCTGTGCCCGCCACCCAATCCATCCCGATCAGACCATTGTGGCGCTTTTTCATGAACTGGCGGGTGCAACTGGCCCCAACGATGTCTACCGGGCTGGATTTGTGGTTGCGGTCATCGATATCCAGCGCAAACGGGTTCTCAGCATTTACCGCAGTGAGATCGAAGAGGACGGTGGCACCCGCATCCGCGGCGGCGGCGGATTGCGCCTGGACACCGCGCGCTACCATCTCACGCCCAACGTCCGGGCGTTTGGAGTGCGCATGAGCATTGCCTACAGCCCACGTTACGCTGAAGGGGGTAGCAGTGACCAACTAACACTGTTTGTGGAAGAAGGGAACAAGCTGCGCCCCGTTCTCAGCGACCTTGCCATGAGTTCCTGGGAAATGCTGGATTCGAACGGATGCTTTGATCAACCGGAAAACTCAGAACTGCCGTGTGTGATCGAAGATCAGACTCGCACCCTTGCACTGGCGCCTAGCTCCACCAATGGCTGGCGGGATTTGGAACTGACTACGATGACTACACAGAGAGACAGTGGCGTGCCAGGAAAACGCCAAGTCGAGAAAACGTTGCGTTATCTGAAAAACAAATATGAATAAGTTGGGTTCAGAGGGCTCAACATCCGTCGCAGGTTTGCGCCCGCAGACCCAGTAGGGCTCTTGATCTGCTTGTCGGTACAGACCACTATCGAAGGGTGGCCGTCTCTTCATTGGCAAACAAGCGCAAATCCATCCAGTCCGCATCTCTCATATCGCGCGCGTCGCGCTTCAGTTCGGTGGTCGGGCTCTTCTAACAGGACCCAGATGCTGCCCCATGGTGTAGGCCCGTCCGCGCACACGGCCATACCTTGCTAGCCGAGTCCGAGTCGCCGTGTGGCATCGTCGCGGGTGAACCAGTTGTCGACCTGGATGCCGGGGCGGGCAGCCTGAATCCA
>VIKI01000022.1 GCA_008080595.1 Comamonadaceae bacterium
TGTGAGCGAGGCGCTGGAATACGGCATGGTGGGGGTCAACGTGGGCATTCTGGCCACCGAACATGTGCCGTTTGGTGGCGTGAAACAGTCCGGCCTGGGCCGCGAAGGCTCACACCACGGCATCGACGACTATGTGGAAATCAAATATGTCTGTGTGGGTGACATTCTGAAATAAACCACAAAAGCTATTATTTTTATAGCTGTTTGCGCTTGTTTTATAAGCGCCAGAGGCCAAAAACACTGCCAACTTTTGGCAAAACCTGAAGCCCTGGGCTCGACACCGCCCAGGCCCCTATAATTCAGGCCACTGCGGGTGTCGTTCAATGGTAGGACTCTTGCTTCCCAAGCAAATAACGTGGGTTCGATTCCCATCACCCGCTCCAGAATTCCCCAACAAAAAGCCCTGAAACGCACCAGCGTTTCAGGGCTTTTTTCATGGGCGGCCAGGGCCGCCAAAGCGGATTCACATGTTGTCGATCATCACCTGGCCGAAGCCAGAGCAGCTCACCTGGGTCGCGCCGTCCATCAGACGGGCAAAGTCGTAGGTGACTTTCTTGCTCTTGATGGAACGTTCCATGGAGGCAATGATGGCATCGGCAGCTTCTTTCCAGCCCATGTGGCGCAGCATCATTTCGGCAGACAGGATTTCTGAGCCTGGGTTCACATAGTCTTTGCCAGCGTATTTGGGGGCCGTGCCGTGGGTGGCTTCGAAGCAGGCCACGTTGTCAGACAGATTGGCACCAGCCGCAATACCAATCCCCCCCACTTGGGCAGCCAGTGCATCAGAGATGTAGTCGCCATTCAGGTTCAGGGTGGCAATCACACTGTATTCCGCCGGGCGCAACAAGATTTGCTGCAGGAAGGCATCGGCAATGCTGTCTTTGATGACGATGTCCTTGCCGGTCTTGGGGCTCTTGAACTTGCACCATGGGCCACCGTCGATCAGTTCTGCACCAAACTCTTTTTGCGCCAAAGCGTAGCCCCAGTCACGGAAAGCCCCTTCGGTGTATTTCATGATGTTGCCCTTGTGCACCAAAGTCACATTGGGTTTGTCGTTGTCGATGGCGTACTGGATGGCTTTGCGCACCAGACGTTCGGTGCCTTCGCGTGACACCGGCTTGATGCCAATGCCCGAGGTTTCGGGGAAACGGATTTTGGTCACACCCATTTCTTCCTGCAGGAACTTGATCAGCTTCTTGGCATTGGCAGACTCGGCCACGAACTCGATACCGGCGTAGATGTCTTCCGAGTTTTCGCGGAAGATCACCATATTGGTTTTTTCAGGCTCTTTGACCGGGCTGGGCACACCTTCAAAATACTGGATCGGGCGCAGGCAGACAAACAAGTCCAGCTCCTGGCGCATGAACACGTTGAGCGAGCGGATACCGCCGCCAATCGGGGTGGTCAGCGGGCCTTTGATCGACACCACATAGTCTTTCAGCGCATCCAGCGTTTCAGTGGGGAACCAGACATCAGGGCCATACACCTGGGTGGCTTTTTCACCGGCGTAAACTTCCATCCAGTGAATTTTTTTGCTGCCACCATAGGCTTTGGCCACTGCAGCATCCACCACCTTGATCATCACCGGGGTGATGTCAAAACCCGTGCCGTCACCTTCAATGAATGGAATGATGGGCTGGTCTGGCACGTTCAATGAGTTGTCGGCATTGACGGTAATTTTTTGGCCTTCAGAAGGCACCTTGATGTGCTGATACATGGACATGCGTCTCCGTAAATTGATCAATCATCGTGTTTTGAACCACCCGGTTTTCATCATGCGGCTCAGGGCTTCCCCTGGTGAATTTGATTCTAGTCCGAATAAATACACCAACGTTGTCAACCAAGTGCGGACAGCACCCGTTGTAACTGCACCTTCTTAGACGATTGAAGGTTCAAAGTCTCAACTTTATACAAGGACATTTCAAATGAACAAACTCCTCGCTGCTCTGATCGCTGGTCTTTTCGCTGCTGGTGCTTTTGCTGCCGCTTCTGCGCCTGCCGCAGCAGCTGCCCCTGCTGCTCCCGCAGCCAAAGTTGAGGCTGCTGCGCCTGCCGCCAAGGCCGACGACAAAGCTGCCAAAAAGGCTGCCGCTGCTGAAAAGGCTGCTGCCAAGAAGGCCGCTGCTGCTGAAAAAGCCGCTGCCAAGAAAGCTGCCGCTGCTGAAAAAGCCGCTGCCAAAGCATCTGCCAAGGCATCTGCCGCCAAGTAATCCAGCCTCTGGCTTGGTGCAAAAAAGTCCGCCCAGGCGGGCTTTTTTTTGCCTGCATGCCGCAAAATCCAACCATGAAAATTTTCAAAGTCGCCCTGCTCTCTGCCCTTCTGGCCAGCGCTTGCCTCAGCCAGGCCCAAGACAACCCACAAACCAACTTGCCGCGCACCAAAATCACCGCCGGCATGTATGTGATCGACACCCAGGTGGCCGCTACCGCAGAGCAGCGCTCCACCGGACTGATGTTTCGCCCGCAGATGCCGCAAGGCGAAGGCATGTTGTTTGTGTTTGACTTTCCCAGCGAACAGTGTTTCTGGATGAAAAACACGCTGCTGCCGCTGACGGCCGCCTTTGTCGCCGATGACGGCACTATCGTCAACCTGGCCGACATGAAGCCTTTGACCACCGAATCACATTGCTCAAGCAAACCGGTGCGCTTTGTGCTGGAAATGAACCAGGGCTGGTTTGCCCAAAAAGGCATCAAAGCCGGGTTTAAATTACGCGGGCCAGCGTTCAAGAATCAATAAAAAAACCACCCGAAGGTGGTTTTTTGATGAGCACAACACGGTCACTCAGGCAAAGTTGGCTTCGGCAAAACGCCAGTTCACCAGATTGCTCAAGTAGGTTTCCACAAATTTCTGGCGCAGGTTGCGGTAGTCGATGTAGTAGGCGTGTTCCCACACGTCCACCGTCAGCAGCGCTTTGTCAGCGGTGGTCAGTGGCGTGCCGGCCGCACCCATGTTGACAATATCCACCGAGCCGTCGGCCTTTTTCACCAGCCAAGTCCAGCCAGAACCGAAGTTGCCCACGGCAGATTTGACAAAGGCTTCCTTGAAGGCTGCATAGCTGCCCCATTTGGCGGTGATGGCATCGGCCAGTGCGCCGGTGGGTTCGCCGCCACCGTTGGGTGTCAGGCAATTCCAGAAGAAGGTGTGGTTCCAGATTTGGGCGGCATTGTTGTAGATGCCACCGCTGGATTTTTTGACGATGGATTCCAGATCCATCGCTTCAAACTCGGTGCCTTTTTGCAGGTTGTTGAGGTTCACCACATAGGCGTTATGGTGCTTGCCATAGTGGAATTCCAGAGTTTCTTTGGAGTAATGGGGCGCCAGGGCATCCAGTGCAAAAGGCAGTGCGGGCAAAGTGTGTTCCATGGGGTTCTCTCAGTAGGGGTTGGAGGAAAAATTCATTGTAAAAACTTTCAGCGAATGCTGTTGACCACGGTCAAATCAACCATACCGTCAGCCAGGGTAGCCGTCAGCGCCTGCCCGGCATGGGTCTGCTGACACGAGCTGATGGCCTGCCCCTGCGCGTCACTGAGCCAGGCGTAACCCCGTTGCAGCACCAGGTGGGGGTCGAGCAACTCGAGCCGCATAGCGGCTTGAGCCAGCCGCTGGCTCTGGCTTTGCAGGCCACGCTGCAAGGCTTGTGGCAGGCGTGGTGTCAAATGCGCCAGATGCTGCTGGCGCTGAGCCAAAGCCTGGCGCAGACCGGACTGCAATTTTTGCTCCAGACCCGCCACGCCACCAGTTCGGCTGCTGCGGTGGGCGTGGGGGCACGCACATCGGCAACAAAATCAGCAATGGTGAAGTCGGTCTCATGCCCGACACCACACAGCACCGGCACCGGGCTCTGGGCAATGGCCTGGGCCAGAGCTTCGTCATTAAAAGCCCACAAATCTTCCATTGCCCCGCCGCCGCGCACCAGCAAAATCACATCCACCACGGGCCGCTGATTTTTATATGACAAATCAGACTCTAGCGCTTGATTGGATTGCGCAAGCAGATACAACTTTGATAGCGACTCGATCAACTCTGCAGGTGCCCCTGCGCCCTGCACTGAAGCGGGCACCAGCAGCACCGGGATGTGCGGCACCCGGCGTTGCAAGGTACTCACCACATCATGCAAAGCCGCCGCGCCCAGTGAGGTCACCAGCCCAATGGCGCGTGGCATGAGTGGCAAGGGCCGCTTGCGGGCCGCATCAAACAAGCCCTGTGCCTCCAGCTTGGCTTTGTTGCAGGTCGCCCCGTGGCTCATACACACCCAGCCGGCCCGACACCTCCACCAATTCACCATCACGCGGCGAAAAGTCCAGGCCGGTGGCGGCGCGTTTGAACATGGCACAGCGTAATTGCCCTGAGGCATCTTTCAAAGAAAAGTAGCAGTGACCACTGGCCGCACGCGAAAACCCGGTCAACTCACCCTGCACCAACACCGGGTTAAAGCGGGCCTGCAGCGCATCGGCAATCGCCCGGCACAAGGCCCCGACCTGCCAAACCCTTGCGGCAGATGGGTTGACGGATGTCTCAAACATGCCTGCGCCCCCCCATGGGCGTGCTTGGGCCGCTCACTAATCCACAATTTTGAAGAGGCACAATAACCACAAAATGAGTAGCGTCAAATTGTGATTTCTCGTAAAACATCGTTGATTTCATTAGGTTTTTTACTGCTTAAAAATTCATCAAACCAACACCAGCCGCGTCAAATGGGGCTTTTGACCCCTTTCGCGCAGGGTTCTCCACAAAGTTATCCACAGAAAATGTGGACACCGCTTGACAAGCCACGCATCTCAACCGATGCCCGCAGCAGATCCATGCTGCGCCATAATCACGCAGCTTTTTTCTTCTTCAGCGGAGTTCCAATTTGTTTTCCATCATACAAGCCGCAGGCTGGCCGATCTGGCCCCTGATTGCCTGCTCAATTCTGGCGCTGGCGCTGGTGATTGAGCGTTTTGTCAGCCTGAAAACCATCAAGATCACGCCCCCCAAACTGCTCGACGAGGTGCTGTCGGTCACCCGCCAAAGTGTTCCCGGCCCCGATGTGATCAAGCAGCTGGAAAAAAATTCAGCCTTGGGTGAGGTCTTGGCCAGCGGTCTGCGCATCCTCAACACCCACCCGAACTGCAGTGAAGAAGAATTACACGCCAGCATGGAAGCCACCGGTCGGCGCGTGGCGCATCGGCTGGAGCGCTACCTCAATGCCCCGCCTCGGCGGCACCGCTGATGGGCTTGTTTGGCACGGTGGTCGGCATGATCGAGATTTTTGGTTCCCAACCCACAGGCACCGCCACCGGCGGCAACCCGGCTGAACTGGCTCACGGCATCTCGGTGGCGCTGTACAACACCGCGTTTGGTTTGATTGTGGCGATTCCTTCGCTGATTTTCTGGCGCTACTTTCGTGGTCGGGTCGATGAGTATTTGCTGACCCTGGAACTCTCGGCCGAGCACCTGGCGCGGCATCTGAACCATTTGCGCAAATAACATGAATTTTCGTCCGCGCCAGAAAGAAGAGCCCGAGATCAACCTGATCCCGTTCATTGACGTGCTGCTGGTGATTCTGATCTTTTTGATGCTCTCCACCACCTACAGCAAGTTCACCGAGATGCAGATCAAACTGCCGGTGGCCGATGTCGATGCCCAGCGTGACTATCCCAAAGAGGTGCTGGTATCGGTCAGCGCCGAAGGGGTCTACAGCGTCAACAAACAAACCGTGACCGGGCGCAGTGTGACTGAGCTGGCCCAGGCCATGGTCGAGGCCGCCAAAGCTGGCAAAGAGTCGGTGGTGATCATCAACGCCGATGCCTCGGCCAAACACCAGGCCGTCATCACCGTGATGGAAGCTGCTCGCCGCGCGGGCCTGTCACAAATTACCTTTGCCACCCAATCCACCAGCAACGGGTCGTGACCCTGCCATGACTGCGCCAAGCTCAGCCGCCTGGCAAGACAGCCTGCGCCAGGCCTGGACAAAACGCGGCCTGCTGGCCTGGTGCTTCTGGCCAACCTCACTGTTGTACGGCGCTTTGATGCGCCTGCGCCGCTGGCTTTACCGCTGGAAACTGCTGAAAACCGAGCGTGTCAACGTTCCGCTGGTGGTGGTGGGCAACGTGGTGGCAGGCGGCGTGGGTAAAACCCCGGTGGTGATCGCCCTGGTGGAACACTGGCAAGCGCAAGGGCTGGCGGTGGGCGTGATCTCACGCGGCTACGGAAGGCGCACCCCGGGTTGCCTGGAGGTGACAGCACACACCCCAGCACAAGACGTGGGTGATGAGCCCAGCCTGATCCAGCGCCGCACCCAAGCCCCGGTGTTTGTGGCCGAGCGCCGCATCGATGCCGCTCGCGCCCTGATGGCAGCCTACCCGCAGACCCAACTCATCGTCAGCGACGATGGTCTGCAACACCTGGCCCTGCACCGGGATCTGGAGATTGGCGTGTTTGACGACCGGGGTGTCGGCAACGGCTGGCTGCTGCCCGCTGGCCCCTTGCGCGAACCCTGGCCCCGAGCGCTGGATCTGGTCTTGCACACCGGCCAACACCCGGCGTTTGCAGGCTTTGCGGCCCGGCGCGACTTGGCAGACTGGGCGCGCACCCGCGGCGTGAACCCCGAACGCACACTGAGTTTGCCAGATCACTATGATTTTAATAGCTTTTTACGCAATGAATATAAGCACTACAGCCTGATTTGTACAGAAAAAGATGCCGTCAAACTGTGGCCCTTGCGCCCGGATGCGCTGGCCGTGCCGCTGCTCTGCACCCTGCCCGAAGCATTTTTCAGGCAACTTGACACACGCCTCGCCAAGCTGCTGACATCACCCGAACCCACGCTTTGACCAAGCTATCATCCCGCCATGGACACACGACTACTTGAATTGCTGGTTTGCCCCGTCACCAAAGGGCCTCTTGAATTTGACCGCGAAAAAAACGAGCTCATTTCGCGCAGCGCCCGGCTGGCCTACCCGGTGCGCGACGGCATCCCGGTGCTGCTGGAAAACGAGGCACGCACGCTGACGGACGAAGAACTCGGTCTTTGAACCCAGGTTAAACCGCCATGAGTTTCACCGTTCTGATTCCGGCCCGGCTGGCCTCGACCCGCCTGCCCAACAAACCGCTGGCCGACATTGCGGGCGTGCCGATGGTGGTGCGCGTGGCGCAGCGGGTTTCCAACATTGGCGCTGAGCGCGTGGTGGTGGCAGCCGACAGCCCGCTGATTGTGCAGGCCTGTCAAGCCCATGGCATCCAGGCCGTGCTGACCCGCACCGACCATGCCAGTGGCAGTGACCGCCTGGCCGAAGCCTGCCAGTTGCTGGGTTTGCCAGACACCGACATCGTGGTCAATGTGCAAGGCGACGAGCCGCTGATGGATTCGGCCCTGGTCAACGCCGTGGCGCACCTGCTGCAGCACACGCCGCAAGCCAGCATCAGCACCGCCGCCCACGCGATCGACAGCGTGGCGGATTTTCACAACTCCAACATCGTCAAAGTGGTGTGTGATGCGACGGGCTTGGCGCACTACTTCAGCCGCGCACCGATTCCCTTCCCGCGCGACACACCCAGCCAGTTGCCCAGCCCGGCTCCCCTGCGACACATCGGCATTTATGGTTACCGGGTCGGCTTTTTGCGGCAATTTCCCACCCTGGCGCAAGCCCCTACCGAGCTGTCGGAATCACTGGAGCAACTGCGAGCCATGTGGCATGGTCACCGCATTGCCGTGCATGTCACCCCCCACCCTCCCGGACTCGGTGTCGACACCCCCGAAGACCTGGAACGGGTGCGGCACATATTTCAGACCTGAGGAGACTGCTGTAAGCCAGTCAAAAGTCCGTGCATGCTATTCTTGGGATCAAACCCCGAGTTCAGAATGCATTCACACGTTCATCTGAACCGACCCATTTTTTCAATACTCACCCGAGGACACGCATGAAACTCATTTTGTTGGGCGCACCTGGCGCTGGTAAAGGCACGCAAGCCACCTTCATCTGCCAAAAATACGGCATCCCGCAAATTTCCACCGGTGACATGTTGCGTGCCGCCGTCAAGGCCGGTACACCTCTGGGCATTCAAGCCAAAACGGTGATGGATGCCGGTGGGCTGGTCAGCGACGACCTGATCATCAACCTGGTCAAAGAGCGCATCACCCAAGCCGACTGCGCCAACGGTTTCCTGTTTGACGGTTTCCCCCGCACCATTCCCCAGGCCGATGCCATGAAAGCCGCCGGTGTCCACCTGGACTACGTGCTTGAAATTGACGTGCCGTTTGATGCCATCATTGAGCGCATGAGCGGACGCCGCTCACACCCGGCCTCGGGCCGCACCTACCATGTCAAATTCAACCCGCCCAAGGTGGATGGCATCGACGACATCACCGGTGAGCCGCTGGTGCAGCGTGCCGATGACCAGGAAGAAACCGTCAAAAACCGCCTGAATGTGTACAGCGCCCAAACCCGCCCACTGGTGGATTACTATTCTGCCTGGGCCAAGGCCGACTCGGCAGGTGCACCCAAATACCGCGCCATCAGCGGTACCGGCAGCGTCGAAGAAATCACCGCACGGGCATTTGCTGCCCTGGCGAGCTGAGTCTGCTCATTGCTGATGAAAAAGGTCTGATGCCCCTGGGTTTCAGGCCTTTTTTAACTTGCATCCAGTTACCCATTGTTAAACAGTCAAACAGTCAAAACGGAAAGATGAACACATGACTACCGAACCCTCCAAAATCATTTACACCCTGACCGACGAAGCACCATTTCTCGCCACATGTGCGTTCCTGCCGATCATTCGCACCTTCGCCGCACCAGCGGGTGTCGACGTGGCCGAGTGCGACATCTCGGTGGCGGCGCGGGTCTTGGCGACCTTTCCCGAAGGCCTGACTGACGCACAAAAAGCGCCCGATACCCTGGCTGAATTGGGACGACTGACCCTGCTGCCCTCCACCAACATCATCAAGTTGCCCAACATCAGCGCCTCCGTTGGCCAGTTGATCGCCTGCATCAAGGAATTACAAAGCAAGGGCTACGCCATTCCCGACTACCCCGAAGACCCCAAGACCGACGAGGAAAAAGCCATCCGCGCCCGTTACGCCAAGTGCATTGGCAGCTCGGTGAACCCGGTCTTGCGTGAAGGCAACTCTGACCGCCGGGCACCTTTGGCGGTCAAAAACTATGCCCGCAAGAACCCCCATTCCATGGCCGAGTGGAGCCAGGCCTCGCGCTCCCACGTGTCACACATGCACCATGGCGACTTCTACCACGGTGAAAAGTCCATGACCCTGGACAAAGCGCGTGACGTGAAGATGGAGCTGATCACCAAGAGCGGCAAGACCATTGTGCTCAAACCGCTGACCAAACTGCTGGATCGCGAGGTCATCGACAGCATGTTCATGAGCAAGAAAGCGCTGTTGGCCTTCTACGAAAAAGAGATTGAAGATGCCCGCAAGACCGGCGTGATGTTCTCTCTGCACGTCAAGGCCACCATGATGAAGGTCTCGCACCCGATCGTGTTCGGCCACTGCGTCAAGATTTTCTACAAGGAAGCGTTTGAAAAGCACGCCAAGCTGTTTGAAGAACTGGGTGTCAACGTCAACAACGGCATGGCCAACCTGTACGACAAGATTTCCACGCTGCCGCAATCCAAGCAGGACGAGATCAAGCGCGACCTGCACGCCTGCCACGAGCATCGCCCCGAGCTGGCCATGGTCGATTCCGCCAAGGGCATCACCAACTTCCACTCACCCAACGACATCATCGTCGATGCCTCCATGCCCGCCATGATCCGCAACGGCGGCAAGATGTGGGGCGCTGATGGCCGCCTGAAAGACGTGAAGGCCGTGATGCCTGAGAGCACCTTTGCCCGTATTTACCAGGAAATGATCAACTTCTGCAAATGGCATGGTGCTTTTGATCCCAAGACCATGGGCACCGTGCCCAATGTGGGTCTGATGGCCCAGCAGGCCGAAGAATATGGCTCACACGACAAGACCTTTGAAATCAGCGAAGACGGTGTGGCCAATATCACCGACATCGCCACTGGCGAAGTGCTGCTGAGCCAGAACGTGGAAGCCGGTGACATCTGGCGCATGTGCCAGTGCAAGGATGCAGCCATCCGCGACTGGGTCAAACTGGCCGTCAACCGCGCCCGCAACTCCGGCATGCCGGTGGTGTTCTGGCTCGATGCCTACCGCCCGCACGAGGCCCAGCTGATCACCAAGGTCAAGATGTACCTGCACGAGCATGACACCACCGGGCTGGACATCCAGATCATGAGCCAGGTGCGTGCCATTCGTTACTCCATGGAGCGCGTCATCCGCGGCCTCGACACCATCAGCGCCACCGGCAACATCCTGCGCGACTACCTGACCGATCTGTTCCCGATCATGGAACTCGGTACCAGCGCCAAGATGCTGTCGATCGTGCCACTGATGGCCGGTGGCGGCATGTACGAAACCGGTGCTGGTGGTTCCGCGCCCAAACACGTGCAACAACTGGTGGAAGAAAACCACTTGCGCTGGGACTCGCTGGGGGAATTCCTGGCATTGGCCGTCAGCCTGGAAGACCTGGGCCTGAAAAACGGCAATGAAAAAGCCAAAATCCTGGCCAAGGCACTCGATGCCGCCACCGGAAAACTGCTCGACAACAACAAAGGCCCATCCCCCAAAACCGGCCAGTTGGACAACCGTGGCAGCCAGTTCTATCTGGCGATGTACTGGGCGCAGGAATTGGCCGCACAAACCCAAGATGCCGCCTTGCAAGCGCAATTTGCGCCATTGGCTCAAGCCCTGGCAGAAAACGAAGCCAAGATCCTGGAAGAGTTCAAGGCAGTCCAGGGCAAACCGGTTGATATTGGTGGTTACTTTTTGGCCGACAAGCAAAAAGTCACTGAGGTCATGCGTCCCAGCGCCACCTTCAACGCCATCCTGGCTGGCGCAGCCGCCTGATCAGGCGAACCTGATCCCAAGCCCCGTCACTTGGCGCAACGGGGCTTGGGCCGTCAAGCTTCCATCAGTTCCAGCATCAGCGCCACCCGCGCCTTGACCGGCGACAAGCCGTTGGAATGGGCAAACTCGGCGTGCTGTGCCGTCAACACCCGGCCCTGGGCACAGCGCGTGGAACGCAGCACCCGCACCCCCGCTTGCAGTGCCCGGCGCAAGGCCGCTTCCAGGTCTTGGTGCATCGTGCCATTTCCGGTTGCTGCCACCACCAAGCCACGCAAAGGGGATACACCCGGCATCGGCTGCAACAACGCATCCACCACCGCCGCACTGCCACCCGCATAGTTCATGACAATTTCAACGCGCGGCCAGTTCACTACAGTATTCATAGCTATTTGTGCCTGATCTAAAGGCGCCAGAGGCCAATTTCTTAATAATCTCACGGCACTCTCTTCGACCCAAGCCAACGGCCCTGCATCGCCAGAGCTGAAGGCATCTGTGCGGTAGGTATGGCTTTTTTGCACCTCCAGCGCAGCATGCACACTGCCCGCACACACCGCCATCACACCATGTGCGCCGGGAGTCAAGGCCACCGCCACCGCATCCAGCAAGTTTTGCGGGCCATCGGGTGACAGGCTGGATGCAGGCCGCATGGCACAGGTCAGCACCACCGGCTTGGCATTGATCAGCGCAGCAGGAAGCACCGAGTGCAGGAAAAACGCCGTCTCTTCCAGCGTATCCGTGCCATGGGTGATCAGCACCGCAGCCACATCCTCGGCTTGCAAGTGGACAGTCACCCGCTGCAACAGGCTTTGCCAGACCGCAAAGCTCATGTCCTTGCTGTCGATTTGCGCCACTTGTTCACTCACCAGAAGATGCCCGGCCAGCACACCCACCATGCCCGGAACCTGAGCCAGCAACTCAGCCACACCCACCTGCGCAGCGGTATAGCCAATGTTGTCCGACGCATGGCTGGCCTTGCCGGCAATGGTGCCGCCGGTACCCAACACCACCACTTTTTTGATGCTTTTTTGAGATTTCACTTGCAGACTTTCAAAAACTGGTTAAAAATACAGTTACTGGATAGGAAAACAGTGTTTTGAATGTTTCCCAACACCTTTCAGACCCAGTCCTTGTTTGACCTTTTGCCGCTCACAGGAGTCCACATGATCACCCGACCCAAGCTCACTGATCGCCAGCAACAGATCCTCGATCTTATCGAGCGTGCCGTCGCCCGCACCGGTGCACCCCCAACCCGGGCTGAAATTGCCACTGAGCTGGGCTTCAAATCCGCCAACGCGGCAGAAGAACACTTACAAGCCCTGGCCCGCAAAGGAGCCATTGAACTGGTCAGCGGCACCTCACGGGGTATCCGCCTTCGCAGCGATTCCCTGCGCTCCATCAACGAAACACGCCAACAGCAGATGGCATCCCCCTTGACCAGCCTGATACAACTCGCTTTGCCACTGGTCGGTCGGGTCGCCGCCGGCTCCCCAATCCTGGCGCAAGAGCATATTGACCAAACCTTTTACGTCGAAAACAGCCTGTTTCAGCGCAAGCCCGATTACCTGCTGAAAGTGCGCGGCATGTCCATGCGAGATGCCGGCATCATGGACGGCGACCTGCTGGCCGTGCAAAGCACCCGCGATGCCAAAAACGGCCAGATTGTGGTGGCCCGCCTGGGGGATGAGGTCACGGTCAAACGCTTCATGCGCCACAACAACCTGATTGAGTTGCACCCGGAAAACCCCGACTACCAAACCATTGTGGTTGACCCTGGTGAACCGTTCGAGATTGAAGGCCTGGCCGTCGGTCTGATCCGAAACACCATGCTGATGTAACTCCCCCTCTGCACGACCCGCTACCCCCCATCATCCTTCTCCCTTCTCCAAGAGGTTTGCCATGCATTCAGCTTCGCCTTCATTTGACCTGATCAGCCCACTCAAAGCACTTTGGCACTGGCTGCTGGCTACACCGGGACAAAACCCGCGCCTTGATCTCGCGATCAACCCGCCTGTACCTGCTGCCCCGCCTTGTACCAGCACATTCCACAGCCAGCTTGTGTGCCCTCCAGCCAGTGCCACCAGCCACAGCCATGTACGCCGCCCCCTGCGTATGGTGCGTGTCATGGAAGCCGGGCAAAGCTCATCCCTCGTTGGTCGTATGGTGATTTCTGGCCGCATGGCCGATGTCTGTGCCGAACTGGATCGGCTGGCGGCATTTGAAGCCCAATTGCACTGACACTTGTCCAGTCTGGCCTGTGGTCAGGGCACAATTGGCCCATGAACATAGTGATACTGGACGATTACCAAGACGCGGTCAGAAAACTGGCTTGTGCGGCCAAGCTGGAGGCCTACCAGGCCAAGGTGTACACCAACACCGTCAAAGGCTTGGGGCAACTCGCGATCAGGCTTAAAGATGCCGATGTGATTGTGCTCAACCGAGAGCGCACTCATCTGCCACGGGCCCTGATTGAAAAGCTGCCCAAGCTCAAGCTGATTGCCCAAAGCGGCCGGGTCGGCCCGCATATTGACGTGAATGCCTGCACCGAATGTGGCGTGGCTGTGGCTGAAGGTACTGGCTCACCCGTGGCCCCGGCGGAGCTCACCTGGGCACTGATCATGGCCGCAGCCCGGCGCTTGCCGCAATACATTGGCAATCTCAAACATGGGGCCTGGCAACAATCTGGCCTGAAAACCGGGGCCATGCCGCCGAATTTTTGCCTCGGTACCGTCCTCAAGGGGCGTACCTTGGGCATTTGGGGCTATGGCCGCATTGGCCAACTGGTGGCAGGTTATGGCAAGGCCTTTGGTATGCGGGTGCTCATTTGGGGGCGCGCACCCAGCCGTGAGCGGGCGGTGCTGGATGGTTATGAAGTCACCAGCACCCGCGAAGAACTGTTCGAGCAATCTGATGTGTTGTCATTACATCTGCGGCTGGCCGAAGACAACCACAGCATCGTCAAACTCGAAGACTTGTCGCGCATGAAACCCACAGCGCTCTTGGTGAACACCTCACGCGCAGAACTGATCGAACCCGATGCCCTGATCAGCGCCCTGAACCGCGGTCGCCCTGGCATGGCAGCCGTCGATGTGTTTGAATCAGAGCCTATTTTGCAAGGTCATGCCCTGTTGCGGCTGGAAAACTGCATTTGCACACCCCACATTGGCTATGTGGAACAAGACAGCTACGAA
This sequence comes from Comamonadaceae bacterium, assembly GCA_008080595.1. GTDB lineage: Bacteria > Pseudomonadota > Gammaproteobacteria > Burkholderiales > Burkholderiaceae_C > Rhodoferax. Next base: position 14,102 of record VIKI01000022.1, read on the forward strand.
CTGTATTTTGGTGCGGCCTTTGACAATGTGATCAACTTCATCAAAGGTCGTCCCACCAACATCGTCAACCCTGGAGCCCTGCAAGTGCGCAGATAGACCCACAAACCCATGGCTACAGCCCGCTTCAGCGGGCTTTTTTTCGCCTCAACTTAGAACTTGTCCGTAAATTATTCGGAGTCGCGTTGGGGTGCAATCGGGATGAGTTCGCAGTCAGGGTGTGCCGCATGGGCTGCCTGCCCATGCCAACAACATGGCTGCGAAATCGCCCGATTTCACCCCAACCCGAAGGGCAGCCCCATGTCGGGCGGTCTGCGTTGTTGCACTGCTTGACCATAGCTGGGCTATGGTCAAGCAGTGCGCCTAGCATCCCATCCCGACATGGGGCTGCGCGACCCCGAATAATTTACGGACAAGTTCTCATCCTCAGACACCCAAGTGACAAGTTCAGGAACCATGGTTACGTCCCGCGCGTGACAATGTGCGGGTTTTGAGTCACCCACCGGACAGATCATGACCGAGCCCATCCTTACCATCGACGAACGCTCAGCAATCAATGCTGGACGCTGGTTTGCCAGCCTTTCACCCTCACTCCGACACGACATACTTCGATGCGCATTTGTCAAACGTTACAAAGACGGCGACCTCATCACCGCGCGGGGCGAAACCCCGCAGGAATGGATTGCCTGCGCCAAAGGAGCGGTGCGGGTCAGCTCGACCTCGCTGTCAGGCAAACAAATCACCCTGACCTATGTCGAGCCGGGCATCTGGTTTGGCGACGTGGCCATCTTCGACGGCGACCGTCGCACCCACGATGCCTACGCCCATGGCGACACCACCATTTTGTGTGTGGCTCGAGCCGATTTCAAGAAAATCCTGGAACACCACACCGAACTGTACGAAGCCTTGCTGCGTCTGCACGCCCGCCGCATTCGTCAGCTGTATGGTTTGGTGGAAGACCTCAACACCCTGCCCTTGCGAGCTCGCCTGGCCAAACAACTGCTGCACCTGGTGCGCAGTTATGGTGTGCCCTGTCTGAACGACGATTCAGAAGTCCGCATTGGCCTGCAACTGGCGCAGGAAGAACTGGCGCAGTTGCTGGGTGCATCCCGCCAGCGTGTCAATCAGGAACTCAAAGCCATGGAGCGCGAGGAAACCATTCGCATCGAACCGGGTGGTTTGGTGGTGCGCAACCGGCAAGCCCTGATGCGTATCACCGAGCCCGAAAACTGAGCCCATCATGACTGATTTTGACCAATTCATTGGCACCCGCGAGGTGTCTGCCGCTCAAGCTTTTGATGTGCCAACCCTGGCCCAATGGCTCACGCAACATCTGCCTGATTTCAAGGGGCCACTGACGGTGGAGTCGTTCAAAGGCGGCCAGTCCAACCCCACTTACAAGCTGATCACGCCCAAGCAAAGTTATGTGATGCGCAGCAAACCTGGCCCGGCGGCCAAACTGCTGCCCTCAGCCCACGCCATTGAACGCGAATACGCCGTGATGAGCGGCCTGGCCGGCTCAGATGTCCCCGTGCCCCAGATGCTGTGCCTGTGCGAAGACGAAACAGTGATTGGCCGGGCGTTTTACATCATGGCCTTCATGAACGGGCGCATCCTGTGGGATCAGTCCCTGCCCGACATGACCCGGTCTGAGCGAACAGCCATCTACGATGAAATGAACCGCGTGATCGCCGCTCTGCACAGCGTGGATATTGCTGCTTGTGGCCTGTCAGACTACGGCAAACCCGGCAACTATTTTGAGCGCCAGATTGGCCGCTGGAGCAAGCAGTATGCAGCCTCCATCACCCAGCCGATCCCCGAGATGGACAAGCTCATGATCTGGCTGCCCGAACACATTCCGGCCATGGCCCGCGACCCGGCCATGGTCAGCATCGTGCATGGCGACTACCGGCTCGACAACCTGGTGTTTCACCCCACCGAACCGCGCGTGATCGCCGTGCTGGATTGGGAACTCTCCACCCTGGGGCATCCGCTGGCTGACTTCAGTTACCACTGCATGGGCTGGCACATTGCGCCCGGCGCGTTTCGCGGCATTGGCGGGCTCGATTGGGCCGCCCTGGGCATACCGCAAGAGGCCGACTACATCCGCCAATACTGCGCACGCACCGGACTGGCCAGCCCCGAACAGCTGACCCAGGACTGGGCCTTTTACCTGGCCTACAACCTGTTTCGCATGGCGGCCATTTTGCAAGGCATTGGCAAGCGGGTTGAGGCCGGCATTGCCACCAGCGCCCAGGCCGTCAGCACCGCCGCCGGGGCGCGGCCACTGGCCCAACTGGCCTGGCAGTTTGCCCAACGCGCATGATTCTGGATGATACAAATTTAATAGCTGCTTACGCTTATACATCAAGCGCTAGAGGCTGATTTCTTATTAATTTTCCAACCTAAACCACCACGATTGCGAGGCCGCCATGGACTTTGACTACTCCCCCAAAACCAAAGAATTACAAGCCAGGCTGCTGAAGTTCATGGATGAGCACATCTACCCAGCCGAAGGTGCCCACCACGCTGAAGTCGAAGCCAACACGCTGGCGGGCAAGCGCTGGACACCGCTGCAAACCATTGAAAAGTTGAAGCTGAAAGCGCAGGAACAAGGCTTGTGGAACCTGTTTTTACCGGTGGACAGCGCCCAGGCAGCCGGTTTTGAAGGAGCCGGTCTGACCAACCAGGAGTACGCACCCTTGGCCGAAATCATGGGCCGGGTGATGTGGAGCAGCGAAGTCTTCAACTGCTCGGCCCCCGATACCGGCAACATGGAAACCATTGCCCGCTACGGCTCGACCGAGCACAAGCAGCAATGGCTCAAACCCTTGCTGGAGGGAAAAATCCGTTCGGCCTTCTCCATGACCGAGCCGGATGTCGCCTCCAGCGATGCCACCAACATCGAAACCCGCATTGAACGCGATGGCGACGACTATGTGATCAACGGCCGCAAATGGTGGATCAGTGGCGCGGGCGACCCGCGCTGCGCCGTCCACATCGTGATGGGCAAAACCAACCCCGAATCAGACCGCCACACCCAGCAAAGCATGATTCTGGTGCCCGCCAACGCCCCAGGTGTCACCGTGCTGCGCCCGCTGAACGTGCTGGGCTACGACGATGCACCGCATGGCCACATGGAAATCAGCTACAAAAACGTGCGTGTCCCGGCCAGCAGTATTCTGTTGGGCGAAGGCCGCGGTTTTGAGATTGCCCAAGGCCGCCTCGGCCCCGGGCGCATTCACCACTGCATGCGGCTGATTGGCCTGGCCGAGCGGGCGCTGGAGCTGATGTGCAAGCGCACCACCCAGCGTGTGGCTTTTGGCAAACCGATTGCGGCGCAAACCGTGACGCAAGAGCGTATTGCCGAGGCCCGCTGCAAGATCGACATGGCACGTCTGCTCACCCTCAAAGCCGCCTGGATGATGGACGTGGCCGGCAACAAGTTTGCCAAAAACGAAATTGCCATGATCAAGGTGGTTGCCCCCGGCATGGCCTGCGAGGTGATCGACTGGGCCATGCAAGCCTTTGGCGGGGCCGGTATGTGCGACGACTTTCCATTGGCCTATGCTTACACCTGCGCTCGCACCCTGCGTTTTGCCGACGGCCCGGATGAGGTGCACCGCAATGCGATTGCCAAGCTGGAGCTGCGCAAATACGCTGCCAAACCGCAGCCGGTAGAGATGCCGATCACCCGGGGCTGCTGAGACCCGACCACATTTCATTAAGGTCAGGAAACTTCCATTTGTCAGGGTCTTCACGCTGAAAGATTTTTTCAGCAGAACCAGGCAGGGACAAGTTCAACATGTAAGGTGTGATACGCATGTTGGATTTGGTCGAGAAAAACACCTTGACGATGGGGGTGGTCAGCGAGCCTGCAGATTGCTCGGTCACCACCCCGATGCGGCCGGTATTCAACCGCACCAGCGACCCGACCGGGTAAATGCCCATGCTTTTCACAAAAGCCTGAAACACCGTGGGATCAAAGTGCCCCTTGGCCCACTCGGCCATCCGTCGCAAAGACTCGGCCGGATCCCAACCCACTTTGTAAGGGCGGTTGGAAGTGATGGCATCGTACACATCACACACCGCGCTCATTTTGGCGTACAGGCTGATCTGGTCACCCCGCAAGCGATCCGGATAGCCATTGCCGTCTATTCTTTCATGGTGATGTAACACCACATCAATGACTGCCGGGTTGATATCCGCGTTGAACTTGAGCATTCTGAACCCTTCAGCCGGGTGGGTGCGGATGATGGTGAATTCGGTATCGGAGAGTTTCCCTGGCTTGTTCAGTACCTCAATCGGCATGGCCACCTTGCCCAGGTCATGCAGCAACCCGGCCATACCACACAAACGTGTTTGCGCCTCATCCAGCCCCAGCATCTTGGCCAGTGCCACCATCATGGCGCACACCGCTACTGAATGCATGTAGGTGTACTGATCTGCCGTCTTCAGGCGCGCCAGGCTGATCAATGCGCCGGGGTTGCGTGACACAGAGTCCGAAATATCTTCCACCAACTGGCGAGCGCCGCCCACGTCGACCGCATTACCCATGCGCACTTCTTCAAACATGGACACCACAGCGGCTTTGGACTCCTGGCAAATACGTGCCGCACGCTCAATTTCCTGAGCCGCAGAGACCGGTGTGGTGTCTCGCAACAGGTGAGGAACCACTGGCAACTCAAGCTTTTGGACTTGTTCAGCAGGGATCAGCGCTTCTTCACACATGGCCGCTTGACCCTCAGGAACATCATCCCCCAGACTGACATCAATCCAGACTTCTTTGATCGTGCTCTTCAGGATCAAATCCAGATCTGTCGGATCGGTCAGTACAAATCCCGTGCGCCAGAAGGGGTGATCCATCCAGGAGCCACAAAATTCCTTGAGGTGCATCCCCAATTGCAACTGGTTTACCGTGATTTTCTTGAGCATATGCATTTGCTTTTTTTCCTCAAGCTATCTGTCTTGCGCTCTAACTCCCTGTTTCCACCCTATTTAGCGCCAAAAACCATTGCGAAAACCAACTGCTACGCATTGCCATCAATGCAAATGGCGCGGCTTACGACCACCCCCGTGGCCCATGCCACCACCACCACCGGAACCACGAGGGGGTTTGCCCAGTTGCAAGGAATTCACCAGATCATCAAAGCGCTGGCTGAACAAGTTGTCAACCGCCGCCACCACGCCGCCCAGCTCGGCACCATCAAAGTGGCGCTCCATCAGGCTCACCACATCCTGCACCAGCAAATCACGCTGCACCTGCATGATGGAGGCCGGGTCGGGCCCGACAAACAGAATCACAAAATCGTCACGCGACTCGGCATCGGGCGAGTCACCCTCTTCTTCTTCATCAAACTCAGCGTCATAGAAAGTCACCTCAATGGCTGAGCCGGTTTGCGCCACCTCGTTGAGGTTCATGCACATCTCATCGAGTGCCTGGCGAAAGTCGTCATCACCCTCAACCGTCCAGCACATTTGCAGCAAATGCTCTTGGGCATCGAATTTGATGCCGGGTTCATCTTCATAAAAACTGCCCGTGGCATCAGACAGAGAGCGAGCACCGGCGTACTTCCAGAGCGGTTTGAGAACATCCTGGAGCTGCTGGAAAGTCACATTGCTGCGCAATGCCACTTGACCATGAACATGAATTTCGAGAGGAGCGTTGTAGCGGGCCATGGTGTGTATGAGGTCGATACCGGATGCGTCTTGCCTTGCCGTGAATCGATAAAAGTTGGCCTGATGATAACCCGTCATGGCTCAAGAGGTATACCGACTTCCCCACCGCAAGGTGGTTTTTCCACAGCTTGGAGTGGTCTCAGAAACACCGCTTTGCGCGACTAAGCGAGCCCTGCACACATGCCCAAGAAGCTACTCCTTCGATAGCAGTTCAAGCATCTCCCGGCCCCACCCAATCGAAGCCTGCTCAAACAAAATCCCTTTTTTCAGGATCATGTGGTGAATGCGCGCCGCGCGGGACAACTCAGGCGCGGCAAAGTCGCGCTGCTCGATCTCGCGGTACAGCGCCAGTTTTTCTTCGTGCAGGGTGATGCGCCGCTGCAGTTCCGGGGCCAAGTCGAGCGCGTCCAACGCCGCATCGGCACGCAGGCGCACCATGAATTCGTCGCGCAAATCCATCATCGGTGCGGGCTCGGCGGCCCAGCGCAGCAGCTCGGTCTGCCCGGCTGGCAGCACGCGGTAGATGCGTTTGCGGGTTTTGCCGGCATCGGGGGCGCTGCTCGATTCAATCCAACCTGCGGCCTCCATGCGGCCCAGTTCCCGGTAAATCTGCTGGTGCGTGGCGTGCCAGAAAAAGCCAATCGACTTGTCAAAGCGCCGCGCCAGGTCATAGCCCGAAGACGATTTTTCGATCAGCGAGGTGAGCAGGGCGTGGGACAAGGACATGGCACAAGTCTAATTGGGGAAAACACTCTATGCAACTGGTTGCATAATTTTTTGAGTTCTCCTAAACTGCGCAACTGGTTGCATAGTGACCCGCGAGACATCCGAGCCCGCCCGTTCACCCCTATCTACAAACATCTTGAGGACACCCGTCATGGCCCCCTATCCACATCTGCTTGAACCGTTAAACCTTGGCTTTACCACCCTGCCCAACCGGGTGTTGATGGGCTCGATGCACGTCGGGCTGGAAGAGGTGAAAGACGGTTTTGCCCGCATGGCGGCGTTTTACGCCGAGCGCGCCAAGGGCGGCGTGGGCCTGATCGTCACCGGCGGCATTGCGCCCAATGACCGGGGCCGCCCGATGCCCGGTGGCGCGCGCATGACCACGCCCGAAGATGCCGCCAAACACAAGCCGGTGACCGATGCGGTGCACCAGGCCGGTGGCAAGATCGCCATGCAAATTCTGCACTTTGGCCGTTACGCCTACCACGAGAACCTGGTGGCCCCCAGCGCACTGAAGGCCCCGATCAACCCACTCAAGCCCCAGGCACTCAGCACCGAAGAGGTCTACCAGACCGTGGATGACTACGCCCGCTGTGCCGAGCTGGCGCAAAGCGCCGGTTATGACGGCGTGGAAATCATGGGCTCCGAAGGCTACCTGATCAACGAATTCATCGCCGCCCGCACCAACCAGCGCGATGACGAATGGGGCGGCAGCTACACCAACCGCATCCGCTTTCCGGTCGATATCGTGCGCCGCACCCGCGAAAAAGTCGGCCCCAACTTCATCATCATCTTCCGCTTGTCGATGCTCGATCTGGTCGAAGGTGGCTCCACGCTGGAAGAGGTGGTTGAACTCGCCCAAGCCATCGAAGCCGCCGGAGCCAGCATCATCAACACCGGCATTGGCTGGCATGAGGCGCGTATCCCCACCATTGCCACCAAGGTGCCGCGTGCCGCCTGGGCCTGGGTGACGAAGCAGCTCAAGGGCAAGGTGAATATTCCGCTGGTGGCCACCAACCGCATCAACACGCCCGAGGTGGCTGAACAGCTGCTGGCCGACGGTTTTTGCGACATGGTGTCGATGGCGCGGCCCTTTTTGGCCGACCCCCTGTTTGTGCAGAAGGCGGCAGCAGGCAAAGCGAACGAGATCAACACCTGCATCGGCTGCAACCAGGCCTGCCTGGATCACACCTTTGGCGGCAAGATCACCTCCTGCCTGGTCAACCCACGGGCTTGCCACGAGACACTCATCAACCTGCCCGAGCGCCAAACCCGCGAACGCATTGCCGTAGTGGGCGCAGGCCCAGCCGGTTTGAGCTTTGCCACCGCCGCAGCGCAATGCGGCTTTGAGGTGACGCTGTTTGACGCGGCCAGCGAGATTGGCGGCCAGTTCAACGTGGCCAAACAGGTGCCGGGCAAGGAAGAGTTTGTTGAGACGCTGCGCTACTTCGGCAAGCAGATCGAGCTGACCGGCGTGACGCTCAAGCTGGGCCAGCGTGTCAGCGCCCAGGACTTGGCCGCAGCCGGCTACCAGCAGGTGGTGCTGGCCACCGGCATCACGCCCCGCACGCCACCCATCGACGGCATCCACCACCCCAAGGTGCTGAGCTACCTGGACGTGCTGCGCGACAAAAAGCCGGTGGGCAAAACCGTGGCGCTGATTGGTGCGGGTGGCATCGGCTTTGATACCGCCGAATTCCTGATGCACGAAGGGGTGAGCCCCAGCCAGAGCCCGATCAAGTTTTTTGCCGAATGGGGTGTGGACACCACCTACGCCGAGCGCGGTGGCCTCAAAGAGGCCATCATTGAAAAAGCCCCGCGCAAGCTCACCCTGCTGCAACGCAAGGCCAACAAGGTCGGCGACGGTTTGGGCAAAACCACCGGCTGGATTCACCGCACCTCGCTGAAAAACCGCCAGGTCGACATGCTCTCAGGCGTGACCTACCGCCGCATTGACGATGAAGGCCTGCACATCACCGTGGGGGATCGTGAGATGACCTTGGCCGTGGACAACGTGGTGCTCTGCGCCGGGCAGGAACCGCAGCGCGAATTACAAGCCGACCTGCAAGCCGCAGGCGTGACGGTGCACCTGATTGGTGGTGCTGACAAAGCCGAAGAACTCGATGCCAAACGCGCCATCAAACAAGGGCTGGAATTGGCTGTGGCACTGGCCAGCAGCCCATCGCCTGAGGATTTACAAGCCAAATCGACCTCTAGCGCAGGTACATCAAGCGCAAGCAGCTCTCAAAACAAGAGCGATTCTGGCTACACCGCATTGACGGTCAGCCTGTCCGACCACATCGCCACCATCACCCTCAACCGCCCCGACAAAGCCAACGCCATGAACCTGGCCATGTGGCACGAGCTGCGCCAGGCCTTCCAATGGGTTGACCGCACACCCGAGGCGCGGGTGGCCATTCTGCAAGGCGAGGGCAAGCTGTTCACCAGCGGCATCGACTTGCAAATGATGATGGGCCTGAGCGACACCATCCAGAACGACTGCGAAGCCCGCACCCGCGAAAACCTGCGCCAGGTGATTCTGGATTTGCAAGACACGCTCACCAGTCTGGAGCGCTGCCGCAAGCCGGTGCTGGCTGCCGTGCACGGTGCCTGCATCGGCGGTGGCATTGACCTGATCACCTGCGCGGACATGCGCTACTGCTCGGTTGATGCCAGCTTCAGCATCAAGGAAATCGACATCGGCATGACCGCCGACGTAGGCACCTTGCAGCGCTTACCGAAGCTGATTGGTGAAGGCATGGCGCGTGAGCTGGCCTACACCGGGCGCAAATTCAGCGCCGCCGAAGCCTTGGACATGCGCCTGGTGAACCGCGTGTTTGATTCGCGTGAAGCCTTGCAAGCCGGGGTGCGAGAACTGGCCACCAGCATTGCCGCCAAGTCCCCGCTGGCGGTTCGTGGCGTGAAAGAAATGATCAACTACGCCCGTGACCACACGGTGGCCGACGGCCTGAACTACATCGCCACATGGAACGCAGCCATGTTGATGAGCAATGACTTGCAGGAAGCCATGATGGCCAACATGGGCAAACGCCAGCCCGTGTTCAAGGACTGATCGTTTCCACCTCAAACCCGACAATATTGCGGCTGGCTTTGCTGAACTCGACACCCACCAGGTGAATCGGTTCACCCCGGCTCTGGTATTTGTCGGCGTAGCCCATGGTCTTGATCTGCTGCAAGGCCCAGCCCTGTGGGGCCAGCTCCACCACATTGAACTCAAACAGAAACACCTGACCGGCAAACAGCACGCTCATGTCGATGCGGCCAAAGCTGCTGGGGTCTGATGGTGTTGCTGCCAATCAGGCTATGCAAGAGGCTGTTGTTGAGCGCAGATTGCACCTCCAAGTTGGGGAACTTGAGGGTCAACTGCATTCGCCCGGGCATTTCTTGAACCTGTGCGATGGTCAGGTAGCCCGCCTGAAACAGCAGCGCCTCCACCGGGATGTTGTCCACATCAAAGGTGGACAGCAGCGTCTCGCTGGCCACAATGCGCCCCAGATCGGGGGTGAATTGCTGGCGTTGTTGCAGCAGTTTGATCAAGAAGCTGGGCGTGCCGGTCTCAAACCAGTGCGGCATGATTTGCCGCGTGTCAAACAATTTCAGCAGGCCCAACGGGTTATAGACCGACTCACCCAGCCAGTTGTAGCCGTTGTACCACTGGCGAATCTGTGCGCGGTTCAGCCCAGGCAGCTCGGGCGCAAACACCGTGTCCACATCGTGGTCGGTGTAGCCGAATCCAAGGCCAGGCCAGTCTTGTCCACGTAGTAATGACCTTCCTCACTGATTTCGCGAAAAATCTGGATGCCAATCGGCAAGCGCAACCGTTTTGCGACGGCGCTTGCTTCAGGCGGCATCGCGGCAAACAGTGCTTTTTAGGGGGAGGTCATGTGCTGATTTTAGAAGCGCGTCGTAGTGCAGTCATTCGAGCAAGCATGCGATGAAAAACTTGATCTGTATTAAGATTAATCTGAACTTTTCAAATCTTTGAAGAGGCTACCAGAGATTCCAACCCGAGGCACACCAATGCGTGATCGCTCTGACCGAACAGTGCCAAGCACTTTCCAAAATGTGTGCAACTGCGGTGCTTATCTGCTGCTGTGCGGTGTATTCACTCTCAACGGCTGTGGTGGTGGTGGCACGGTCATGCCGATACCAACAACAGCGTCAACGCCAACGCCAACGTCAACGCCAACGTCAACGCCAACGCCAACGCTACAGGCGGTATCCAAGCCGACAGGGATATTTGCCATGACCGGGCTGACCACCTCGGATGCAGAAAAGGAAACCTTGCTCAGTCTTTCCTACGTCGCAGGAATGACATCCTACGTTTCCTGGGCCAACATCGAGCCAGTCAAAGGCAAGTTCGACTTCAGCAAACTCGATAGCGATATTGCACTGGCGCGCAGTCACGGCAAAAAAATCACTCTGGGGGTCTTTACCGGAAAGAATTCGATTCCTGACTGGGTCGCAGGCGATGGTGTCAGGATGTGGGTGACGAGCCAGGGCAACACCTTGATTCATCCGGCCGATCCAAGCTTTTTGACGCTCTGGAAGGAGCGGGTGAAGGTGATCGGTGAACGCTATGGCAACAACACCACCGTGGCCTTGGTCACCCTCTGCGGGCCGGCGGGCACGCTGTGCGGGCCGCGCTACCCCGAGCTGCCGCCGGATGTGACGTATGCACAACTTGTCAGCGCCTGGACTCAGGTAGCCGACTTTTATAGCCAGGCTTTCCCGAATACCTATAAAAACCTTGAAGTCCAGCTGAGCGCGAATGGCTACGGCGCGAACCTGCCGGTTGATCTGTTCAAGACCATTGCGCAAAACGTGAAGATCGGGCCGTTTGCCGAATTTTTGTCAGACACCGCGCCGACATCAAGCTCAGTCACCGGCATCGCCTTTGCCACCAGTGCCCTCGGGCGCGACTGGTGCGGGTTTCAAATGGTCAGTCCACTGGGAGACAAGGTTGGCAGCGCGGTACTCAGGGGCCGCAGCTTCGGGTGTGGCTATTTTGAAATTTACGCGGCCGACCTCAAGCAACAAGGCAACATACTGTCCGCGCTTTGAGGCTCCAATGGAGGGTCTACAGGGTCTTGACCTGCCCCATTGAATTCACTGCCAAAATGGGGACTACATCCATTTTTGAGAAAGACACCCCGTGAAATCTGCCGCCTTGTCCCTTTGCCTGAGCACCGCACTGGTGTTGTCTTTGGTCGCCTGCGGTCACCTGTGGCAAGCCTCGCTGCCGCTGCACAACAAGGTGAAATTTGTCTGGATTCCGATTGCCTTCAACCAGGGCAAGAGCCTGCCCCAGGCCGCCGCCCTGTTGACTGCCACCAACCCGCTGGAAACCATGGCCGCGCATGAACAATCGCTGCTGGCGGGCACCGGTGGCATGTCGGCCTCTGCGCCTTCGGACGAGATGGTGGACAGCGTCAAGAAAAACACCGCCCTGCTGACCAGCCTGGGCGTGGATTCCGTGCCCTTTGTGCTGGCCAAAAACCGCCGCACGGGCGAGGTGGTCAGCCACAACGGTGCCATGGACACCGCCGCCCTGGCCCAACTGCTGGGCGTGGACTAAAGCCCTAGTGTGGTGTTTCACGCTATCCGGCACTTAAAACCGCGTCTTTTGGGCCATGGCGGCGTTGCAAATCCGCGCGATACCTACGGGTATCGCTGTGGTTTGCGCCTAGCCCTGACCCAAAATCCATCGGTTTTAAATGTGCCGCCAAGCGTGCAACACCACACTAGCGCATCTCAACCGCCATTCAATTGCTCCTAAAAACAGAGCTGTTTGCGCAATCAGTACAAGCACTAGAGCCTCAAAATGCTTACAAACTCCGCATCCCCCCGCAACACCCTGGCGCAACAGCAGCGCTCGCAGTTCATCACCACACACCCCCAGTCACAAGCGCTGGCGCAAGCCGCAGCCCCGCACTGGCTGTTTGGTGTGCCACTGCATTGGATGAGCGACTGGTCAACCCCGTTTGCCTTGCAAGTGGTCAGCGCCCAAGGCGCACACCTGACCGATGCCGACGGCCACCGCTACGTGGATTTTTGCCTGGGCGACACCGGGGCCATGTTTGGCCACGCGCCGCCCGCCGTGGTGCAAGCGGTGCAAACCCAGGTGGCCCACGGCTGCACCACCATGCTCAGCGGGGAAGACGTGGCCTGGATCGG
>VIKI01000264.1 GCA_008080595.1 Comamonadaceae bacterium
GAAGGGCATCAAGGCACAGTCTGGAGCGTGGCCTGGAGCGCGGATGGCAAGACCCTGGCCAGTGCGGGTTCTGGCAAGACGGTACTGCTGTGGGATGAGTCCTCCGGCAAACTGCTGCGCACCCTCGAAAGGCATCAAGGCTTTGTCCTTTGCGTTGCCTGGAGCGTGGACGGCAAGACCCTGGCCAGTGCGGGTTCTGACAAGACGGTACGGCTGTGGGATGGGGCCAGCGGCAAGCTGCTGCGCACTTTTGAAGAGCATCAAGACTTTGTCCTGACCGTGGCCTGGAGCGCGGACGGTAAGACCCTGGCTAGCGCAGGTGATGACAATACGGTGCGGCTGTGGGGGGGGGCCAGCGGCAAGCTGCTGCGCACGCTCGAAGGGCATCAACGTTCAGTCTTGAGCGTGGCTTGGAGCGCGGACGGCAAGACCCTGGCCAGCGCGAGTTATGACCACACGGTGCGGCTGTGGGATGGGGCCAGCGGCAAGCTGCTGCGCACCCTTGAGGGGCATCAAGGTTATGTTAGGAGCGTTGCCTGGAGTTCGGACGGTAAGACCCTGGCCAGTGCCAGTAATGTCACAGTGCGGCTGTGGGATGGGGCCAGCGGCAATCTGTAGCGTGGCATGGAGCACGGACGGTAAAACACTGGCCAGTGCGAGTGATAGTGGCACGGTGCAGCTGTGGGATGGGGCCAATGGCAAGCTACTGCGTACCCTCGAATGGCATCAAGGCTATGTTAGGAGCGTTGCCTGGAGCGTGGATGGCAAGAATTTGGCGGTGGGTTCTGGTAGCACGGTACGGCTGTGGGATGCGGCCAGCGGCAAGCTGCTGCATATCCTCGAGGGGCATCAAGGCAGTGTTAGGAGCGTGGCCTGGAGCGCAGACGGCAAGACCCTGGTCATCGCGGGTGATGACAACACAGTTCGGCTATGGACCGTAGATGGCAAAGAGCAACTGCGCATGGAGGCCGGCGAACAGCCTCGCCCAAGCCTGCTCAACTCCAATCAGGTACCCGGCCCCCGCGAACCCGGCAACTGGTACGCCCTGGACTTCCGCCAAGACCCGCGTGGTCTGTGGCGTGGGGATGGCCCGCTACTGGATCAACTGCGCTACCGCGACATGGGTGAAACACCCCAGCCCTGGCCCTGGTTACCGCGCGACTGGCGGGCAACCGATGTGCCCGAACTGCGTGCGCCCTGAGTCAGCAGCAGGGCGTTTTTCCATCGCTAACCGCTGCCTGCCTGTTTGGCAGGCAGTGCCTCAGAACCCGCATGAATGCTGGCTTTGGCGGCTTGTTCTGGGCTTAGTCCACAAACTTGTCCACAGAAATTGTGGACGTTCCTCATCGATGCCCAAACGGCTTAGCACAAAGCACTGCAACAATGCATTGTGAATCCAAAAAATAAATCAAATATGGCTGTAGCCATTGTGTAGTATGCGCATACAGCTATCAATATTGAAGTGTGTTGAAAATCTATCAGCTACTTGCCCATGGGCTGCCTGTTTTTTAGGCAGCCCGTGGAAACCCGCATGAATGCTGGGTTTGGCGACTTCCCCCTATCGTGCTCACCAGACTTGTCCACAAAATTTGTGGGCTACGGTTTGGGCGCGAATCAAGCCCGGTGCGGGGCCAGTGTCTTGGTGTACAGGGAATCACCCACCAGGTCTTTCAGCGTCACCGTCATGGCTTTGGTTTTGGCATCAATGTCGACCTGACCAAAGAACTGCATGCCGTTGGTGGGCGGGGCGTTGACCTCGTTGGGGGCCTTTTGGTAGACCACTTGCATGCCAAAGGTGGCATCAGCCTTGTTGGGGCCAAAGCCGCCGGCATTGAGCGGGCCGGAGACGAATTCCCAGAACGGAGAAAAGTCGCTGAACTGGGCCTTGGCCGGGTCAAAGTAGTGGGCGGCTGTGTAGTGCACATCCGCAGTCAGCCAGACCACGTTCTGGATGCCCGCGTGCTTGATCTCGCGCAGCAGGCGGGCGATTTCGATCTCGCGGCCCCGTGGCGCGCCGTCTTCCCCATTGGCGCTGGCTTCCCAGCGGTCGCGGCCCTCGGCATCTTTGCCGTCGCCCACGTGCAGGCTGATCGGCATGTCGGCGGCAATCACTTTCCAGGTGGCTTTGGAGCGTTTCAGGCCGTCAAGCAGCCAGGCAATTTGCGGGCGGCCCATGAAGGCGCTTTCCTCGGTCTCGCTGGTTTGCATGTTGTGGGTGTTGGGGCCACGGTAGCTGCGCATGTCGACCACAAACATGTCCAGCAGCGGGCCTTGGGGCAGGTGCCGGTAGATGCGCTGGCTCTCGGTATCGGCGGTGCGGCGCAGTGGTGCGAATTCCAGAAAAGCTTTGGTGGCGCGGGCGGTCAGCAGCGGCACGTTTTTCTCGGTGTAGCGTGCGTCTGCACTCAGGTCTTTGCTGTCAGACCAGTTGTTGCAGACCTCGTGGTCGTCCCACTGCCAGATTTGCGGCACCTCGGCGGCCATGCGGCGCACGTTGGCATCCATCAGGTTGTAGCGGTAGCGGCCACGGAATTCGTGCAAGGTTTCGGCCACTTTGCTCACCTCTTCGGTGACCACGTTGTTCCAGAACGTGCCATCGGGCAGCTTGACCTGGGCCGAGATCGGGCCGTCGGCATAAATGGCATCACCGCTGTGCAAGAAGAAGTCGGGGTTGACTTTGCGCATTTGCTCGTAAATTTTCATGCCACCCCAGGCTTCGTTGATGCCCCAGCCCTGGCCGGCGGTGTCGCCGCTCCAGGTGAAGCGCACGTTGCGCGTGGCTTTGCCGTGCTGGGCGGCAGGTAGGCGCAGGTGGCCGGGCAGGGCTTCAGAGAGCACGCGCTCGTTGTGCAGGTCTTGCAGCACCACGCGGTAAAAGATTTCTTGCCCGGCGGGCAGGGCGCTCAGGTCGACACGGCCGGTGAAGTCACTGTCTTCCAGCAGGTACGGCCCGCGCACCCGGGTGGCGTTGGTCATGCTGGCACTGGTCGACCAGTCCAGCCACAGGCGGGCCGGGCGGTCGCTGCGGGTCCAGATGATGGCGCGATCAGCCTGCGGGTCGCCGCTTTGAATGCCGTGGGCCATTTGTGGGCGCTGGGCATCGCGGGTGATGAGGGCCGGGGCCGGTTGGGCCAGCGCGTAAGGCGCAGCCAGGGCCGCGCTGCCCAGCACGCTGGTGGTATTGAGGAATTGGCGACGATCCATGGGAAGACTCTCCGGGTAGTGAGTGAAGCCCGGATTGTTGAAAGCGGATGTGTCAGCGGCATGACCGCCAGGCTCCGACTGGCGCAATAATGCACGCCCGTCTACTGTTCAAAAAGGGGCTTTCAAATGAACATTCGCTTCTCAAAAATCAGCCTGTTATGCGCTGGCCTGCTTGCCATCACAACCCTGGGGAGCCACGCCGCCGACCATGCGGCGAAGGCCACTGATCAACACGGCAGCCATGGCGCAAAACACTGGAGTTATTCGGGCGAAGGGGCTCCTGCAAATTGGGGCAATCTGGAGCCTGGTTTCTCACTTTGCAGACTGGGCAAACAACAGTCACCGGTGGATATTCAGGGGCAGGGCAGCGGCAAACCTGCTCCGATTGAATTCGCTTACACCGCAAGCAGCGCAGAAGTGGTCAACAACGGTCACACGGTGCAAATCAATTTGCCCAGTGCGGGCGGGTTCAGGCTTGATGGCACTGAGTTCAAGCTAGCGCAGTTCCACTTTCACACCCCCAGCGAGGAAAAAATTCGCGGTGTGGCTTACCCCATGGTGGCTCACCTGGTGCACAAAAGTGCGGCGGGAAACCTGGCCGTGGTGGCGGTCTTGTTTGAGCTGGGTGACGAAAACCAGGCGCTCAAGGAGCTGTTTGCCAAGCTCCCGGCCAATGGTCAAACCGCTCACTTGTCAAACGCTTTCAATGTTTCCGACCTGTTGCCTGCCTACAAGGGTTATTACAAGTTCATGGGCTCTTTGACCACACCCCCGTGTACCGAGAATGTGCAGTGGCAAATTTTGAAGCAGCGCGTTGAGATTTCAAAAGAGCAGCTGGAGGCTTTCCGAAAACTCTACAAAATGAATGCACGTCCGGTACAGCCGCTGAATCAGCGCAAAGTCGAAGAGAGTTAAGCCCGCCATAATTCACGCCTGCCTGTTTGGCAGGCAGTGTCTGCCAACCCGCATGAACGCTGGGTTTGCCGACTTTTCCTGCGGCTGCTCCCCAGACTTGTCCACAAAAATTGTGGGCCGATATTCGCGCCTGCCGACGCTCCTACAACATCCGAATATGCAGGCATTTGTGCCAATCGACTTATCCGGTGGATCAGGAAGTTTTTACTCAATCCCCACCATGCCCGCCGGTGTGTAACGCTCGCCCGCCACCCGCTCGGGCGCGAAGAGCGTGTCAAGTTCGGCCATGTCCTGGGCGGACAACGGGGTGCTTGAGGCTGCCGCGTTTTGTTCCAGGTAATGCCTGCGCCGGGTGCCGGGAATGGGCAGCACGTGCGGGTGTTTGCACAGCAGCCAAGCCAGTGCCACCTGGGCGTTGCTCATGCCGCGTGCCGTGGCAAAGTGGTGCAGGCCTTCCACCAGCAGCGCATTGGCGGCTTGTGCCTCGCCCTTGAAGCGCGGCAGGTGTTGGCGGAAGTCATTTGCGGCGAGCTTGGCCGTGTCGAGCGTGCCGGTGAGAAAGGCGCGGCCCAGCGGGCTGTAAGCGACAAAGCTGGTGCCCAGCTCGGCGCAGGCGGCCAGCATGCCCTGTTCCGGCTC
>VIKI01000023.1 GCA_008080595.1 Comamonadaceae bacterium
CGCGTAGCGCTCCTTGTACCAGTGGCTGATGGCGCGGCGCAGGCGCGGGATGCCTTTGCTGGCCGAATAGCCGTGGGTGTCGGGGCGTTGCGCCACCTCGGTGAGCTTGGCCACGATGTGCGCTGGCGTGGCCCCGTCGGGGTTGCCCATGCTCATGTCGATGATGTCTTCGCCACGGCGGCGTGCGGCGAGTTTCAGCTCGGCGGTGATGTTGAAAACGTAAGGGGGAAGGCGGTCAATGCGCGCAAAACGGCGCTTGCCTGCGGAGGATGCAGTCATGTTGAACTTTCACGTAAGCGCCCGGAACCGTCCGAGCGACGTGGCCAGCAGAAAGGCTGGCCCAGGTGGATGTTAACTTGATCAGCGCACAGGCTGGGCGGTGGTCGCCAGCAGGGTCTCAAATTCTTTGGCCGACAGGGCTTTGGAAAACAAATAGCCCTGTGCACAGTCGCATCCCATGGCCTGCAGCAAGTCGCGTTGCGCGATGGTTTCAACACCTTCCGCAATCACCTTCAGGCCGAGCTTGTGGGCCATCACCACAATGGCTTCGCACAAGGCGTGGTTGCTGGCATCGGTGTCAAGATTACGCACGAAGGATTGATCGATTTTGAGGAAATCAATGTCCATTTGCTTCAGGTAAGACAGGGCGGAATAGCCGGTGCCAAAGTCGTCAATGGCAACCTGAATGCCCGCGTCGCGGTAGGCCAGCAGTTCGGCGCTGATGTGGGCCGACTTTTCCAGCAGCAAGCCTTCGGTAATCTCCAGCACCACCGCAGCGCCGCCAAGCTGGGCCGACTGCAAATGGTGTTGCCATTGCAAACGCTCTGCGCCCGACTGAAGCTGCACGGGTGACAGGTTGACACTGATCTGAAAATCCGGGTCGATCTGCTCGCGCCAGGTTTTGGCCTGGGCCATGGCCTGGGCAAACACCCAGTTGCCCAGCGCATGAATCAGACCGGATTCTTCCGCCAGGGGGATGAATTCTGCCGGGCCAACTGCGCCCCGTACCGGGTGCGTCCAGCGCAGCAGGGCTTCGGCTTTGTGAATCTGGAGGGTGGACAAATCCAAAATCGGCTGGTAGTGCAGTTCAAACTGATGCTGTTCCATGGCCAAGCGCAGATCGGCCAGCAAATGCATGCGGTGCAGGGCCGCATCCTGCATGGCGCGAGTGAAGTAGCTCAGGCAGTTGCGACCATTGGCTTTGGACACGTACATGGCCTGATCGGCATTTTTCAACAGGTCTTCCAGATGGACTGCGTCATCGGGGTAGAGCGTGATGCCAATGCTGGCAGAGACAAACGCACGTTCGGTCAGCAAGGTGAACGGCGCGGTTAATGCGGCCAGAATGTCGGAGGCAATACGCTCAATGCCGCAGGTGTCGGTCAGATCCGCCAGAATCACGGTGAACTCGTCACCGCCCAGGCGCGCCACGGTGTCGGATTCGCGGATGCAGCCAACAATACGCTGGGACGCTTCAACCAGCAACATATCGCCCATATGGTGGCCCAGCGTGTCGTTGACCTCCTTGAAGCGATCCAGGTCAATGAACATCAGCGCCAGCTTGAAACCGCCCCGGTGGGCCTTTTTCAGATCGTGACTCAAGCGGTCAAGGAGCATGCGCCCAGATCAATTCTTCGGAACGTTTTTTGTCGGTGATGTCGCTGAACAAGCCGACTCGGCGGTGCACGCTGCCGTCGTCATGGTAGAGGGTGTTGATGGTGAGCCACTCGGCAAACGCCTCGCCATTTTTCTTGCGGTTCCATATCTCGCCCTGCCAGCGGCCGGTGGCTTCAATCTGGGCCCACATGGCGCGGTAGAAGTCAGCATCATGCCGGTTGGAGCGCAGAATCCGGGGATTTTTCCCGACGACTTCTTCATGCGTGTAGCCGGTGAGAAGGGTAAAGGCTGGGTTGATGTCCACAATGCAGTTGTCGGCATCGGCCAGCAGCAAGGCCTCACTGCTGTTGGCCAGCACCAGCGCCGACACTTCCAATTTTTCTTGCGCTTCGCGCTCGGCGGTGACATCTCGCGCCGAACCCACCACACCGATGACGACGCCACTTTCATTCAGCAAGGGTGCCTTGCGCACGGCCAGTGCCAGGGGTTTGCCTTGTGCATAGCCCAACTCGTCAAACTGCAGGGTGTCACTTTGAGCCAGGGTGATTTCATCGGTTTTTTGACAGGGTTCGCCAAAGGTGTGCCACTGTGGGTTATCAGGATGCCGGCGGCGTTCGCGCAGGGCAAAAAACAGGTCGTCCTTGCCAATGGGCTCATCCGTGTCACGCGCGTTGAGCAGTTGCTCGCAAAACGCCTTGTTGGCAAACAGGTAGCGTTTGTCAGGGTCTTTGGCCCAGATCATGTCGGGCACGTTGTCAGCCACACGGCGCAGCAGGGCGTAAAGTGAATGGGTGCGCTGTTCACTCTCCTTGAGGGCCTGCTCGGCTTGTTTGCGGCTGGTGATGTCCAGAATGCCACCGATCAGGCCGCGTGTGACTCCCGCCGCGTCGACAAAAGCCGCTTTGTGAAATATCACCGTGTGCATCTGGCCTTGGCCATCTTTCACTTCGGTTTCATAAATCTGGGTACCCCGTTGTGCCATCAGCTTCAGATCTTGCGCGTGGTAAATCTCTGCCAGGTCATCGGGAGCGATGTCAAAAACGCTTTTACCAATGAGGTCTTCGCGTTTGCGGCCCAGAAAATCTTCATAGGCCTTGTTGAATCCCAGGTACAGGCCCTGCGAATCTTTGTAAAAAATCGGAATCGGAATGGCTTCCATCAACGTGGTCAGAAACAGATTGCTCTCTGCCAAACGGACGTTGAGCGCAGTGAGTTCAATTTCAGTCTGCCTGCGTCGATGGCTTTTGATCATCTGGGTGCGTAATTTGGTTACGGCATGAACCACCAAGGTGGCAATGATCAGCCCGGACAGGGTGCTGATCTTCAAGGTGTCTGGCCGCAGTTGACCCAGCAGCAGCCATTGCACGGCAACGACAACCACATCTGTGAGCAGCACGGTGACCACAATCACCAGCAGATTGAATTGCCAGCCCTTCAAGCGGTGAAGCAAAGGGGATTCAGATGGAGGCATGAACAGATACCGAAAATCAAGGACGCTGAAATTATGCGCTTTGGCCGTGCACTCTCAGACCCTGCACGCTGTGCTGAGAATCCGTTAATTTTTCTTGCGCATCAAGGTACTTTTGCCAAACAGCGACTCGATCAAATCCACCGCCACCTCGGCGGTTTTGTTGCGCACGTCAAAGGCCGGGTTGAGTTCCATCACGTCCAGCGAAGCCAACCGGCCGGTGTCGGCAATCATCTCCATGCAGAGTTGTGCTTCCCGGTAAGTCGGGCCGCCGCGCACCGTGGTGCCGACACCGGGGGCAATGTCGGGGTCGAGAAAGTCGACATCAAAACTCACATGCAAGTGGGTGTTGGCATCGACCAGTGCCAGTGCCAGCTCCATGGCCGCGCGCATGCCCATTTCGTCGATGTAGCGCATGTCAAACACTTCCAGGCCCGCTTCATGCACCAGGCGTTTTTCGCCTGCATCGACACTGCGAATACCAATCTGGCGTACCCATTTGGCATCGATAGCGGGCACCTGGCCGCCGATCTGGGTCAACACATCGGGCCCATAACCACACAGGCAAGCCACCGGCATGCCGTGGATGTTGCCGCTGGGGGTGAGTGTGTGGGTGTTGAAGTCGGCATGGGCATCGAGCCACAACACGCGCAGTTT
Organism: Comamonadaceae bacterium; assembly: GCA_008080595.1. Lineage (GTDB taxonomy): Bacteria > Pseudomonadota > Gammaproteobacteria > Burkholderiales > Burkholderiaceae_C > Rhodoferax. Next base: position 3,743 of record VIKI01000023.1, read on the forward strand.
TTTGCCCATGTCGCGGCAGTGGCGGGCCACGGCGCTGATCGAACCCAGGCCCAGGCAATGGTCGCCCCCAAGCAGAATCGGCAAACGCTCCTTGCGTAGCTCAGCGTACACCGCGTCGTGCACGCTCTGGTTCCAGGCGACCACTTCGTCCAGATGCCGGTAACCGTTCACGGGCGGCAACCAGGGGTTGCGTGGACCACTTGTAGGCCTTAAAAAAACGTGAAGTTTAGGCCTCGCCACAGAATTCTCCCAGTGCCCCAAGCTCTCAAAGAGTCATCAAGTCCGACTGGCTGCGCAGCAGTTTGCTTAAATCTGCGGCGGGCATGGCCTTGGCAAACAGCCAGCCCTGGTAGGTTTCACAACCATATTGGCGCAAAAAGGCCAGTTGGGCATCGGTTTCAACCCCTTCGGCAATCAACGCTATGCCCAGGCTCTTGGCCAATGCAATGATGGCCCGTGAAATGGCCGCATCACTGGCATCACCGGGCACACCATCCATGAAACTCTTGTCAATCTTGAGTTTGTGAATCGGCAGCATTTTGAGGTAAGCCAGTGATGAATAGCCGGTACCAAAATCATCCAGCGCCACGCGGCAACCCATGGCCACCAGGGCCTCAAGCTGCGAGCGTGCTTGTTCGGGCTGCTCCATGGCCATGGATTCGGTGACTTCAATGTCAAGCCACTGTGCCAGTGCACCGGTACGCGCCAGGGCGTCACTGACTTGCGCAGCCAAATCGGTTTGACGAAACTGCTGCGCTGAAAAATTGACGGCCACATGCAAAGGCGTACCCGCTTGTGCCCAGGCGGCAATTTGCAGGCAAGCGGTTTCCAGCACCCATTCCGACAGGGGCAGGATCAGGCCAGTGGCTTCAGCGACTGGAATAAACCGGGCCGGTGAGATGTGGCCCAACACCGGGTCAAACCAGCGCAACAAGGCCTCGGCACCAATGATCTTGCCGGTGTCTACATCCACTTGAGGCTGGTAATGCAGTTGCAAACTTTTCTGCGCAATGGCCTCTTTCAGGTAGGTATGCAACTGCATGTTGTCATGCGCCAGTTGATCCATCTCCCGCGCATAACAGGCGTAGGAGCCACGTCCGTTGGTTTTGGCCTGGTACATGGCCATGTCGGCGTAGCGCAACAGGGTTTCGCTGGTTTGGGCATCGTGCGGGTAAAACGCCAGCCCGATGCTGGCCCCCGAATACACGTCCTGGCCCTGTAACGGGTAGGCGGCCTGCAACGATGCCAGTAGCTTGCGGGCGACACCATGAGCCTCTTCGGGTGTGGCCAAGTCGGCCAGCAACACGGCAAATTCGTCGCCACCCTGGCGGGCCATGGTGTCGTTTTCCCGCAGCACACTGCGCATGCGCTGGCTGGCTTGCACCAGCAGGGCGTCCCCGGTGCTGTGGCCAAAGCTGTCGTTGATGGCCTTGAAATAGTCCAGATCAATGAACAGTACCGACACATGCCGCTGGCTGCGGGCTGCGCGGGCCAGCGCCTGGTCAAGTTGCAGGCGAAACAGCCAGCGGTTGGGCAGGCCAGTCAACTCATCATGAGTGGCCTGGTACTTGAGCGAGTCCTCAAACTGTTTACGCTCAGTCAAGTCCCGGATATAGGCAATGGCATAAGCCTGACCTTCATCTTCCCAATGGCCCAGCGCAATATCCACCGGCAAAATCCGGCCATCACGGCGCACCAGTTTCAAGTCCATCAAGCCCATGCTTCTGACGTTGGGAGCCGTGAAATGACTCCGCATGGACTCAGCGTGGCGCTTGCGCAAATGCTCGGGTAAAAAAATGTCGACATTTTGATGGGTCAGCTCTTCAGGGGTGTAGCCTGAGAGGGTTTCCATGACTGGGTTGGCCATCAAAATCTTGCCACTGCTGTCAACCCACAAAATACCATCGGGGGCCGCGTTCAAAATCATTTTTTCGCGCAAATGCTGCACTTCCAGTCGCTCCAGCGGGCGTTGCAGGGCTTCGTTGAACGTGGCATGAAACAAATACAGGTAAGCAGCTACTTTGTAAACGTGTCCAATGACCTTGGCCGCGTCTGTGTCAACGATGCCCAGCAGCGTGAAAAACAATTCGGACACCGCAGACAAAGCTGCGGCAAAAATCAACGCCATGACACACTCACGCTGCAGTTCCTGGCGGCGTTGCCACAGTATCGTCACTGTGGCCAGATGGAGGGCGATCACAAGCCACTCCAGGCCAATTTTCAGCGCGGTCAGGCCCACTCCCGGTATAAACAACGCGGGCACACGTTCAGGCCACAGCAAACCCACCGCCCCCACCAGGCCGACCACCCCCAGCATCAAGACCAGTGCGATGCGTTTGCGCCCGGTGCTGACCTCCGAGACCGTGCGTAACCACACGTACAGCAGTAGCGCTCCCGCGCCAAGCAGGCGGGCGGACAGCCAGAAGAAGATGGATTTATGCGCGCTGTTGGGGGTGATGGCATCGGGCATACCCACGTAGCTCATCAGGTGCAAAAAATCGAGCAATCCCACGCCCAAAAACATAATGCCCAGCAACACCACGGCGTTTTTGCGGATCGACAAAATCGCGCGATACCCGGTGATGAAAATCAGCAGCGCCACCACCACGGCAAAAATTTCTACGGTGGTGTGAAAAAGTAAAAAACCTTGTGGGTTCACCTGCGGTTGGCGTGTGGGCTCAGACACCCTCCAAAGGAGGGGGGCGGCCAATGTAAGCAAACTCCAGCCGACAGCACTTTGATACGGGTGCGTGTGCGTAGCGGGAGTCTGGGAAACGTCGGGATTCATGAGCGTCATTGTCTGGGCGGGTGCTTTAGACCTGCTTACACCGAGAACACTTTCACCGCGTCGAGCAGCCGCTGCGCCTGATCACCCATGCTGTTCGCGGCGGCACTGCTTTGCTCCACCATGCTTGCGTTTTGCTGGGTCATCTGGTCGAGTTGCGCCATGGCTGAGCCGACCTGTGAAATCCCTGTGGATTGCTGCTCCGAGGCGGCGGTAATCTCGGTCATCAGGTCATTGACACCTTTGACCTGGGTCACCACCTGGGCCATGGTCTGGCCCGCATCGGCTACCAGGTGGGAGCCGCTTTGCACCTTGCCCACCGAGTCATCGATCAGCAGCTTGATTTCTTTGGCTGCCGCAGCCGAGCGCCCGGCCAGGCTGCGCACCTCGCTGGCCACCACGGCAAAGCCGCGCCCTTGTTCACCAGCGCGTGCGGCTTCCACGGCCGCATTGAGCGCCAGGATGTTGGTCTGGAAGGCAATGCCATCAATAACCTGGATGATGTCGGCGATCTTGCGGCTTGAGGCGGTGATCATGGCCATGGTGCTCTGCACGTTGTCCATGGCGCGGCCGCCTTGTTCGACCACCTGTGTCGCCCCCCGCGTGAGTTGGCTGGCACGCATTGCGGTCGCAGAGTTTTGCTGAACTGAGGCGGTTTGCTCTTCCATGGTGGTAGCGGTTTGCTGCAAGCTGGAGGCGGCCTGCTCGGTGCGACTGGCCAAGTCTTGGGTGGCGACCACAATTTGCTGGCTGGCCACCTGGACACCCGCAGCTTGCTCATGCACGTCAGCCACCAGCGAGTGCAAGTTCAGCCCGGCCTGGTTGATGGATCTGGCAAGCAGGCCGATGTCATCACAGCGGTTCAGGTTGAGGTCTTGTGCCGCCTCGCCACAGGCGACTTGTTGGGCTGAACTCAAAATTTGCGTGAGTGGTGTGGTGACCTGCGCCTCAATCACCCAGTTGGCCAATAACAAGCTGGTCAACACAACCGCAGCCAGAACCGCCAGCGTGGCCCCGGCCAGTCCCGCTAAAGACAGGGCCAGAGTGGCCGCGATGGCCACACCCAGCAGCGGCAGACGCACACGCCAGGCAGTGGGCAGCAGTTGTGCCGCACTGGTCCAGCGCAACCATCCGGTGCGCACCACCAGGCCACGGTGAAACGCCAGCCCATTGGCCTGTCCTTGTTTGAAGCGCTGGTACAAGGCTTGTGCCGCTTCCACCTCGCTGCGCGAGGGTTTGGTGCGTACGGACAGATAGCCGGTCACCTGGCCATTGCGACGCATCGGCGCAGCATTGGCACAGACCCAATAATGGTCACCGTTGACGCGCCGGTTTTTGACCAAGGCACGCCAGGACTGACCGGCTTTCAGGCTGCGCCACATGTCGGCAAAGGCTTCGGCTGGCATGTCGGGGTGGCGCACCAGGTTATGCGCTTGCCCGATCAATTGCTCGCGCTCAAAGCCACTGGTGCGGATGAAGGCCGCATTGGCGTAGGTGATGCGGCTCTCCAGGTCGGTGCTGGAGAGCAGGGTCTCATTGCCTGGAAACTGATACTCGTTTTGGCTGACGGGTAGATTGGTTCGCATGGGTGACCTCCTATTGAAATCGTTTACACAGATTCGGCTGGGTGATTTTTGTTATGTTTTTTATAGCTGGTTACGCATTCATTGCAATGGATAGAGGCTAAAAGTCTTCAAATCTAGATGAATGATTGCGGCGCGGTTTGCTTGCTCAAAGTGGGTTGAGTGTGTGTTTGCGCTGGGTTCGCGCACAACTTCAGCAAAATTGATGCCAACCCAAAATTGACGGGGGGTGTCGAGGTGAATTAAACGCATGAACGCCAAGCCTTATAAAAGCCATCGCGCACTCGCTCAAATGAGTGCACAAACTGGGTTAACCAGGCGGGTTCAGGGCCTCCCTAACTTGTCACCGAGGGTAAGGGTGTGTAAGTTATGTAGGGTTTATACCAGTTTATTGAGCCAGATCAAATCACTTGGGTATTGAATGTGGTTATTTTGGTGAACTCTATAGGACGAGAGTTTCGGTGGCTTGAATAATGCCTTGTGCCACCTCGGCCAGCTTGCGTTGCTGGCGGCGCGCACCCTGGCGCAGCATTTCAAAGGCGGCCTTGCGCGACAGGCGATGCTGCATCATGGTGATGCCTACGGCCAGATTGATGTCACGCTCGTTGTCCAAAGCGGTTTGTAATTGCTGGCGGGTGGTTCTGAGCTCTTGCAATTCGTTGGCGCGGGCCAGGGCGGCCTCTATGGCCGGTATCAATTGCACTGGGTCAACAGGTTTGACTGCGTAGCCCAGCGCACCTTGGTCGATGGCCTTTTGCACGGTTGCTGCATCACTGTAAGCGCTGAGCATCATGAACGGAATATGGTCCAGCGCGCGCAGCCGCTGGGCCAGGATCAAACCATTCTGACCCGGCATTTGTACGTCAAGAATGACCAATTGAGGGCGTTGAAGCCCCTCGCACAGGTAACTTTCGGCATCCTCAGTGGATTCTGCTGTGGTGATGTGGTAGCCCGCATGGGTTAAAGCCAGGGCCAGCATCGACAGCACCAGGCGGTCATCGTCCACCAAAAGCAGGTGAGGGGAGTCGGTTCGGGGGTTTTGGGGGCTCATTTTATTATTGAGAATCCAGGGAAATCACGGGGGAAGAAACCTGCAACAGGGTGTGCACCTGATTTCCACGCTGCGCCAGCGTGACCGTCAAGCCATTGCGGGGGCGCAGTGATTCAACCAGTTGCAGACCGTGGTGGCTTTCGGTCGGGCGATCCTTGTTGTTGCGCAGAAAACCGGCATTCAGAATGCTCACCTCGACCCCCTCGATACTGTGGCCTTGTTGCAGGGACACGCTGACGTGACCATGCGCCTTACCACCATGTTTGACGGCATTCACGATCAGTTCATGAATCACCAGAGCCATCGAGACCGCCTCTTTTTCAGCGACCACACGAAATACCCAGCCGGTCGGAATGTCAACACGAATGCCGGTTTGCCAGAGATTGCTGGTGGCTGCGGCAATGGCACTTGTCAACTCGCACAGACGTACCAAAGAGTGGTCCTGCCCGCCCTGAAGTCCGTGAATGATGGAAATCCCGTTCAGATGTCCGGCGACCACGTGTATTTGTTCTGCAATTTCGGGCCTTTCACGGGCGAACTGTTGAAGCAGTCCCCTGATCCCTTGCAAGTTGTTCTTGATACGGTGATGTACCTCGCGCACAAGGGCTTCACGGTGGGCGGCTTCATGCAACACGCGTTGCTGCTCCTGCTGGTGTGTCAGGGTGTGGTCATGGAATGCGACCACGAAATGTGTGATGTCACCCTCTTTGTTCTTGACCGCGGTGGCCGTGCCTTGGGCAAAGATATCTTCACCGTTTTGATGCTGAAGCCAGCATTCCCAGCACCGCATACCTTTCCGTGCAGTGTCACGCCAGATGTTTTGATAAGTTGACGCAGGTTCTTTTTTTGAATGCAAGAGGGCGGTGGTATGACCGGAAATGGCTTGTTCCTGGTACCCGGTGATTTCTGTGAAAGCCTTGTTGACCCGCAAGACCTGAAAGTGGCTGTTCATGACCACAATGGCTTGCGCTATTTCAAAAGCGGCTGCGGCAATGCGAAGATCTTCCAGCGCCTGTTGGTACGCCGTGATGTCCGCACCTGTGTCCTTGGGCTGAATGCGGCGCAACGCATCATTCTGTCGTTCCAGCTCGCATTGACGCAAGCGCAGCTGGTCAATGAGTTTGCGCATCGCGCTGGGAGACAAATCCTCAGGGCATGCAGTCATGAAGGGATCAGATTTCGGGGCCACTTCTTGCACACCCGCGTGCAAAACAATCGGGGCGCTGGATGTGGGGTCGGGTGAGGTCATGTGGATGCCAGCCTGTAAGACTGCGGGTCAGTATACCGATAGCACATCGGCTTGGCTCCAGACCATTGCCACCGTGTTGCGGCTCACCGTTACGCCGCCAAACCCGCCACCAGGTGGTCAATCCACACCCGCAGTTTGGCCGCCAGAAAACGGTTGGGCGGGTAGAGCAGCCAGGCTGTACCGGCGTAATGGGTCAGGTGTTCCCAATCTTCCAGCACCGGCACCAGCGTCCCGGCCGTCAGACTGGCTTGAGCGGTAAATTCCGGCAAGCTGGCGATGCCAAAGGATTGCAAAGCCCCCTCCAACCTCACTTCGCTGTGGTTGGCGACGTAGCGACCACTCACTTTGACACTGACCTCCTCGCCCGCACGGCCAAAACGCCAATGCCGATCCTGCTCGTTTTCGCCCAGATAAATGCAGCTGTGCTGGGCCAGATCATGCGGGTGCGCCGGTGTGCCGTGTTCGGCCAGATAGGCCGGGCTGGCACACACCAGGTGGCGAATCCGCCAAAGCGGTCGACCCGCCAGACCGGGTGGCGGGGTGTCGGTGACGCGAATCGCCAGGTCAATGCCTTCCTCAAACAAATCCACCGTGCGGTCGGTGATGATGAGCTGCACATCCACTTCAGGGTATTGGCGCAAAAAGTCCGGCATCAGCGGGTGTACCACCAGGCGGCCAATGGCTTTGGGCATGCTGACCCGTACCAGCCCACGCGGGGTGGCGGTGTGGGTGTCACTGAGCGCCAGCACCTCGCGTGCCGCAGCCACCATGTCCTGGCAACGTGTATAGGCGGCGCTGCCAGCCTCGGTCAGATTCAATTTGCGGGTGGTGCGCACCAGCAGTTGCACCCTCAGCACAGCCTCCAGCCGGGCAATTTGTCGGCTGACTGCTGATGGTGTCAACCCCAGCTGGCGCGCTGCCGCAGAGAAGCTGCCAGCCTCCACCACGCGGGCAAACACCGCCATGTCAGGCAGACAATCAAGTTGGTTGGGGAGGCTCATGGTGTACAAGTCCGGTTGGGTTCATGGGGATTATCACGAGGGCCCGAGGAACAGCTCACCGGCCAGGATTTGTATGCAAAAACAAGCTTTAGCGTCCGTTGATATTGCGTAAGCAGCTATCAAAATTGCTGAATCAGTATGATGTAACCAGAAAGAACTTCATGGCCCGGCATGTGATGGCCAAAGCAAGGGTATGCTGGCCTCCCGCCCAGAGCGATGCCTGAGCTTTTTTCGTCATGCGTGTTGACCACATCGCCTTTTACACCTCACTTTTTCTGTCGCGCCTGGCCGACCAGATTTTGCTTTTTCTGGTGCCCCTGGTGGTGTTCCAGACCACCCAGAGTGCGGCCTGGTCTGGCCTGGCTTTTTTTGCCGAGACACTGCCTCGTTTCCTGTCTTTTCCGGTCTGTGGTGCCCTGTGTGACCGCCAGTCACCGTTTCGATTGCTGCGCATCAGCCAGGTGCTTCGTGCCTGGGTGTGTGTGCTGGGCAGTGTGGCCTGCGGTCTGACTGGCGAGTTTGCCTGGCTGGTGGGGGTGTCGGCGCTCTGCGGCGTGTTGACCACGCAGGGGCTGATGGCGCGTGAAGTGATGCTGCCCCAGGTGTTTCGGGCTGAGCGCACTGAAAAAGTGTTGGCCCATGCGCAAATTGCCGACCAGTTGGGCATGGTGCTGGGGCCGCTGCTGGCCGCCCTGGCGCTTGAAGTCTGGTCGTGGGTGCTGGTGCTGGGGGCCACGGCGGTGCTGTTTGTGTTGGCAGATGCCGCCATGAAAGTCTGGCATCACACCAGCCCTGTGAAACTGGTCGATCCAGCTGCTGGGCACCCCATTCAAGGCATACATTGGTTTGCCCCCTACAAGACAGCGCTGGTCCATGTCCTGCGCTTGCCAGGCCTGGGCCCACTCATCCTGCTGGCCGCCGGGGTGAATCTGGTGGTGGGTGTGACCCTGGCCACTTCAGCTGCCATGGTGACCGGTGTCTTTCACCAGTCCGGCCGCCACTACGCCCTGCTGCAAACCGGCGGTGCGATGGCCACCGTGCTGATTCTCCTGGTGATTGCCCGCCTACCGTTGCCGTTACGGGCCATGGGCCTGGTCTCATACGCCTGCTTATTGGTGGGGGCCGCAGCTACCGCGTACAGTCACAGCCCCTTGGGCTATGCCATTGGGTTTTTGCTGGTGATTGGCTTCGACAAAATGTTCAGCGTCTATATCCGCACCCGCCGATTCCAGGTGATTCCTGCAGCCGATCTGGGCAAAACCACCGGGCTCGTCGTCTTGCTCAATAACCTGACACAACCCGTCGCAGGACTGCTGGTAGGCCTTTTTGCCGGGCAGGTTGATGCCCGCAGTGTCATCGTTGCCATGGCTGTGGGCATGGGCGTGCTGGGTGGTATAGCCATGTTGCTGGGCCGAGTGCGCAAGTAAGCACACTCACGGCTTCGCATGATTGATGCTTGTGGCGCACAAGTCATATTCTCACTGGATGGATTGTCGCCGCCAGTGAAGAAATCTATCATTTGGGCTGACTCCCAACTCAGGCCTCAACCCCGATGAACACCCTTGCCCTGTCGCAGCCCCAAAGCCTGCTCCGCTTGTCCGATCTCACCCTGCTGCTGGTTGCCGTGGTCTGGGGCACCAGTTATGGCGTGGCCAAAGGTGCGCTGGTTTTTTACCCGGTACTCGGCTTTCTGGCGGTGCGCTTTATCCTCACTTTTGTCCTGTTGCTGCCCGCCCTGTGGCGCACCAGCGCCTCACAGCGGCGTGATGCCATCTGCACCGGCTTGCCCCTGGGGGCGTTGATGCTGGGCATTTTTCTGTGTGAAACCTTTGGCGTGGCGCATACCCTGGCCAGCAATGCCGCGTTTCTGATCAGCCTGTGCGTGGTGTTCACGCCGTTTGCCGAGTGGCTGCTGCTGGGCCGCCGTCCCGGGCCGGTGATGTTTGTGTTTGCCGGGCTTTCCCTGTTGGGGGCGACCCTGCTCAGTGGGGGCCTGGCCGGTGCGCTGGGCCTGGGCGACGCGCTGATGCTGGCCGCTGCCGTGCTGCGTGCCATTACCGTTTGCCAGACTGCTAAGTTGACCCGTCACAGCAGCGCACCGGCACTGGCGCTGACGGCAGTCCAGGCGGCGGTGATTGGTTTTGGCAGTCTGTTGCTGGCGCTGTGCCTGCCCGGTAGCTTGCCACCGCTGCCCGTGACCAGTGCCTTCTGGCAGGCCAGCCTGTACCTGGTGTTGGGTTGCACCATTTTTGCTTTTTTTGCGCAAAACTGGGCACTCAAGCACAGCTCACCCAGCCGAGTTGCCTTGCTGACCAGCAGCGAGCCCGCTTTCGGCGCACTGTTTGCGGTGCTCTGGCTGGGGGAGTCACTCAGTCTCAGTGGCTGGATCGGTGGCGGCCTGATCGTGTTGGCGGCGTTGTGGACGACGCTGCGGCGCGGTGAATGACCGCTCTGACGTTTGGTATTTCAGTATGCAGCGAAAAAATCCACGGCGTTCAAGTACATGGTTTCGCCCCAAACAGATTGGTTGAGAAATAAAAAATGGCATCAACCCTGAAAGTCCTGATCAGACATCTCCACCACGCCACCCTTGACCACCCGCCGAATCACCTCGCCCTCAAAGCCCCGGGCAGCCAGAAAACGCATTTGCCGCGCGGCCTCTGACGCATCCTGTGCCGGGGCTGCAAATTTTTTGGCCCAGACCGCCTGCGCTCGGGCAAGTTCCGTGTTGCGCAGCTCAGCCACGGCGTGTATCACCGCTTGCGGATCCAGTCCTTTGGCTTGCAGCTCTTGTTTGATACGCTGTGCCCCAAGCTTGCCCGCACGCCGGTTAAGTACCGACTCCAGCACCCGTTGTTCGCTGATAAAGCCCTTGGCTTGCAAGTCATCCAAGGCCAATGCCAAGCTGCCCGGCTCCTCCTCAAAACGCGCCAATTTGCGCTCCAGCTCTGCCCGCGAATGCTCGCGCCCGCTGAGCAGGCGCAAAGCGCGGCCTTTGAGGGAGGGTTGGTCAAAAGCCACGAATGCGCTCGACAGGTTTCGGGTTTAGCATGTTTGCTATAAATAACAGAGCTGCTTACGCTTATCCATAAAGCGCTAGAGTCACTTTTTGCTTGAAGATTTACTGACCGGCTCTGCGGGCTCTGTGCCTGCCAGCAAAGGAATGCCCAGCGATGCCCGCACTTTGTTTTCGATCTCGCGGGAAAGATCCGGGTTTTCTTTCAAAAACTCACGGGCATTGTCGCGGCCTTGGCCAATTTTTTCGCCGTTGTAGGCGTACCAAGCCCCGGATTTGTCCAGGATGTTGGCGTTGACCCCCATGTCAATGATCTCACCTTCGCGGCTGATGCCCTGGCCGAACATGATGTCGAACTCGGCCGTTTTGAACGGGGGTGACACTTTGTTCTTGACCACTTTGACCTTGGTTTCGTTGCCAATCGACTCCTCACCCTTCTTGATGGTGCCGGTGCGGCGGATGTCCAGCCGGACTGAGGCGTAAAACTTCAGCGCATTGCCACCGGTGGTGGTTTCCGGGCTGCCGAACATCACCCCAATCTTCATGCGAATCTGGTTGATGAAGATCACCATGCAGTTGGTTTTCTTGATGTGGGCGGTGAGCTTGCGCAGCGCCTGGCTCATCAGGCGGGCTTGCAAGCCAGGCAGGCTGTCGCCCATTTCACCTTCGAGTTCGGCTTTGGGTGTGAGTGCGGCCACCGAGTCCACCACAATCAGATCGACCGCGCCGGAGCGCACCAGGCTGTCGACAATTTCCAGCGCCTGCTCGCCAGTGTCGGGCTGGCTGATCAGCAGGTCTTGCAGGTTCACGCCCAGGTTTTGTGCGTACTGGATGTCCAGCGCGTGCTCGGCATCCACAAACGCACATTGGCCGCCGGTTTTTTGCATCTCGGCAATCACTTGCAGGGTCAGCGTGGTTTTACCGGAGGACTCCGGGCCGTAGATTTCCACCACCCGGCCACGGGGCAGGCCGCCGACACCGAGCGCAATGTCCAGCCCCAAGGAGCCGGTAGAGACGACCTGGATGTCTTCAATCACTTCACCTTCGCCCAAACGCATGATGGTGCCCTTGCCGAACTGCTTTTCAATTTGGGCCAGCGCCACCTGCAAGGCTTTGGCTTTTTCAGCGTTGATGGGGGTGGCTGGCTTGACGGGTGCGTCCATGGTGAATCTCCTGAAGTTAAAACGAATCTGACACAAGTGGCTGGGGTTGTGCACCCTCTGTTTTTAACAACAGGCTGGATGCTTGAACAGTAGTTTAGCGTCAATATCAAATTGAATTTCTAATTTTTTAGTCAATTTGGTTTACTATTTAAGGCATGACACTTAACTCCCCCACCCCAAGCTGGCGGCAAGCCCACCTTGGCCACTGGCTGACGCAGGCATCGGCCCGATTTGACCGTCGGGTGCTGGCCTTGATGGCCGCCAACGAGCGTATGCCGCTGGCCTTGGCCAACCTGGCCGGGCGCGGCAAATTAACCGCGTCACACATCCACATCACCCGCCATCTCGCCCTGGAAGGCTCGCGCCTGACCGAGCTGGCCAGCCGCGCCAACGTCAGCAAACAAGCCATGGGCAAGCTGGTGGATCAATGCGAGGCATGGGGGCTGGTGCAGCGCCAGGACGACCCACGCGATGCGCGCGCCTGGCAAGTGGTGTTCACCGCTGCGGGCTTAAGCTGGTTGCAAGCCTTTCAGGAGGCCGTGACCCAGGCGCAAGCTGAATTACATGATGCCGTGGGTGACGACGTGGCTACTGTGATTGCGCTCGGACTGGAGGCCTATGCGGCCTAGAATGGCAGCAAAAGAGGCCCCAGGCCAACTGTTCCATCTGACCGACCGACAAGAGGAGACATGTATGCGGATTCTGATAGCTGAAGACGATCAAGTACTGGCCGATGGTTTGCTGAGAACCCTGCGCAGCTCAGGTGCTGCGGTAGACCATGTGGCCAGCGGCACCGAGGCCGATGCCGCCCTCATGACCAACACCGAGTTTGACCTGTTGATTCTGGACTTGGGCCTGCCCCGTATGCACGGGCTGGAAGTGCTCAAGCGCCTGCGCTCGCGTGGTTCGTCGCTGCCGGTGCTGATTTTGACGGCAGCCGACAGCGTGGAAGAGCGCGTCAAGGGGCTGGATTACGGAGCCGATGACTACATGGCCAAACCGTTTAGCCTGCAAGAGCTTGAAGCCCGGGTGCGGGCCTTGAGCCGCCGCGGCATGGGGGCGGCCAGCAGCACCATCAAACACGGCCCACTGGTGTACGACCAGGGCGGACGGGTCGCCACCATTGATGGCGCGATGGTGGAACTGTCAGCCCGGGAACTCGGCCTGCTGGAAGTGTTGTTGCAGCGTGCCGGGCGTTTGGTCAGCAAAGACCAGTTGGTGGAACGCTTGTGCGAGTGGGGTGAAGAGGTGAGCAACAACGCCATTGAGGTCTACATTCACCGCCTGCGCAAGAAAATCGAAAAAGGCCCGATCCGTATTGCCACCGTGCGTGGCCTGGGCTATTGCCTGGAAAAAATCCCAGGCTGATCACATTTCAAAACTGCCGTGGTATCGGTTTTTAACCGCGAGCAGCGTTCGCTGTTTGGCGAAATTCTGGACTGGATGCTCACGCCACTGCTGCTGCTGTGGCCAGTGAGTCTGGTGCTGACCTGGCTGGTGGCGCAAGGCATTGCCGGCAAACCCTTTGACCGGGCCCTGGAATACAACGTGCGCGCCATGGCCCAGTTGATCACCATTCAACACAACCGCGCCAGATTCTCCCTGCCACGCCCGGCCCGTGAATTGTTGCGTGCCGATGACTCGGACACGGTCTATTACCAGGTGCTGGGAAGCCGTGGCGAATTACTCAGCGGCGAAAAAGAAATTCCCCTGCCGCTGGAAACAGAAAAAGCCGACCTGGACGAGGTGCACATCCGCGACGAGGTGATCAAAGGTTTTGATGTCAAAGTCGCCTACATGTGGGTGAGTTTGCCGATTGCAGACGCCAAACCGGCCTTGGTCCAGGTGGCCGAAACGCTGGAGAAGCGCTCGATCCTGGCCACCGAGATTGTCAAAGGTGTGATGCTGCCGCAATTTGTCATCTTGCCCCTGGCGGTGCTGCTGGTTTGGCTGGCGCTGGTGCAAGCCATCAAACCCCTGAACCAGCTGGAGGAACGTATCCGGGCCCGCATGCCGGACGACCTGAGCCCGATTGATGCCCGCGCCGTGCCGATGGAGGTCACCCCACTGGTGGAATCGGTCAACGACTTGTTGCTGCGCCTGACCGACTCCATTGCCACCCAAAAACGCTTTCTGGCCGATGCCGCCCACCAGCTCAAAACCCCTCTGGCGGGCTTGCGTATGCAGGCTGAAATGGCCCAACGCGAAGGGGCCAGCGCCGAAGACCTGAAGCACTCTCTGCGCCAGATTGGCCGCGCCAGCATCCGCGCCACCCACAGCGTGAACCAATTGCTGGCCCTGGCACGCGCCGAGAGCAGTGGCGTGGCCATGCCGCGCACCGTGTGTGACTTGCCCGAACTCACCATGTCGGTGGTGCGCGACTGCGTGCCGCGCGCACTTGAAAAACACATTGACCTCGGCTATGAAGGGACTGAGCCCGGCAGCCCCAGTTGCACCATTCTGGGCAACGCCACCCTGATCAAGGAAATGGTGCGCAACCTGGTGGACAACGCCATCAACTACACGCCCTCCAGCCTGGAGAAACCCGGCATCATCACGGCCCGGGTGTTGACCGATCCTTTTGGCCGCACCCTGGTGTTGCAGGTTGAAGACTCTGGCCCTGGTGTGCCCGAAGCCGAGCGCGAGCTGATTTTTCAGCCGTTTTACCGCGCCTTGGGCACCGAAGTGGATGGCTCAGGCCTGGGGTTGCCGATCGTGCTGGAAATTGCCCATCAACACCAAGCGACTGTTCGCCTGGAAGAAACCCGTCCGGGCCACAAACCTCCTGGCGCACGTTTTGTGTTGCGCTTTACCGCGCTGGAGCACGACCTGCCTCAGTCTTGAGCACCCGCCGGACACACCAGCAACGCCTGTCCCCCCAAAGCCGCACGGATGGCTGGCAATGACGCTTGCAAGCTGTCGTTCACCTCGGGCAAACGCAGTCTCAAACCACGTTGCTCGGGGTGCTCCTGCAACACCCTGGCAGTGCGTACACCGCGCTTGGCCAAGGCCTCCAAAGCCGTGTTGGCCTGAGCTTGTGACGCAAACGCCCCCAGCGACAAGCCTGGAGCCAGGGTCGAATTGCTTAAAGGCTCAAACGTCAGGTGCAAGCTGTCGAGCTGGGCGCGTTTTTTGTCCATTTCCGCCACATTGGCATATTTGCCCATGTAAATGATCCAGCGCTCTGGCACAAGCACCTCTTGCAACTCCCAGGACTGGGCTGGCAAAGCGGTTTTCAGCACACTGCGCAGAGCCTCACCACGTTCGATGTCGATCCACCCGGACTGCAGACACACCGACGCTTGTGCAGCAGATGCAGCCACCACCTGGGGCTGTTCCGCTTGGATCTTGCGGGCCTCAGACTCGTTGATGATCTCAATCGCCTCAGGGTTGATTTGTTGTTGCAAACGGTGCGGCTCACTTTGCACGGTTGGCCCCCATCCATAAGCACGCAGCCAGCCTTGACTCCAGGCGAAATACGCTCCGTTGAGCAGGAACAACACCAACACCAAGGCACGCAACATCACAGCCCCCACTCACATGTGTTCATAGTTGGGACCGGTTTGCATACGCACACTCACCTCTGAACTGGTGACCCGTTGCACACCCGTCGATGTGGCCACCAGCAAGGCCCCACTGGCATCCGCCCCCTGGGCCAGGCCCTGCATGCCATCGCTGAGCGTCACCGGCACTTGCGCCAGCGCATCCAGTGCGTTGAATTGCGCCTGAAACGGGGCAAAACCATGCCCCTCAAAGGCTTGTACCGCTCGCACCAACGGCGCGGCCACACAGGCCAGGGCTTGTGCCACATCGACACCGGGAATCAACTCTGCGAGCCCCACCGGTGGTGTCGACAGCCCCTCCGACTCTGGCGTGAAGATATTGATGCCGACACCAATCACCACGTAACGGCTGGCATTGGCAACCCCCCAGTTGGCGGTCTCAATCAAAATCCCCGCCAGCTTGCGGTCATGCCACCATAAATCATTGGGCCATTTCAGGCGAATCTGCGGGTGCAGGTTTTGCGCCACACTCACGCCCACCGCCAGTGACAGGCCAGACCAGTCCTTGGGGGCCAAAGGCAACCCCAGCGAAAAGGTCAGCGCATGCCCAGAGGCCGCATCACCACTGAGCCAATGCCGACCCATCCGCCCACGCCCGGCGGTTTGCTGCTCGGCCACCAGCAGCACCGGCTCCAGACGACCGGCGCGGGCACGGCGCATCAACTCGGTGTTGGTCGAATCCACCTGGGGCAACACCTCCACGGTAAAACCCGGCAACACCGGGCTGACAGCTTCCCAGATGGCTTCCAGCGGCCAGCGCACAGGGTGGCTCATGGTCAATGGCGCTTGCGCTTTGGGGCCAGCAGCGTGCCACGGCAACTGGGCGCACCACACCAGCACGGGTATTGCGCCTTGAGCTTGGGCGTGTAGCGCTCGTCAATGATCAGGCCGTAGTCGTAATGCAGCTCTTCACCAGCGCGGATGTCACGCCGGGCCTTGATGAAAACCCGGCCATTCTGTTCATCGGCCTCACAGTTGCCGTCGCAAGAATGGTTGATCCAGCGCGACGAATTGCCGCCAAAAAGCGCATCAATGACCCGGCTCTCATCCACGTGAAAATAAAACGTGTGGTCAGGGTTGCTGGCATCGTGCGGGTGACGCGCCTGGGCCTCTTCCCAGGTGATGATCTCGCCCAGGTACTCCAGAATGGTCTCACCGGCGGCAATGTCCTTCAGCGCAAACACCCCTTTACCATGGATGCCTGAGCGGCGCACCTGGACACGCCGGGCGGATGTGGCCTTGGCCATGGGGATAAGCGATGCGGTTTTGGTGGGCAACTTTTTGGACACGGTCAAAATTTGGTATCGTGAACTCGTATGGGTGCGCGTGTGCGTGCCCACCTGTGTGTGCGCCCGTGTAGGGGCGCGAGAAAAAGGATTGTAGTCAGATGAAAAACGCAGATTTTGGTAAAACCCTGGTGATTGCCGAAAAACCTTCCGTGGCGCAAGACATCGTGCGGGCACTGACCCCGGTGTCAGGCAAGTTTGAAAAACACGACGAACATTTTGAGAACGACACCCATGTGGTCACCAGCGCGGTGGGCCACCTGGTGGAAATCCAGGCCCCGGAAAGCCATGACGTGAAGCGTGGCAAATGGAGCTTTGCCCACTTGCCGGTGATTCCGCCCCACTTTGACCTGAAACCGGTCGACAAAACCAAAACCCGCCTGAACGCGGTGGTGAAACTGGCCAAACGCAAAGACGTGGGCCAACTCATCAACGCCTGTGACGCGGGCCGCGAAGGGGAGCTGATCTTTCGTCTGATCGAGCAGTACGCCGGCGGTGCCAAACCCCTGGGCAAACCAGTGCAACGTCTGTGGCTGCAATCCATGACACCGCAAGCCATTCGCGAAGGTTTTAACGCCCTGCGCAGCAATGCCCAAATGCAGCCGCTGGCCGATGCCGCCCGCTGCCGCTCCGAGGCTGACTGGCTGGTCGGCATCAACGGTACCCGCGCCATGACTGCGTTCAACTCGCGCGACGGCGGCTTCTTTCTGACCACCGTGGGCCGGGTGCAAACCCCGACACTCTCGGTGGTGGTGGAGCGCGAAGAGCAAATCCGCAAATTCATCAGCCGCGACTACTGGGAAATCCACGCCTCATTTGCCGCCCAGGCGGGCGACTACCCGGCCAAGTGGTTCAACCCGGCACACAAAAAAGACGCGGAAGATGCCGAGAAGAAGGCAGATCGGGTTTGGAACGAGGCCGAGGCACGCGCCATTGCCGAGGCGGTACGCGGCCAACTCGCCACGGTGACGGAAGAGAGCAAACCCACCACCCAAGTCTCGCCGCTGCTGTTTGACCTGACCAGCCTGCAACGCGAAGCCAACAGCAAATTCGGCTTCAGCGCCAAAACCACCCTGTCCATCGCCCAGAGCCTGTACGAACGCCACAAAGCCCTGACCTACCCACGGACCGACTCACGCGCCCTGCCCGAAGACTATGTGCCGGTGGTCAAGCAAACCTTTGAGATGCTGGCCGACAGTGACCTCAAACACCTGGCTCCGCACGCCGCCACCGCGCTCAACAACAGCTACATCCGCCCCAGCAAACGCATTTTTGACAACGCCAAGGTGAGTGATCACTTTGCCATCATCCCCACACTCCAAGCGCCTGGGGTGCTCTCTGAAACAGAGCAAAAAATTTATGACTTGGTGGTGCGCCGTTTCATGGCGGTGTTTTTCCCGGCGGCTGAATACCAGGTCACCACCCGCATTTCCGTGGCGGCCGGGCACAGCTTCAAAACCGAAGGCAAGGTGCTGGTCAAACCGGGCTGGCTGGCCATTTACGGCAAAGAAGCCGCGCTGGAGGTCGAGGGCGGCAAAGACGGTGACAAGGGTCAAAGCCTGGTACCGGTCGCGCCTGGCGAAAAGGTCAAAGCCGATTCCGTTGACCCCAAAGGCCTGAAAACCCGTCCGCCTGCACGTTACTCAGAAGCCACCTTGCTCGGAGCCATGGAAGGTGCGGGCAAAACCGTGGAAGACGACGAACTGCGGGAAGCCATGCAAGAGAAAGGTCTGGGCACACCAGCCACCCGCTCCAGCATCATTGAAGGCTTGATTTCCGAGGCCTACATGCTGCGCGAGGGCCGCGAACTGATCCCCACCGCCAAGGCGTTCCAGCTGATGACGCTGTTACGCGGCCTGGACGTGCAGGAGCTGACCAAAGCCGAGCTCACCGGCGAATGGGAATACAAGCTCAACCAGATGGAGCACGGCAAGCTCAGCCGCGCCGCCTTCATGAGTGAGATTGCCGCCATGACCGAGCGTATGGTGAAAAAAGCCAAGGAATACGACCGCGACACCGTGCCCGGCGACTTCGCCACGCTGCACACCCCCTGCCCGAAATGTGGCGGCATCGTCAAGGAAAACTACCGCCGTTATGGCTGCACTGGCGCTGATGGGCAGAGTGAGGGCTGCGGCTTTTCATTCGGCAAAACCCCGGCTGGCCGGACCTTTGAGCTGGCTGAAGTTGAGCAGTTTTTGCGCGACCGCAAAATCGGCCCCCTGACCGGCTTTCGCTCCAAAGCCGGCTGGCCCTTTGTGGCCGAGATGGTCATCAAATTTGATGAAGACAGCCAAAACTACAAGCTTGAATTTGACTTTGGCGACGACAAAAAAGGCGAAGAGTCCGGCGAGCTGGTCGATTTTTCAGCCCAAACCAGCCTGGGCGCTTGCCCCCAATGTGGTGCTGCGGTGTTTGAGCACGGCAAAAACTACGTCTGCGAAAAATCCGTGCCCACCCAGGCACAGGCCACCCCCAGCTGCGAGTTCAAAACCGGCCAGATCATCTTGCAGCAACCGATTGAGCGCGAGCAAATGGCCAAGCTGCTGGAAACTGGCAAAACCGATCTGCTGGACAAATTTGTCAGCATGCGCACCCGGCGCACCTTCAAGGCCATGC
>VIKI01000265.1 GCA_008080595.1 Comamonadaceae bacterium
ACCCAGCTCAACCAGATCACCCAGCAAAACGCCAGCAGCAGCGAAGAGCTGGCCGCCACGGCCGAAGAGATGAGCGGTCAGGCAGCGCAGTTGCAGGAGGTGATGAGTTTCTTCAAAGTCACTGGCGCAGCAATGTCTACGAGCCGCGCACCGATAGGTGTGAAAGCCTCCCCGGCCTTGTTCCCTAACCCCAAGGCCAAGGTCACGCTCAAAAAAGCGCCGCCCAGTGAAGCCAACTTTGTCAAGTTTTAAGGAGAACCCATGACGCGCACATTGATGCAAACCCAACAACACCCGCCTGCTGTGCTGAATGCCAGCCTTGGTCAAAACCAGCTCGACCAGCACCAGTACCTGACCTTCATGCTAGGCGGCGAGGTTTACGCCATGGGCATTTTGGCCATCAAGGAAATCATTGAATACGGCCAGCTGACCGAAGTGCCGCGCATGCCGTCTTTCATTCGTGGGGTGATCAACCTGCGTGGGGCCGTGGTGCCAGTGATTGACCTGAGCGCCCGCTTTGGCAAAGCGGCCACCACCGTGACGCGGCGCACCTGCATCGTGATTGTGGAAGTGTCAGACGGCTCTGATGCGCAAGGCAGCACCCAGGTGGTGGGGGTGATGGTGGACGCAGTCAACGCGGTGCTGGAAATACCCGCTGCGGAGATCGAACCGCCACCGTCTTTCGGAGCCCACATTCGCGCCGATTTCATGACCGGCATGGGCAAGGTGAATGGCAGGTTTGTGATCATCCTGAACATTCACAACGTGCTGTCGGTGGATGAGATGGCCTCGCTGGCTGGCGTCACGGTGGCAGAGGCTGCGTTGGCGTAGCCATCCGTGCTGCAAAGCTGTGGTGTCGCAACTGGGGGAGCTTCGCCCCTGTTGCTTCCTGTTACGCCCCATTTTGTGCTCAATCAGTTGCAGTGCAAGTGCTTGTCAAGTGCACTACCAGCCCAACAAGACTATAAATTTATAGCGCCAAGCGCTTGTTAATCAAGGGCTACAGCCAGAATCATCATTCAAGGTTATCAGATGAACATCACCATTAAGACAAAATTGATCCTCAACATCTTTGCGGCCCTGCTGGCCGTGACCGCACTGATTGGCATTTCAAGCACCGGCATGTCGCGGCTGACCGATTTGCAAGACAGCGGTGCGGGGCGCGCCAAAGACAGCATTGTGGGTTTTGATGCGGCTTACATCGGGGCCGCCATGTACCAGGTGGTGGCAGATGCCGTCATCAACCGCAATCTGGAAGAAAGCAAAAAAGACTGGGAAGCCATCAAACAGGAAAGTCTGGCCAAGCTGGATAAGGTTGAACACATGGCCGACACCGCTGAAGAAAAGCGCTGGGTAGCAGATGCGGCACAGGCATTAAAGGCCTTCATCTCGCTTTATGAAACCCAAATGCTGCCCCTGCTCAGCGTGGACGATGACAGCAAGCGCATGAAAATCCGTGAGGTGGATGGTCTACTCGATGAACAGGCGCAAAAACTCAGTGAAGACATGCAGAAATTTGCCAAATCGATGCAGGCTGAATCGGAAGCAGCCGATGCCGACTTTGATGCCACCGGCCATGAAACCCTGCGCAATGGCCTGATCGCCGGTCTGGTGATCGTGACTCTGCTCTCCTGCATGTCACTCTGGATTTTGTTCAGCGTGACCCGCCCACTGGCGGTGGCTGTGCAGGCCGCCAACCGTCTGGCCGAGGGTGATCTGACGACACAGATCAAGGTGACATCCCAAGACGAAACCGGGCAACTGCTGGCCGCCATGCAAACCATGGTGAGCAAACTCGCGCAGGTCATTGGTGAGGTCAACAGCGCGGCCAGCAACATGGCCTCGGCCAGTGAAGAGGTCGCCACCACCGCCCAATCGATCTCCCAGTCAACCAGCGAACAAGCCACCAGTGTGGAAGAAACCAGCACCACCATTGAGCAAGCCAGCGCCAGCATCAACCAGAACACCGACAACGCCCGGGTGACCGATGCCATGGCCTCGCAAGCGGCCAAACAAGCGATAGAAGGCGGCGCGGCGGTCAAAGACACGGTGACGGCAATGAAGAGTATTGCGGGCAAGATTGGCATCATTGACGACATTGCTTACCAGACCAACCTGCTGGCCCTGAATGCGGCCATTGAGTGGCTGCCGAGGTCCGCAAGCTGGCCGAACGTTCGCAAGTAGCGGCGCAGGAAATCAGTGAGTTGGCCGGTGGCAGTGTCGACAAGGCCGAGAGCGCAGGCAAGCTGCTTGAGCAAATCGTGCCCGCCATTGGCAAGACTTCGGGTCTGGTGCAAGAGATTGCCGCTGCCAGTGCTGAGCAGTCCAGCGGTATTGGCCAACTCAACACCGCCATGACCCAGCTCAACCAGATCACCCAGCAAAACGCCAGTTCGTCAGAAGAGCTGGCGGCCACCGCCGAAGAAATGAGCAACCAAGCCTCGCAGTTGCAGCAGGTGATGCAGTTCTTCAAGGTCTGACCCGCCAGTCGAGGGAACTCAAATAGCTATCAAATAAATAGCTTCTTGCGCTTTATTTTGTAAGGCTACAACCCAAAATTGTTCATTAATAGGATAGGAAACGCGCGATGTTGCAAACAATCACGATACGTGCCCGGCTTGGTGGCGGTTTTGGTGGGGTCATGGCCATCTTTCTGGGCGTGATGTTGTTGCTGGGTATTCAACTTGGCGAGGTTCGCAAGGGGGCCGATCAGATCAGGGATGAGACCTTGCCCTTCATCATGGTGCTGGAAGAAATGGCGCTCAGCGTGTCTCAAGTACAGCAGTTCCTGACCGACGTGAGTGCCACCCACAACCCGGCCGGCTACAAAGAGGCAGATGCCGCCGCGCAGCGCTTTGTGGTCGGGGTGGAAAAATTCAAAACCATGTACCAGCGGGAAAACGACACCGCATCGCTGCAAACCATGCAAGAGCTTGAGAACCGTTTCCAAGCGTTTCTCGTCCTGGGCCGGGACATGGCGCAGACCTACGTGACCCAGGGCACACAAGCGGGCAATGTGGTGATGGAGAAATTTGACAAAGAAAGCACGGCGCTGAACGATGCCATGACCGGTTTTCGCACCCAGCAGGTCAAAGAGGCCAACAGCATCACCGCCCTCACCGCCTCGGCCGTAGCCAGCCTGCGCAACTGGATGATGGGCGGCTCCACCACTGCCCTGCTGCTGGCCTTGGCCCTTGGTTACTGGATCACCCACACCCTGATGCGCCAACTTGGTGGTGAACCGGCCTATGTTGCCGAGGTGGTACGCAAAGTGGCCGATGGCGACCTGAGCGTCACGGTGACGACTCGCCCTGGTGACCAGAGCAGCATGCTGTTTGCGGTGAAAACCATGGTGAGCAAGCTCTCGTACATCATCAGTGATGTGCGCGGCGCGGCCGATGCCATGTCCAACGCCTCTGAAGAGGTGTCGGTCACGGCACAGTCCATGGCCCAGGCGACCTCGGAGCAAGCTGCAAGTGTGGAAGAAAGCTCAGCCTCGGTAGAACAGATGAGTATTTCCATCAGCCAAAACACCGACAACGCCCAACGCACCAACAGCATTGCCTTGCAGGCGGCCATGGATGCCGCCGAAGGCGGACAAGCGGTGAAAGAAACCGTCTCGGCCATGAAAGCCGTTGCCCACAAAATCAACATCATTGATGACATTGCTTACCAGACCAACTTGCTGGCGCTCAACGCTGCCATTGAGGCAGCGAGTGCCGGTGAACATGGCAAGGGGTTTGCCGTGGTGGCCGATGAGGTGCGCAAGCTGGCCGAGCGCAGCCAAGTGGCGGCACAGGAAATCATCACGCTGACCATGGGCGGCGTGGACAAGGCGGTCAACGCCGGCCAGTTGCTCGAGAAGATTGTGCCCGCCATCGGCCAAACCTCTGAACTGGTGCAGGCGATTGCTGCGGCTTCAAGTGAGCAGTCTTGCGGTGCAGGCCAAGTCAATGCCGCCATGACGCAGCTCAACCAGCTCACTCAGCAAAACGCCAACACATCGGAAGAACTCGCCGCCACAGCCGAAGAAATGAGCAACCAGGCCGCGCAGTTGCAGGAAGTGATGGGTTTCTTCCGGGTTGCTTCAACCTGAACTTGCATTGCCAAACCGATAGGTGTCACCCATGAAAATAATCTTCACCCCCGCCATCCAACTGATGCTCAGGCTGAGTTACCCCTACAAGCTGGGTCTGGTGAGCTTGTTTTTTGTGCTGCCGATTGTGGTGCTGGTGGTCATGCTGGTCAATGAAACCAGTGCCAATATTGACTTTGCACGCAAGGAACAAGAAGGCGTGGACTACATCGCACCGCTGCGTCAGTTGCTGGAGCACACGCAGCAACATCGCGGCATGGCCAATGCTATGCTGGCAGGTGACGCATCGTTTGCACCGAAACTTGACGACAAGCAAAAAACAATTGCGGAGCTTCTGGCCAAAGCCCACGCAGCCGACAAACACCATCTCGGCCTGGGCCTGACGGAGAAACTCAACAACCTGGACAGTGAATGGCAGCTGATCACGGCCAAGGTCAAGCAACTCACACCCCGCGAAAGCTTTGCCACCCACACCGCCTACATTGCCAAATTGATGGCATTTTTCACTGATGTGGCGGATGCCTCCAATCTGACGCTGGATCCGAACCTGGACACCTACTACGCCATGGATGCGGTGGTCGTGCGCATGCCCGCTTTGACCGAGAGCCTGGGTCAAGCCCGTGCTCTGGGCACAGCGATGGCGGCACGAAAATCCGCCACAGTGGAAGAACGCGCCAAGTTAAGTGGCTTGCACAGCATGGTCAATACCATGCTGGAGGGGGCCAACCGAGGTATCGATGTGGCCATGCGCTCAAATGCTGATTTGAAAAAACATGCACAGGAACTGACCATCGGCAACAACTTGGCCGTCAAAGCGTTTCTGGGAACACTTGATGCCGAGTTTATTCAGACGGATGCCCCATCGGTTTCGGCCAAACCGTATTTCGACGCAGCCACCGCCACAATCAACAAGGTCTACCAGCTCAACGATGTGTTGCTGCCAGAGCTGGAACGGATGCTGGTGGAGCGCGTCAACACCCTGGTCTGGAAACGCACCAGCATGCTGATATTTGTGACCGGTGTGTTGCTGTTGGTCGGCTATTTGTACCTGTCCTTCTATCTCTCGGTGATCCAAGTGGTGCGCAGCCTGGAAGCCGCGTCCCACGACATGGCAGACGGTGATTTGGGCGTATGCGCCGATGCCAATGGCCGCGATGAGTTGGCACGGGTGGCCAGCAGCTTCAACATCATGTCCAGCAAATTGCAAACCGTGGTGATGCAGGTTCGGGGTGCTGCCAACGAATTGGCCTCACTAAGCCAGCAGATTTCAATCACCGCCCAGTCGATCTCGCATGCCAACAGCGAACAAGCCGCCAGCGTGGAAGAAACCAGCGCCTCGGTGGAGCAAATGACCGCCAGCATCAACCAGAACACCGACAACGCCAAGGTCACCGACGGCATGGCCTCGCAAG
>VIKI01000266.1 GCA_008080595.1 Comamonadaceae bacterium
GCAGTGTGATCACCGCCTGAAAGGCATAACGAAACCACAACAGCATCAATACCGGGGCGAGTTGCGTGGCATGTTTGGTGGCCGTGTCGAGCAATGCAAACGACAACGTGGCCAGCATGATCAGCAAAATACCGCCGCCTTGGCGGCTGCGCCAAAACCGCATGTTCAGACCGCAGGGTGTTGAATACGCTCGGTCAGCAGTGCCCATACCGGCGTGAGGCCAGTGGGCAGGGCAGGCAGAGCGCCGAGTTCGGTACGGCTTTCCTCGGGGGAATGGAAGTCGCTGCCGCGTGAGGCGGCCAGACCGAATTCCTGTGCCGTGGCGGCATAGCTCTGGCTTTCTGCCGCTGAGTGGCTGCCGGTGACCACTTCCACACCCAGACCACCATGCCCTTTGAACTCGGTGAACAGGGCCAACTCTTCATTGGCACTGAATTTGTAGCGGGCCGGGTGGGCAATTACCGCCACACCACCGGCCTCGGTGATCCAGTGCACGGCATCTTTCAAGCTGGCCCAGCGGTGTTCCACATAGCCGGGTTTGCCTTCGGTGAGGTATTTGCGAAACACTTCGTAGGTGTCTTTGCAGACACCGGTTTCAACCAGGTAGCGGGCAAAGTGGGTGCGTGAGATCAGATCGGGATTGCCCACGTATTTCAAGGCCCCTTCAAACGTGCCTTTGATGCCAATGCGGGCCAGATCGGCCGACATTTCTTTGGCGCGTTCGGCGCGGCCACCTCGGGTTTGTTTCAGGCCCTGGATCAGCTGCGCATCGGTGGCATCAAATCCCAGCCCGACGATGTGCACGGTCTGATGCAGAAAGCTGACGGAGATTTCCACCCCTGTCAGGTAATCCAGCCCACAGGCGGCTGCGGCAGCTGCGGCCCTGGCCTGACCGCCAATTTCATCGTGATCGGTAAGTGCCCAGAGCTGAACGCCTTGCGCTTTGGCTCGCAACGCCAATTCTTCTGGCGTGAGCGTGCCATCGGAAACCACAGAGTGGCAGTGCAGGTCGGCGTTCAGGGCAGCGTTCATTGGTGCATTCTAGGGGTGGGCTACCTGCCGCGTGGGCGGTGTGGTTTTGCCTCGGCGTGTAATTTGGGCAAGCGTCGAGCCATTTTGATCGGGCGAGGGGTCTCGCAGAAATTTCGGTAGTTTTGCAGCGTTTTTTGTGCCCGGCCAAGGATCGTGTCGGCCGGGTAGTCGGCCCCTTGCAGGCTGCCAAAGCTCAGCCCTGTGAGCAACTCGATGCCATCGCTGGCCAGGTCTGCGGTGTAGATATGAAACCGCCCCTGGGCCACAGCCTGCACCACGCTGGGGTCGAGCATCAAATGCCGTCGGTTGCGGGCCGGAATCAGCACACCTTGCTGGCCGTCCAGCCCGAGCAGTTCACAACTGCGGAAATAGCCTTCGATTTTTTCGTTGATGCCCCCCACCGGGAGCATTTCGCCATGCTGGTTGACCGCGCCGGTGACCGCAATCCCCTGTTTCAGGGGCAGGCCCGACAGGCTGGACAACAAGGCGTAAAGCTCGGCACAAGAGGCCGAGTCGCCCTCGACACCGCTGTATTCCTGCTCAAACACAATCGCCGCATCCAGTGCCAGCGGCGCAATGTGGGCAAACAGGGCCGACAGGTAGCTGTGCAGGATCAACACCCCCTTGTCGTGAATCGGGCCGGAGAGCTTCACTTCGCGTTCAATATTGAGCAGGCCTTCATGCCCGGCATAGGTGCTGGCCGTAACGCGCACCGGAAAGCCAAACTGGTAGTCGCCCAGGTCAATCACGGTCAGGCCATTGAGTTGCGCCACTTTTTCCCCGGTGACATCGAGCAAGCGCTCACCATCGACAATGGTTTCTTGCAGCCGCTGCTGTGGGTAGCTGTGGCGGTAGACCCGGCCCTGGATGGCTGCCAGCACATCCTGCGACTCCACCATCCCTGCACCACGGTTTCTGGCCATGGCGCTGCTCTCCATCACCAGCGCCTCAGAGTGGCCAAAAATGGCGCTTTGGCGCACTTGATCTTCGGCTTCACGATGTGTGGCTTCGATCAGCGTGGCCACGGCGGCGGCCGAGAAGTGCAGCAAGCCCATCCGACGGCAGGTGTGGGCCACAAAGATGGCCGAGGCATTGAAAGATTCGGGTGTCGCCTTGAAGCTGTCGGCAAAATCCACCTTGCAGCGAAAGCGGCGGGCAAACTCCGGGTCACCTTCCTGCACCGCGTAGTACTCTTCCACCGAGGCAATCAGCACAATCTTCACATCCACATCAATCGGGTCGGGTTGCAGGGAAACCGCCGCAATCGGGGCATACATCATGCCCGGCTCTTCGATCTGCAAACGCCCGCTGCGCAGATAGCGCCGCAACTTTTCCCAGACCGACTCGTCGGCCAACAGGTCGCGCAGGTGCAGCATCAAAAAACCGCCATGGGCCTTGACCAGACTGCCGGCGCGGATGCGGGAAAAATCGGTCACCAGCATGTCGCCATCCGATGCGTATTCAATACTGCCAAACAGGTTGCGAAACAGCGGGTTGTCTTCCAGGATGACCGGGGCACCTTCCAGCTCATGGTTGTCCACCGCCACGTTGACCCGCAGCCGAGACAAGACCTCCACCAGGGCCTCCAGCCGGACATCTTCGTCGTCTTCGCTGGGCAGAAACAGCTCCAGGTTTTCCAGCATGTCGTGCTGTACCTGTTCCAGGTAGCCGCCCAGCTTGACGCTGTCCTTGATCTGTTTGCGCAGTGCGCTGCGAATGGTTTGCAACTCATGCTCCAGCATCGGCTTGATGGCCTGGCGCTTCAATGTGGCCAGGCTTTCATTCAGGCTGTGCTCCCTGATCCGGTTTTGATCCAGGTAGCGGCTGATTTCGTTGCGCAAGGCTTCTTCGCTGTGCTCAATCTCGACCCGCTGCTGATCGGTCAGGTTCATGGCCATGCCAGTGGTAAGCGGCTGCCCTTGCGGATCGCGAAGGGTGAAAACCATATTGCCCTGGTCTCGTGTCAACGAGAAGTGGCGGGTATCGGCAAAGGCCGTCAGGGCGGCAAATGCGCGGTCTTCCTCAATTTTGTGTTGGCTGGTGAGGCGATCACTTTCGGCTTTGAAGGCCGCCTCGGACAAGCGCTTGGGAATATCGGACTGCAGGTGTTTGGCAAATTGCCCCATCAACTGGCGCAACAGGCGGCCTTCTCCTGCGGGCAGCCGCATGGCGCGTGGGTGTTCAGGAAAGTCATGATTGTGCAGGTAGCACAGGTCTGGTGGCGTGGGGCGCTTGGCGGCCTCGGCGCGCATCATCTGGCTGATCAGGGTGCTGCGGCCACTGCCGACTTCGCCCAGCACAAACAGGTTGTAGTCGCGCTGGCCCATGGTCAAGCCAAAGCGCGTGGCTTGTTCGGCCCGCTCCTGACCGATCCAGGGCAAGGGCAGGTGTTGCAGTTCGGCGGTGTTGGCAAACTCCAGCGCGGCTGCA
>VIKI01000267.1 GCA_008080595.1 Comamonadaceae bacterium
CAAACACTTTGGGAAAGTAGCGCGGCTGCACCTTGCCGACCATCACATTGGCATCGGTCACCGCCAGCGGGCCACCACGGCGGTAACTGGCCGGGCCGGGGTTGGCTCCGGCGCTCTCAGGGCCGACCCGAAACCGTGCGCCGTCAAACGTCAGCAAGGAGCCGCCGCCTGCCGCTACGGTGTGAATGCTCATCATCGGAGCACGCATGCGCACCCCGGCCACCTGGGTTTCAAACTCGCGCTCGAACTCACCGGCGTAGTGGCTCACGTCGGTGGAGGTGCCGCCCATGTCAAACCCAATCACCCGCACCGGCCCGGTCAGTTCACCTTCAGAGCCGCCAAACGCCAGCTCAGCGGTGCGTGCCATACCCACAATGCCGCCTGCCGGGCCACTCAAAATGGCATCTTTGCCACCAAAGGCGTGGGCATCGGTCAGGCCTCCGGAGGACTGCATGAAAAACAGTTTTACCCCCGGCATGTCGGCGGCCACCTGCGCCACATAGCGCTGCAAGATCGGTGACAAATAGGCATCCACCACCGTGGTGTCGCCCCGGCTGACAAACTTCATCATCGGGCTGACTTCGTGCGAGGTGCTCACCTGGGTGAAGCCCATTTCCAGCGCCAGGCGTTTGGCCGCTTGCTCGTGCGCGGTGTAGCGGTAACCGTGCATAAATACGATGGAAACACTGCGTAGCCCTTGTGTATAGTGCGCAAGCAGCTCTTGTTTTAATAGCGACTCATCCAGCGCTTGAACCACCTCGCCATGCGCCCCCATACGCTCATCGGCCTCCACCACGGCGCAGTACAAGAGTTCGGGCAACACAATCTGGCAGTCAAACAGGCGCGGGCGGTTTTGGTAGGCAATGCGCAAACCAGCAGCGTGGGCTCACCTTTGCGCTCCAGCAGCGCGTTGGTGGCCACGGTGGTGCCCATCTTCACGCATTCCACCAGTTCGGGGGTGACGGGCTGGTCGCTTTGCAGGCCCAGCAAATGGCGAATGCCGGCCACGGCGGCATCACGGTACTGCTCGGGGTTGTCGCTGAGCAGCTTGTGAGTGACCAAGCTGCCGTCGGGGCGTTTGCCGACGATGTCGGTGAAGGTGCCGCCCCGGTCGATCCAGAACTGCCAGCGCTTGTCGGGGAAGGGGGATTGCGTGGCTTGCATCTGAGGGTCTTTCACAATGAAGCCGCCGCACGGGCCGCCTGGTCGTACATGCCGGAGAGCACGCGCAGCAGGCGGGCCAGCTCGCCAATGTCTTTGTTCAGTGCGTCATCCACCTTGAGTGCGTCAATCAGGCAACTCTCACGGATCTCGCGGTAACGCTGCACATAGGCCCGCCCTTGGTCGGTGGCGGCGTAGGTCACTTCCTTGCCACTTTTGCTGGCGGCTACCACCCCAAGGCCTTGCAGTTTCTTGAGTGAGTAGTTGATCAGGTGGGTGTCTTCCACATTCATGATGAAGCAGATGTCGGCCAGGCGCTTGTCGCGTGCCCGGTGGGTCACATGGTGCAGCACCAGCACGTCCAGCGGCATCAGGTCTTTCAAGCCCGCTGCACTCATACAGTGCACCACCCAGCGGTGAAAGGCATTGCCCGCCACGATCAGGCCAAACTCAAACTCGCTCATTTCTGCGCTTTGCGGTGACACCAAATGTGCCGACGACACAATGGGCGCAGCACTGCGCGGTGCACCCATATCTTTCTTTGAGGCCATCACAACTCCAGTCTGGCATTTTTTTTGCGTAGATCATCAAATTGACAACGTATCAATGATAAATCATCAACAAATTGTTTGCATATCGGGAAAACACCCATTTGCAAGCCTATGCTTCACGGTACAGTCAAGCGCAGCCCATTTCACCCATTCACCCACCCTCAGGAGTTCAAATGAAGCGTCGTTTCTTTCCCTTGGCCGCCACCGCGTTGGCGTTGACCTTGTCGGGCACAGCCGTTGTGGCTCAGACCAAATGGGATTTGGCTGCGGCCTACCCGGCCACCAACTTCCACAGTGAAAACCTGGTGCAATTTGCCAACGACATTGACAAAGCCACTGGCGGCAAGCTCAAGATCACCGTACACACCAATGCGTCGCTGTTCAAGGCCCCCGAGATCAAACGTGCGGTGCAAGGCGGGCAGGTGCAGGCCGGTGAAATCATTTTTGCAAACTTCCAGAACGAATGGCAAATTTACGGTGCCGACGGCTTGCCCTTTCTGGCCGACAGTTATGACGAATCGAACAAACTTTACAAAGCGCAGAAGCCGCTGATCGAGAAGAAGCTGACTGAGCAAGGCATGCGCCTGCTGTACGCCGTGGCCTGGCCACCACAAGGCATTTACACCAAAAAGCCGCTGGCCTCTGCCGCTGACCTCAAGGGCATCAAATGGCGTGCTTACAGCCCCGCCACCAGCCGGATTGCCGAGCTGGTCGGTGCCCAGCCCGTCACAGTGCAAGCCGCCGAGCTGTCGCAGGCGCTGGCCACCGGCGTGGTTGAGGCCACCATGACCTCCGGGGCCACCGGCGTGGACAGCAAGCTCTTTGAGCACCTGAAGTATTACTACGACACCCAGGCCTGGCTGCCCAAGAATGCCGTGCTGGTCAACAAGCAGGCTTTTGACGCGCTGGACAAGCCCACGCAAGATGCCGTGCTCAAAGCCGCAGCCGATGCTGAAGTGCGTGGTCTGGCCGCCAGCAAACGTGTCAACGTGGAATCCATCGACAAACTCAAAGCCAATGGCGTGCAAGTGGTCACCCCCTCGGCCCAGCTCAAGGCCGACTTGAAAAAGGTGGGAGACACCATGCAGAAGGAATGGCTGGACAAAGCCGGGCCGGATGGCAAGGCCCTGATTGACGCTTTCAACAAGCCCTGACAGCATGCGTCGGCTGCTGAATGCCCTGTATGACAGCGCCGCCGCCATGGCCGCACTGTGCATGGTGGGCCTGCTGGGCATGGTGATGCTCTCGGTCATCAGCCGGCTACTGGGCTTTAACGCCCGGGGCGTTGATGCTTATGCGGGTTACCTGATGGCCGGCGCGGGTTTTCTGGCGCTGGCCCACACCTTCAAATGTGGCGAACACATCCGCGTCACGCTGGTTCTCAACGCCTTTGGCAGTCGAACCCGCCGGGCCTTTGAGGTCTGGAGCCTGGTGCTGGCCTCGCTGCTGGGCGTGTTGATGGCGTTTTACAGCTGCCGTCTGGCCTGGCAGTCGCTGCAATTCAACGACATCTCCACCGGCGTGGATGCCACCCCTCTGTGGATTCCTCAGCTCAGCATGGCCATTGGCGCGGTGGTGTTTGCCATCGCGTTTGTCGATGAACTGGTGCTGGAACTGCGCGGCCAAAGAAAAGCCATCATCAGCGGCGACATGCTGCGCAACGAATGAACACAGGTTTTCCCCATGAATGATCTGCTGATCACCGCCCTGCTGGTGGGCTCGCTGTTTTTAATCCTGGGCAGTGGTGTCTGGATCGGGCTCACGCTCTCGGGCGTGGCCTGGCTGGCCATTCAAATTTTCTCGGCCCGCCCGGCGGGCGATGCCATGGCCGTCACCATCTGGGGCGCGGCCTCGGGCTGGACGCTGACCGCGTTGCCGCTGTTCATCTGGATGGGTGAGATTTTGTTTCGCACCCGTTTGTCCAGCGACATGTTCAAAGGGCTTGCCCCCTGGATGCAGGCGCTGCCTGGGCGCTTGCTGCACACCAATGTGGTGGGCTGCGCCATCTTTGCCGCCGTGTCCGGCTCCAGCGCAGCCACCTGCGCCACCATCGGAAAAATGACCCTGCCCGAACTCAAGCGCCGGGGTTACCCCGAAGACATGACCATTGGCACCCTGGCCGGTGCGGGCACGCTGGGTTTGCTGATTCCGCCCAGCATCATCATGATCGTCTACGGCGTGGCCGCCGACGTGTCGATTTCCGACCTGTTCATTGCCGGGGTGATTCCGGGCATCCTGCTGGCCGCCCTTTTCTCAGGCTACATCGCCCTCTGGGCACTGCGCCACCCAGAGCAGATTCCGCCACGTGATGCTCCGATGAGTTTTGTAGACAAACTCAAGGCATCGAGCAGCCTGATCCCGGTGGTGTTGCTGATCGTTGCGGTGCTGGGTTCCATCTACGCAGGCATTGCCACCGCCACTGAGGCGGCAGGCGTGGGCGTGGTCGGCGCACTGGTCTTGTCCTCCCTGCAAGGCAGCATGAACTGGCCCACTTTCAAGGCGGCGCTGATGGGGGCCACCCGCCTGTACTGCATGATTGCTGGGTTACATCGGCCTGCCCAGACACCTGGCCGAGTGGATCAGCAGCCTGGGGCTGAGCCAGTTCTGGCTGATCATGGCACTGATGCTGTTTTTCATCGTGCTGGGCTGTTTTCTGGACGGCATCAGCGTGGTGGTGCTGACCATGGGGGTGCTGATGCCCACGGTGCAAAAGGCCGGTATAGACCCGGTGTGGTTTGGCATCTTCATCGTGCTGGTGGTGGAAATGGCCCAGATCACACCACCGGTTGGCTTCAACCTGTTTGTGCTGCAAGGCATGACCGGCAAACAGTTGCCCTACATCGCCCGGGTGGCCATGCCGATGTTTTTTCTGATGGTGGCTGCCGTGCTGCTGATTTATTTTGTGCCGGGTATCGTGACCTGGTTGCCGTTGCAGATGAAGCACTGAGTATAAAAAATAGTTGTGGCGCTTTTGTTTTCTTGTGTCGTTGCTATTGATTTTGTAGTTTTTTTTTGTTTCCCCGGAGTATTTCTGG
>VIKI01000268.1 GCA_008080595.1 Comamonadaceae bacterium
ACCGATGTCGTCACCGCCAAAACCTTTGCCGCAGATGCCGAGGCCACCGTCAAAGCCGCCACCGAGGTGGCTGACGACGACATGATTCTGGACATCGGCCCGCAAACCGCCGCCCGACTGGCCGAACAGCTCAAAGCCGCCGGCACGATTGTCTGGAACGGCCCGGTCGGTGTGTTCGAGTTTGCGGCCTTCGAGAACGGCACCAAGGTGATTGCCCAGGCCATTGCCGAGTCCAGCGCCTTCAGCATTGCAGGTGGCGGCGACACCCTGGCGGCAATAGCCAAATACGGCATCGAGAAAGACATCGGCTACATCTCCACCGGCGGCGGTGCCTTCCTGGAAGTGCTGGAAGGCAAGACCCTGCCAGCCTTCGAGATTCTGCAAAAACGCGCCGAAGGCTGATCGCCCACTGATCGCTTGCAGGCACGCAGGGTCGGGCTCTGCGTGCTTTCTGAATACTATGATTCTTATAGCTGCTTGCGCATGATGCGCAAGCGCTAGGAGCCCTTTTTTCTTAAAACCACCAGGAGACAACACCATGGCCTTCGTATCACTTCGTCAAATGCTCGACCACGCCGCTGAATTCAACTACGGCGTGCCCGCTTTCAACGTCAACAACCTGGAGCAAATCCAGGCCATCATGGAAGCCGCTGCCGCCACCGACAGTCCGGTGATCTTGCAAGCCAGCGCGGGTGCACGCAAATACGCCGGTGAAGCCTACCTGCGCCACATGGTGCTGGCGGCGGTGGAGTCGTTCCCGGATATTCCCGTGGTGCTGCATCAAGACCACGGTGCCACGCCTGCGGTGTGCCAGCAGTCGATCCGCTCCGGTTTCACCAGCGTGATGATGGACGGCTCACTCCTGGCCGATGCCAAAACCCCCGCCAGCTATGAGTACAACGTGGCAACCACCCGCCGCGTCTGTGAGATGGCGCACGCCGTAGGTGTGTCGGTAGAAGGTGAGTTGGGTTGCCTGGGCAGTCTGGAAACCGGTGAAGCCGGTGAAGAAGACGGCGTAGGGGCTGAGGGCAAGCTCAGCCACGACCAGATGCTGACCGACCCGGTGCAGGCCAAAGACTTCGTGCTTCAGACCGGTGTGGACGCACTGGCCATTGCGATTGGCACCAGCCACGGCGCCTACAAGTTCACCCGCAAGCCCACCGGCGATATTCTGGCGATTGACCGCATCGCCCAAATCCACGCGCAAATTCCCAACACCCACCTGGTGATGCACGGCTCCAGCAGCGTGCCGCAAGAGTGGCTGGCCATCATCCGCCAATACGGTGGCGACCTGAAAGAAACCTACGGCGTGCCGGTGGAAGAAATCCAGCGTGGCATCCAGAACGGCGTGCGCAAGGTCAACATCGACACCGACATCCGCCTGGCCATGACCGGGGCCATGCGCCAAAGCTTTGCCCAAAACCCCAGCGAATTCGACCCACGCAAATCACTGATTGCAGCCCGCAAGGCGGCAGCAGGCATCTGCAAACTGCGCTTTGAAGCCTTTGGTTGCGCTGGCATGGGCAGCAAGATCAAGCCGATTCACCTGGATGTGATGGCGGGGCGCTACGCTTGAGTGTGGGGTTTGATGGACTCCAAAAAGGGCCATTTGGCCCTTTTTTTATAGTGGAATAGGCCTCAAGCCCCCGTAAATCATGCGTAAACAGCTCTTGTTTTGATATCGATTGAAATACCTGACTTGGGCCAGTCACGCAGTGACCAGCAAGATTTGCGCTCTTTCGGATCAGGGAGGTTGTCATGGCTGAGCATGACACGAGCAAGCTGTCACTGATAATCCAAACCTCTGCACAACCCCCTTTGATGGCTCATTCAAAGGCCTCAACACAATGAACATCGAACCGTGGTTTTCTCAATATGCTGGCGATATGGCCGCCGTTGGCTTGAGCTTGGGCTTTGTCGCGTTGTATTACCTGTGGTTGTGGCGCAAGGTCAAAGGCAACCCAACTTACACGATTCATGGTGTCAACCAGCTGGCGCGTGCCCTTTGGGTGGCTAACGTGATGCGCAATCCTGCCAAAGATGTGATGGCAGTGCAAACCCTGCGCAACTTCATCATGGGTGCCAGTTTGATGGCCTCTACGGCCACACTGTTGATGATCGGTACGCTGACGCTGTCAGGCCAGGCCGAGTCGATTGCCAGAAGCTGGCATGTGCTCAGCGGTGGTGGCATTCATTCGGCTGAACTCTGGATCGTCAAGGTGCTGTGCCTGCTGGCTGATTTCATCATTTCATTCTTCGCCTTTGTGATGGCTGTGCGTCTGGCCAACCATGTGGTGTTCATGATCAACTCCCCCGGCGCTGAGGCGCATCACCCTTACCTGACCCCGGAGGCCGTGGCCAAACGGCTCAATCGGGCGGGTGACATGTTTGCCATCGGCATGCGGGCATTTTTCTTTGCCGTGCCTTTGGTGTTCTGGCTTTTTGGGCCGGTATTTCTGGTGCTCGCATCGCTCGGGCTGGTGATCACGCTGGCGCACCTGGATCGCAGCGAGGTGGGGTAGGTGGGGTGTCAGATGTCCGCCTAGAATCAAGCTGGGTGTCCATGCTGCAATTTTCAGCGTGACAGGTTCATGCGCTGGTCGGGCCGCCACGCGGAGGAACTTCGACCATGTCTCTTGCACCTAACGCCATTGCTCAGGCGGCCCCGGCATTGATTGCCATTTTTGTGATCGCCTACGCAGCCATTGCGCTGGAACACCCTCTCAAAATCAACAAGTCCGGCTCGGCCCTGATGGGTGCGGGCCTGTTGTGGACGATGTACGCTTTGTCGGTGGGTGATCCGCACCTGGTCAGCGAGCAACTGGGCGAATCGCTGATGGGCACGGCACAGATCGTCTTCTTCCTGATGGGGGCGATGACGATTGTGGAGGTGGTGGATGCCCATAACGGCTTTGAAGTCATCACCACCCGCATCAAAACTTCTCGGCTCTCAACCCTGATGTGGCTGGTGGGTTTTGTCACGTTTTTCCTCAGCGCCATTCTGGACAATCTGACCACCACCATCGTGATGATTTCCCTGATGCGCAAGCTGCTGGCCAAGCGTGAAGACCGGCTGTTTTTTGCCGGCATCATTGTCATTGCTGCCAACGCGGGCGGGGCCTGGTCGCCGATAGGGGATGTGACCACCACCATGCTGTGGATTGGCGGGCAGATCACGGCGCTGGCCATCATTCAGTCGGTGCTGCTGCCCTCGCTGGTGTGTATGCTGCTACCGCTGGGCATCGTGGCCTATAGCTTGCGCGGTCAGGTAGTGGTGGCCCCTGAGCGGGTCAGCGAGTCGGACAGGTTGCGCACCACCGGGTTTGAACGCAAGCTGATGTTCTTCCTGGGGCTGGGCATTCTGGTGGCCGTGCCTGCGTTCAAAACCATCACCCACTTGCCGCCGTTTCTGGGGGTCTTGTTTGGTTTGGGGCTTTTGTGGATTGT
>VIKI01000269.1 GCA_008080595.1 Comamonadaceae bacterium
GCGCATCCAGGCTTTTCTTGCACCCCGCAACTGATCAGAAACCCCATGACCATCCTCACCCGCAACATCTTCAGCCCGGAGCACGAAGCCTTTCGTGACTCTGCCCGCCGGTTTTTTGAGCAGGAAGTGGCCCCGTTTCACAGCGCCTGGGAAGAGGCTGGCGTGGCCCCGCGCGAGGTCTGGCTCAAAGCTGGCAAGGAAGGTTTTCTCTGCACCACCTTGCCCGAGTCTTGTGGTGGCAGCGGGGCGGACCGGCTGTTTGCTGCCATCCTGATCGAGGAACAAGCCCGGCTCGGCCTGTCCGGCCCCGGCTTCTCCACCCACTCGGACATTGTGGCCCCCTACATCCTCAACTACGGCACGCCGGAACAGCAGCAGCGGTGGTTACCCGCCATGGCGCGGGGTGAGCTGATTGGCGCGATTGTGATGACCGAGCCCAGCGCGGGCAGCGATTTGCGGGCCATGCGCAGCACCGCCATCCGCCAGGGTGAGCAGTGGATTCTGAACGGCCAGAAAACCTTCATCACCAACGGCCAGTGTGCCGACATTCTGGTGGTGGCGGCCAAATCCAGCCAAGACCCCAGCTGCAAAGACCTGACCCTGTGGGTGGTGGAGGCCTCCATGCCCGGCGTGAGCCGAGGCCAGAACTTCAAAAAAATCGGCATGAAGGCGCAAGACACCTGCGAGCTGTACTTTGACAACGTGGTGCTGACCCAGCGCAACATGCTGGGTGAAGAAAACAAGGGTTTTGGCCTGTTGGCCAAAGAGCTGGCCTGGGAGCGGCTGCAGATTGCGCTGGGTGCAGTGGCCACCAGCAGCGCCGCGCTGCAATGGACGGTGGACTACACCCGCCAGCGAAAGGCTTTTGGCACGCTGATTGCCGACTACCAGAACACCCGCTTTCGCCTGGCCGAAATCAAGACCGAGATCGAGATTGCCCAGACCTTCATTGACCGCTGTCTGCTTGAGGTGTGTGACGACCAGCTCGACAAAGCCGTGGCCGCCATGGCCAAGTACTGGTGCACCGAGCTGATGGGCCGGGTGCTGGACCAGTGCCTGCAATTACACGGCGGCTACGGCTACATGTGGGAATACCCGATTGCCCGGGCCTATGCCGATGCGCGGGTGCACCGCATCTACGGCGGTTCCAACGAAATCATGCGTGAATTGATTGCCAGAACCCTCTAAATTCAACATCAAATTTGCCTCTAGCGCTTATAGGTATTGCGTAAGCAGCTATCAATTTAAATAAACCTCAGAAAGCATCCACATGACCCCAACCCCCTCCCCCACGGCCAGCAGCTGGCGTTTTATCGAAGTGCAGCGCGAAGGCGCGGTGGAATGGCTCACCCTGGCCCGGCCTGAGCACTTCAACTCACTCAACCTGGGCCTGACCGAAGAGCTGTACCACTACTTTGGCAGCCTGCCGGATCGCACCGATGTGCGTGTGGTGGTGTTGCGCGGCGCAGGCCGCCACTTCTGCGCCGGCTACGACCTGGACGATGTGGATCAGCTGACCGTGTCACTCGACCAGGGCTTGCGCCTGCAGCGCCAGCTCTCTGCCGTGGTGCTGCGTATGCGCCGCTGCCCGCAACCTATTGTGGGCCTGTTGCATGGCGCGGCTTGTGGCGGTGGTTTTGCACTGGCGCTGGGCTGTGATGTGCGTTTTGCCGCGCCCAACACCCGCATGAATGTGGCCATGGCCAAGGTGGGCCTGACCGGCTGCGACATGGGCATCAGCTACTTTTTGCCCCGTGCGGTGGGGCCAGCCGTGGCCGCCGAGCTGATGTACACCGGCCGTTTTGTCAAGGCCGAGCGTGCCCTGCGGATTGGCCTGGTGAACGACGTGGTGGCCGAGGAACAGTTGACTGAAACCGCCCAGGAGCTGGTGCAAGAGATGCTGGCCATGTCCCCGGCGGGTTTGCGCCTGACTAAAGACGGCCTGGCGCTGGCCCAGGAAACTGGCAATCTGGCCACCGTGATGGCGCTGGAAGACCGTGGCCAAACCCTGTGTTTTGCCGCCTTCATGCCAGAAGGCGTGGCTGCTTTTCGCGAAAAACGCGCCCCCAACTACGGAACCGGCCAATGAAGCCTAGCCCTTACCCCACGCTGTTGTCGCCACTGGTGGTTCGCAATTTACATCTGCGCAACCGCATGGTCATGGGGGCCATGCACACCCGGCTGGAAAGTATGGACCGGCCAGTAGAGCGCATCCAGGCGTTTTACCGCGCCCGTGCCGAAGGTGAAATCGGCCTGATCATCACCGGCGGCATCTCTCCCAACCTGGCAGGCCGCATGGAAGACGATGCCCCCGCCATGACCGCAGACGCTGACCTGGACTGGCACCGCGCCATTGTGGAAAGCGTGCGTGGCACCAGCACCCAGGTGTGTATGCAAATCCTGCACGCTGGCCGCTACGCCAAGTTTGACGGCTGTGTCGGCCCCAGTGCGTTGCGGGCTCGTATCAACAAGTTCACACCCCATGCGCTAACGACCCAAGAGGTTTATGAAACCATAGCAGCTTACGCAAGTGCAGCAAGGGCTGCACGCGATATTGGCTACCATGCGGTGGAAATCATGGGCTCTGAGGGCTACCTGATCAACGAGTTCACCGCACCTTGCACCAACCAGCGTACCGATGAATTTGGCGGCAGTTTTGAAGGCCGCATCCGTTTGCCCATTGCCATCATCCAGGCAGTGCGCCAGGCGGTGGGGCCAGACTTTGCCATCATCTACCGCATCTCGGCGCTGGATTTGGTCGAAGGCGGCATGACCGGGGATGAAACCCTGGAACTGGCCCGCCGCGCTGAGGCAGCCGGGGCCGACATTCTGAACACCGGCATCGGCTGGCATGAGGCCGACGTGCCCACCGTGTCGCACAACGTGCCGCGCGGCGGCTGGGCTTATGCGGTGCGCCGCATCAAAGACGCGGTGACCATTCCCGTCATGGCCTCCAACCGCATCAACGACCCGGCGGTGGCCGAATCCATTTTGGAATCAGGCCAGGCCGATCTGGTGTCGATGGCCCGCCCGCTGCTGGCCGACCCGGACTTTGCCCGCAAGGCACGCCTGGGCCAGGCCCAGCGCATCAACACCTGTATTGCCTGTAACCAGGCCTGCCTGGACAACATCTTTAAACGCCAAACGGCCACCTGCCTGGTCAACCCGCGTGCAGGCCGTGAGCTGGATTGGGTGCTGCAACCCGCCGTGCCAGTCAAACGCATCGCCGTGGTGGGTGCGGGTGCGGCGGGAATGAACTTCGCCTTCAACGCCGCCGAGCGCGGCCATATGGTGACGCTGTTTGAGGCCGGGCCAGAGCTGGGTGGCCAGTTGCGGCTGGCGCGGAATGTGCCGGGCAAAACCGAGTTTGACGAGATGCTGCGTTACTTCCGCAACCGCCTGACCGAAGAAAAGGTGACGCTGC
>VIKI01000024.1:0-5419 GCA_008080595.1 Comamonadaceae bacterium
CCCGCCACTACCTGCAGGCCAAAAACCAACTGCCGGTGGAATGGGAAGACGCGGCACACCAGCATTTGCGGAGTTTGAATGCCACGGGTGACAATTAGCCCCCAACACACTGAGCCCACTATGACAAACACCCCTACGTCCTCCATCGAATCAAGCGCCCCTACTCTGTGCGAGCCCTGCGCCGGTATTCAGCGCAACTGGCGGCGCGCCCCCGGCCATGCCGAACTGGTGCAGGGTAGCAACCGCAAGGTGGAGCGCAGCCACGGGCCCGTCACCGTGACCCGCTATGTGTGTGATCACTGCGGCACGGTGTGGGACTATGAAAACGACAAAACCAATCAACACGCGGGCTGGTCGGTGGTGGGGCATTGAGCGTTAAGCTGGCGTAAAGCCGGCGGGTGAAAAACACGGCTAAACTGAATTCGCGCAGCCGCCCAAGCAGGCAGATGCCCACAGGTTTTTGATCCAGTAACAACCCTTCGGAGACAAACATGAGTGACCAGGCCTTGAACACGTTCCACTTTCCTGAAAACACCTGCATTCCGCAGGCGCAACCCAAACATGGCGGCAGCGTGACACTGGCATCACCCGCACTGGACGTGATGACCGATCTGGCCCAGGTCAGAGCCGCCACCATCAGCCCCGACACCGATCTGAACAAAGCTGAACAAATGATGATCCAGCAAGGTGTGCGCTCGCTGTTTGTGATGAGTGAATTCCCCTGCGTGGACGGCCTGATCACTGCCTCTGACCTGCTGGGCGAAAAACCCATGCGCCTGATCAACCAGCGCAATGTGCAGCGGCAAGACTTGCACGTGGCCGATGTCATGACCCGGCTGGCGGCGCTGGACGCACTGGATTACAACGAACTCAAAGCCGCCAGCGTGGCCGCCGTAGTGGCCACGTTCCGACAAGTCGGCCACACCCATTTGCTGGTGGTGCAAGCCGCCACCCTGCAAGGCCCGGCCCGCATCCGGGGCGTGATTTCTGTCACCCAGGTGGAGCGCCAACTGGGTCAAGCCGTGCTGCAAATGGCAGCGGTCGACTGATTCCATGACGGGTGGATGTGCCCAGTGCCATTGGTGCTGGGCACGCGGTTGGCGGGCAAACCCTTAATCAAGCCCTTGCAACTGCAAGCCCACAATCCCCACCACCACCAGACCCATACACACCAGTCTGGCCCAACTGGCTGGCTCGTGAAAAAACACAATACCCACGGCCGCAGTGCCTGCCGCACCTATCCCTGCCCAGACCGCGTAAGCCGTCCCAATCGGCAACACTTTGAGCGTGAGGCTCATCAACCAGACACTGAGCACGGCCGAGCTGACCGACACCAGCGTGGGCCAGAGTTTGCTGAAGCCGTCTGACATCTTCAGGGTGACCGAGAAAACCACCTCCAGCACACCTGAGGCCAGCACAACGACCCATGCAGTGTTGACAGTGCTCACGTTCAGCATGTTGTGCTCCGGGGAGTTGTAAAAACTTCGGATTTTAGGAGTGCACGGTCATCACACCCGTACCTCAACCATGGTCGTGACGCGCCTCATCGTTGAATTTGATTGAACATTGCCAACAATCCAATTGAATCCATTTGCACTGAAGGTTTTCTAAACTGACGGCTCTTGTTCGGGAATTCCCCCGACATTCCCTTTTTTGGAGAGCCGTTTTGACCCCCAACCGATCTGGCCTGAACGCCGCCCCGGGCCACTACACCACCGTGGCCATCGCCTTGCACTGGCTGCTGGCGTTGGTCATTGTGAGTATGTTTGTGCTGGGCGTTTACATGACCGACTTGCCGTTTTCGCCAACCCGGCTGAAGCTGTACAACTGGCATAAATGGGCTGGCATCAGTTTCTTGCTGCTGTCGGTGTTGCGCCTGGTGTGGCGTGCCACACACCGCCCACCAGCGCTGTCCGCCAGCATCAGCAACGCCATGCCAGCCTGGCAAAACCGGGCCTACCACGCGACACACCACCTGCTGTATGCGCTGTTTTTTGCCGTGCCACTGCTGGGCTGGGCCTACAGCTCGGCGGCTGGCTTTCCAATTGTCTGGTTCGGCCAGATCGCCTTGCCCGACCTGTTGCCAGCGGACAAGGCCTTGGCCGAACTGATCAAGCCGCTGCACAAGCTATCGGCCCTGGCGCTGATGGGTTTGGCGGCCCTGCATGTGGCAGCCGCCCTGAAGCACCAATGGCTTGACCGCGACGGCCTGCTGCTGCGCATGCTGCCTGGCCGCCGCTGATTTTTCCCAAAGGAAACTCCATGATGAACCCCTCTTCCCTCGTATTGACCGCTGCGCTGCTGAGCGGCCTGGCCCTGCCCGCTGCGGCACAGCAAAAGCTGCTGCCCGCACAAAGTGAACTGGCTTTCACGGCCAAACAAATGGGTGTGCCGATCAACGGGCACTTCAAGAAATTTGATGCCCAGCTCAGCTTTGACCCGGCCAAACTGCTGAGTAGCAAAGTGGCGTTCACCGTCGACATGGGCAGCGCCACACTGGGCTCCAAAGAGATGGACAGCGAGCTGCCCGCCGCCGCCTGGTTCAACGTGCCCAAGTTCCCTCAAGCCAGCTTCAATTCCTCGGCCATCAAGGCGCTGGGGGCGGGCAAGTTTGAAGTAG
The DNA here is from genome assembly GCA_008080595.1 of Comamonadaceae bacterium. Classification (GTDB taxonomy): domain Bacteria; phylum Pseudomonadota; class Gammaproteobacteria; order Burkholderiales; family Burkholderiaceae_C; genus Rhodoferax. The sequence goes on from VIKI01000024.1 coordinate 2,621, forward strand.
CGGGCCAGCTCAACATCAAAGGCCAGGTGCAAAACGTCCAGGTGCCTTTGACCATGACACAAACTGGCGCAGTGACGGTGGCCAGCGGCGTGTTGCCGATCAAACGCCTGGCGTTCAAGATTGGCGACGGCGACTGGGCCGACACCTCGATGGTGGCCGATGAAGTGCAGGTCAAGTTCAAGTTGTCTTTGAGTGGTGTGGGTAAGTTGTAAAGCACTGCCCGTTTTGGTTTTCTTTCTTTTTTCAACCCTTTCAGGAGTTTTTATGCGTTCTACCCTTTTGCCCCTCGCCGCCGCCGCTGCCTTGCTCGCCGGTGCAGCTACCGCCAACGCCGCCAGCTACGCGATTGACCCGTCGCACACTTATGTGACGTTTGAGATCAGCCACTTTGGCACCAGCACCAACCGGGGCCGGTTTGACAAGAAGGAAGGCAGCGTTGAGCTTGATCGCGCCGCCAAGACCGGCAAGGTCAACATCGTGGTGGACACCGCCTCCATCAACACCGGCTTTGCCGGATTCAACAAACACCTGCAAAGCGCGGATTTGTTCAATGCTGAAAAATTCCCGACCATGACGTTTGCGGCCGACAAGTTCAGCTTCAACGGCGACAAGGTGGCTGAAGTCACCGGCAGCCTGACGCTGCTGGGCAAGACCCAGCCCTTGACGCTGAAAGCCACCAATTTCAATTGTTATGACAGCCCGATGCTCAAGCGCGAAGTGTGCGGCGGTGACTTTGAAGGTTCGCTGGATCGCAGCCAGTTTGGCATGAACTATGGTCTGGACTGGGGTTTCCCGAAAAACGTGCGCCTGGTGGTGCAGGTTGAGGCCGTCAAACAGTAAGCGTTTTGCTGGGGTGGCCTCTATAATTTTGAGCTAGATCAAACCCACACTCCGAAAGAGGTCACCATGAGCGACAACCACCACGCCAGCACACACGATGCACATGCCGCACCCAGCCACAGCAGCTTCAAAAAAGTGATCCTCCTGGTGGTGTTGCTGGCGGTGCCGGTGGTGGTAGTGGGCTCACTGATCCGGTATTACAAGGCGCAGGACAGCGCTGCACCCGCCAGCATGTCGGAAGAGGCAGTGGCGGCGCGGATTCAAAAAGTGGGCACCTTGCAACTGGGTGCACCCAAGCATGAGCTGAGAACCGGTGAAGATGTTTTCAAGGCCCAGTGCACCACCTGCCACACGGCTGGCCTGGTGGGAGCCCCCAAGTTTGCTGATGCTGCGGCCTGGGCCCCTCGCATTGCCACCGGTTTTGACGCGCTGCTGAACTCGGCCCTGAATGGCAAGGGCAACATGACCAAACAAGGCGGCGCAGCTTTCTCTGACTATGAAATTGCCCGCACCGTGGTCTACATGACCAATGCCAGCGGGGCTAAATTTGCCGAGCCCAAAGCGCCTGAAGCTGCTGAAACTCCCGCTGCGAAGTGATTTTTACAAGGCTTTTTGATCTCTAGCGCTTGGTACATAAGCGCAAACAGCTATTTTTTATATAGCGTCTCAGGGCTTTTGACAAAGCCGAACTGCTGCTGCAATCGGACTTGCAACACCTCTTGCGGTTGCCATTGACCGAGTTCTACAGCCTGTGCGGCAAGTGTCATGTCCTGGCTGTGCACCAGGCCCAAGCCCAGATCCGCTTCCAGGTACAAGTGGCCTTGTTCGTCCAGCCAACTGCCCTGCACCTGGGCCTTGCGCCCGATGTGGTCTTGTACGCTGCCGTCGGGCTGCAGCCGCCAGATCAGCGGTGTCGCCAACAATTCCACAAACACCCGCTGTGGCCCATTCTGGAAATACCAGCAGCCGCGCGCGTCGGCGGCGTAGTTGCGGGCAATAAAGTCCAGCAGCTTGCCGTGGCGAACTTCGTCACCCTTGCTGCCTGGCACCGCACCATCAAACGGCCCACAGGCCTGTGCCCGCTCATCACGCATGAACCAGTTGCCCCGCGTATCGAGCCCAAGCCAGCCATAACAGTCGGGCACGTTGGGCCATTTGGTCATGGCTTGTTTAACAATGTCATCCATTCTGGTTTCCTTGGAGTTGGATTCCCGATTGTTGTGCCAACCAGCTCACCACGGCCATGGGCAAAGCCTGAATCTGCCCCGGCCAGGGGCCGTGGGCAAAGCCCACATGCCCACCCTGTGGCGGTTGCCACAGGGTGACCTTGCGCCCGACCTGGCTGGCGTGGGGTAGGCTGCTTCTCGGCACAAACGGATCGTTGTGTGTATTCACCACCAGCGTGGGCAGTGTCATGTCCGCCAGATGGCGTTTGGCCGAAGCCCGCGCCCAATAGTCTTCGGTGTTCTTGAAGCCATGCAGCGGTGCGGTGAACACATTGTCAAACTCGTACAAAGTACGTGCGCCCAGCAGGGCCTGGGCCTGGAACAGTCCGGGGTGCTGGGCCAACTTTTGCATGGCTTTGGGTTTCATGCTGCGCAAAAACATGCGGGTGTACACCTTGCGGTTAAAACCCTGGCCCATGGCCTGGCCGCTGGCTGACAAATCTACCGGAGCGCAAATACTGGCCACAGCGCTGGCCACCCACCGGGCCTGACTCCCCGCTTCTTGCGCCCAGCGCAGCAGTGCATTACCGCCCAAAGACACCCCAAGCACCATCAGCGGCTGTTGGGTACGTTGGCGCAGGCCGCTCAGAATCCAGCCAATTTCTTCAAAATCACCGGAATGGTAGGCCCGCGCGGCCAAGTTGATTTCGCCACTGCAACCCCGAAAATGCGGCACCACAAAGTTCAGGCCATTCTGTTGCGCCACGCGGGCAAATGCCAGTGCATAGTGGCT
>VIKI01000024.1:5429-37872 GCA_008080595.1 Comamonadaceae bacterium
GCAACGGGCTTGTAGCAGTCTTGTTATCACACCAGTCCAGATCAATAAAGTCGCCATCGGGTGTGTTCCAGCGCTCTCGACGGTAGCTGATGTCAGCCAGCTCGCCTGATCGGGCATGACGCTGCCACAGCGCTGGCCAGATGGTTTGCAGATGCCCCCCCGGCAGCCACCAAGGAGCTACAAATTCAATAGCTGTCTGCGCTTGATGTGATTGCTCTACAGGCACAATTTAATGCAATACATGGACTCTTGCGGTGATGTCTTCTGACTCTCGCGGATTGCCCGGGCTGGCATGGTGGGCGACCAGCCGCCAGCCTTGCGCGGTTTTATGGTACACGTTGGTGGCCATCACAAAGGCATCAACCGGGCCTTCCTGGGTCAGGATGTCAATACGTTCACGCACGCTGTGGATGCTGCTGGCCAAGCCGTCTATTTTGCGCACGTCTTGTGCGCTGATACGCAAGTTGCCATTGGAAAACAGCGATTCAAATGCGGCACGAATGGCAACCAAACCCACCATGCGTGGGCCACCGGGGTGAACACAAATGACATCGTCGTCATCGGCCCAGCACGCCATCAGGCGGTCTATGTCTCCGGTTTTCAGGGCCTCGTAAAAACTGGCTTCAATGTCGTCGGCAGAGCCGCCAACGGTGGCTGCAATTTTTTGGGCTTTGGACATGGAGGGAATAAGATAAGTAAGTCATGATTTTGACCGCATTTGACCTCGACGTGCAGGCTTTGCCATAAATCCCATGCGGTCATGCTTTTGCACTGAGTATCGGCTGTCATCGGCGTATGCTAAGGTCATGTTTTATTTGGAGGTGTTCATGAAACGCTGGTTTTTGATTCTTTCATCCGCCTTGCTGCTGTCCGGTTGTGGCTACAACGACTTTCAACGCCTGGACGAACAAACCACTTCGGCCTGGAGCGAGGTGCTCAACCAGTACCAACGCCGTGCTGACCTTGTGCCGAACATTGTGGCCACCGTCAAGGGTGAAGCCGCCTTTGAGCAGGAAACCCTGACCAAGGTGATCGAAGCACGCGCTAAAGCCACGTCGATTCAGGTGACCCCTGAAACACTGAATGACCCTGCGGCTTTCAGCAAGTTCTCTGCGGCCCAAGGTGAGTTGGGCTCAGCCCTGAGCCGCCTGATGGTGGTGTCAGAGCAGTACCCCAATCTGAAGGCCAATCAGGGTTTCAGTGATTTGCGGGTGCAGCTTGAAGGCACCGAAAACCGGGTGACTGTGGCCCGCAACCGCTACATCAAGGCGGTGCAAGATTACAACGTGCTGGCGCGCAGTTTCCCCAGCAACCTGACGGCCATGGTCTTCAGTTATCAACCCAAACCCAACTTCACGGTGCAAAACGAGGCCGCGATTTCTTCCACGCCGGTGGTGGACTTCTCCAAAAAATGAACACGTTCAATGGATCATTCCGACACGGGATATCCAGCTTTGTAGACCTTGGCGGCACGCCTTCCACGCTGCTGCGCTTGAGTCTGCGGTGTTTGTGGCTGTTTACCTTGTGGTGGGTTTGTAGCAGCTTCTTACCCTCAGCCTTTGCCCAGCAAGCTGTACCTGTTTTGAGTGGTCATGTGATCGACACCACGGGTACTTTGAATGCCGATCAACGCAGCGCACTTGAGGCCACCCTGGGCGCCTTTGAGCAAACCAAAGGCTCGCAAGTGGTGGTCTTGCTGATCCCCAGCACTCAGCCCGAAGACATGGCTTCTTATGCCAACCGGGTCGCCAACGATTGGAAAATAGGCCGCAAAGACATCGGCGACGGCTTGCTTCTGATTGTGGCCGTGCAAGACCGGAAATTGCGCATTGAAGTGGCAAAAACGTTGGAAGGCGCGATACCCGATCTGGCTGCCAAACGCATCATTGACGAGGCGATTGCCCCACGCTTCAAACAGGGTGACTATGCGGGCGGACTACAAGCCGGTGTGGCTCGCATCATGGGACTGATCACCGGTGAAGCGCTGCCTGCGCCAGCGTCCAACCCAGCACAGCCCGGCGCTGGGTTTGACTGGATGGAGCTGGGCATTTTGATGTTCATTGCCGTGCCCGTTGTAGGCGCAGTCACGCGCAGCATACTGGGCAAAAAGATCGGTGCACTGGCCACCGGTGGTGTGGCCGGTTTTATTGCCATGAGTTTGACGGCCAGCATGTTGATTGCCGGTTTGGCGGGCTTGTTGGCGATGGTTTTTAGCTTGCTGCAAAGCAGCCCCCTGGGCAGAGGTTCAGGGCGTGGTAGTGGGCACTCCTCTGGGGGCTGGGGTCACGGTGGGGGAGGTTTTGGCGGAGGTAGCGGCGGTTTTGGTGGCGGCTTCAGCTCGGGTGGTGGTGGTGGTGGTGATTTTGGAGGCGGTGGTGCCTCGGGAGACTGGTGATGTGGCAACGTTTAACCCGCCTTCTGAAACACCGTTGGCAAAATGACAACGCCGCCGAGCAGGCTATTCCTTCTGCCACCCTGGCCCGGTTAACGGCCCGTGTGGCACACAGTGAAAGCTGCCACAGTGGTGAAATTCGCATCTACATTGAGGCCGCCTTGCCGACCAGTTACCTTTGGCAAGACCGGCCGATGCCCGAGATCACGCGCCAACGGGCATTGGCCATGTTTGGCAAGCTGCGGGTGTGGGACACCGAGCACAACAATGGGGTCTTGATTTACCTGTTGTTGGTTGAAAAGCGACTTGAAATTGTGGCAGACCGTGGTTTGAATGCTCGGGTCGATGCCGATACCTGGACGCGCCTGGCGGCATCCATGAGCTCGGCATTCAAGTCGCAGGACTATGAGGCCGGACTGAGCCTGGCGGTGCAAGAAGTTAACCACTTGCTGCAACAGCATTTCCCCTTGGCCCAGCACCAGCAGAATCCGAACGAATTGCCTAATGAACCCGTGCTGGGGTGAGCCTGCCGCACTATCTTTGCTTGTGCTTCAAAGAATAAAAAAACCCGCACTCCCTGGTTGGGTGTGCGGGTTTTGACAGAATTCACGCGGCGGTGAATTATTTTTTCTGACGGTATTTGCGCAGTGCAGCAACTTGAGCGGCCATGATGACCAGCTCGGAACTCGCCTTGGCCAGATCCAGATCCGACTTGGCATTTTTCACCGCTTCTTCGGCAGCCAACTTGGCCTCGTTGGCCTTCTCGTCATCGAGGTCTTTGCCGCGAATGGCGGTGTCAGACAAGACGGTGACACAGTTGGGTTGCACTTCAAGAATGCCCCCTGCAACAAACACGAACTCTTCGCTGCCGTCGGCCTTTTCAATGCGCACTGACCCGGCTTTGATGCGGGTGATCAGTGGTGTGTGGCGCGGGTAAATGCCCAATTCACCAGCTTCTCCGGGCAGAGCCACAAAACGTGCTTCACCAGAGAAGATGGATTCCTCGGCACTCACCACATCAACGTGGATGGTGTTCATGGTTTAAACCTTTTTGGCTTTCTCAAACGCTTCGTCAATGGTGCCGACCATGTAGAACGCTTGTTCTGGCAGGTGGTCACATTCACCAGCAACAATCATCTTGAAGCCGCGAATGGTTTCGGCCAAGGTGACGTATTTTCCAGGTGAACCGGTAAACACTTCAGCCACGTGGAAGGGTTGCGACAGGAAACGCTGGATTTTCCGGGCACGCGCCACAGTCAGCTTGTCTTCAGGTGCCAACTCGTCCATACCCAAAATCGCAATGATGTCGCGCAGCTCTTTGTAGCGCTGCAGCGTACCTTGCACGGCACGGGCGGTTTCGTAGTGATCCAGGCCCACCACATTCGGGTCAAGCTGACGGCTGGTAGAGTCCAGCGGATCCACGGCGGGGTAAATACCCAGCGATGCGATGTCACGGCTCAACACCACGGTGGAGTCCAAGTGCGCGAAAGTGGTGGCAGGAGAGGGGTCGGTCAAGTCATCGGCCGGCACGTAAACGGCCTGGATGGAAGTGATGGAGCCAACCTTGGTAGAGGTAATCCGCTCTTGCAAGCGGCCCATTTCTTCGGCCAGTGTCGGCTGGTAACCCACGGCGGAAGGCATACGACCCAACAACGCAGACACTTCGGTACCGGCCAAGGTGTAGCGGTAGATGTTGTCCACGAAGAACAACACGTCTTTGCCTTCGTCACGGAATGACTCAGCGATGGTCAGACCGGTCAGGGCCACACGCAGACGGTTGCCTGGGGGCTCATTCATCTGACCGTAAACCATGGCTACCTTGGAGTCTTCAAGCTTCTCAAGGTTCACCACGCCGGAGTCAGCCATTTCGTGGTAGAAGTCATTGCCTTCACGGGTACGCTCACCCACACCGGCAAACACGGACAAACCGCTGTGCGCTTTGGCGATGTTGTTGATGAGTTCCATCATGTTCACGGTCTTGCCCACACCGGCACCACCGAACAAACCGACCTTACCACCTTTGGCGAACGGGCAAACCAAGTCAATCACCTTGATGCCGGTTTCGAGCAGTTCCTGGGATGGGCTCAACTCATCGTAAACGGGTGCTTTACGGTGAATGGGCATATGCAAAGCAGCATTCACTGGGCCGCGCTCATCGATGGGTGCACCAAGCACGTCCATGATGCGACCGAGTGTGGCGGTACCCACGGGAACCTGGATGGCCTTACCGGTGTTGGACACCATCAACCCACGGCGCAAACCGTCGCTGGAGCCCAAGGCGATGGTACGGACAATGCCGTCACCCAGTTGCTGTTGGACTTCAAGTGTCAGGGTTGAGCCTTCGAGCTTGAGCGCATCGTAAATGTGCGGCATGTGTTCGCGTGGAAATTCCACGTCCACCACAGCGCCAATGCACTGAACAATCTTGCCTTGAACGTTTGCGTTCGTTTGAGTATCTTGAGCCATTTGGTTCTGCTCCAATTTAAATTAAAGTGTGCTAGCGGTTGCTGTGGCTTAGGCGCTGATGGCGGCTGCACCGGAAACAATTTCTGACAGCTCTTTGGTGATCGCGGCTTGACGTGTCTTGTTATAGACCAGTTTGAGCTCACCAATCACATTGCCAGCATTGTCGGTTGCGGCCTTCATGGCCACCATACGTGCTGCGTGTTCTGAGGCCATGTTTTCGGCCACGGCCTGGAACACCAAAGCCTCAACATAACGCACCAGCAAGTCATCAATCACGGTCTGCGCATCTGGCTCATAAATGTAGTCCCAGCCATGCTTGTGACCAGAAGCCGCTTCACTTGCACGCGTTTGCTCTTGCATCTGAACCGCTGACAAAGGAAGCAATTGCTCCATCACCACTTCTTGTTTCATCGTGTTGATGAATCGGGTGTATGAAAGATAAACTGCGCTCACTTCACCTTTGGCATATGCATCCAGCAGTACCTTGACGGGGCCAATCAAGCGTTCGAGGTGTGGTCGGTCACCCAGTTGCGTCACATGGGCGACCACATTGGCACCGATGCGGTTGAGAAATCCGAAGCCTTTGTTGCCAATAGCGACCGCCTGCGTTTTCATACCCGCAGCCTGAACTTCACGCAGCTTGTTGGTCACACCACGCAACACATTGGTATTCAGACCACCGCACAGCCCTTTGTCAGTGCTCACCACAATCATCCCAACCGCTTTCGCGTCATTGGGTTTCATGAATGCATGCACATACTCAGGGTTGGCCTGGCCCAAATGCGCAGCGATGTTGCGCACTTTTTCAGTGTACGGCCGAGCCGCACGCATGCGCTCTTGAGCTTTACGCATTTTGGAGACGGAAATCATCTCCATGGCCTTGGTGATCTTCTTCGTGCTCTCGAAGTTTTTGATCTTGCCGCGTATTTCCTTGCCAGTTGCCATATCAGTCTCCTATCAAGTGTGAGGTGACCTTAAGCAAACGTCTTTTTGAAAGCAGCAACTGCAGTGTTCAATTCAGCTTCAGCATCCTTGTCCATGGCACGAGCTGCTTCCAGCTTGGCCAACAGAGCTGCATGTTTGTCTTTCAGATAGCCATGCAAACCATGTTCGAACGCCAGCACCTTGTTCACAGCGATGTCATCCAGGAAACCCTTGTTGACAGCAAACAAAGTGGAACCCATCAAGGAAATCGGCAGCGGGCTGTATTGAGCTTGCTTGAGCAACTCAGTCACGCGGGCACCACGGTCGAGCTGCTTGCGGGTAGCTTCATCCAGATCTGAGGCAAACTGGGCAAACGCTGCCAACTCGCGGTACTGCGCCAAGTCGGTACGAATACCACCCGACAGATTCTTGATCAGCTTGGTCTGTGCCGCACCACCCACGCGTGACACCGAAATACCGGCGTTAATCGCAGGGCGAATACCAGCATTGAACAAGTTGGTTTCCAAGAAGATCTGACCATCGGTAATGGAGATCACGTTGGTCGGCACGAAAGCAGACACGTCACCGGCTTGGGTTTCAATGATCGGCAGAGCGGTCAAGGAACCGGTCTTGCCCTTCACTTCACCTTTGGTGAAAGCTTCCACATAGTCAGCGTTCACACGGGCTGCACGTTCCAACAGACGGCTGTGGAGGTAGAACACGTCGCCGGGATAAGCTTCACGACCCGGAGGACGACGCAGCAGCAAGGACACTTGGCGGTAGGCCACAGCTTGCTTGGACAGGTCGTCATACACGATCAGGGCATCTTCACCGCGGTCACGGAAATATTCACCCATGGAGCAACCAGAGTAGGCAGCCACATATTGCATGGCGGCAGACTCAGAAGCGGTGGAAGCCACCACAATGGTGTACTCCATCGCACCGGCTTGCTCAAGAGAACGTACCACGTTTTTCACGCTGGAGGCTTTTTGACCAATGGCCACGTAAACGCAGGTCATGTTCTGACCTTTTTGATTGATGATGGCATCAATCGCAACAGCTGTTTTACCAGTCTGGCGGTCGCCAATGATCAATTCGCGCTGACCACGACCCACGGGAACCATGGAGTCAATCGACTTCAGACCTGTTTGCATGGGCTGATCAACCGATTGGCGGGCAATCACACCTGGAGCCACTTTTTCGATCACGTCGGTCATCTTGGCGTTGATCGGGCCTTTGCCATCAATCGGCTGGCCCAAAGCATTCACCACACGGCCTTTGAGTTCAGGACCCACTGGCACCTCAAGAATACGCCCCGTACACTTGACGGTGTCGCCTTCTGAAATGTGCTCATAGGCACCCAAAATCACGGCACCAACCGAATCACGCTCAAGGTTGAGAGCCAAACCGTAGCTGGCTTGTCCTTCGGCATCCGCCGGGAATTCAAGCATTTCGCCTTGCATCACGTCAGACAGACCGTGGATGCGGCAAATACCGTCGGTCACGGAAACTACCGTGCCCTGATTGCGGATGTCTGATGTGGCAGACAAACCTTCAATACGGCTCTTGATCAGTTCAGAAATTTCTGCGGGATTGAGTTGCATGACTCTTTCCTTCTTTCAACGGGCCTTGACAGATGTGTCAAGAACTTCGTCACCCACGACCACCCTGATGCCACCAATGAGTTCCGGCTGCAACTCTACTGACACATTGAGCTTGCGCGCAAAACGTTTTTCCAGCACTCCGGCAGCCTCAGCCAACGCGGCATCATCCATAGGAAAAGCACTGTAGATCACAGCATCACTGGAGCCGCTTTTGGCATTCACCAGCGCCCGAAACTGTGCGGCAACCTCAGGCATAAATGCCAGTCGGTTGTTGGCAATCACGGCTTGAATGAAGTTCTGTGCATGCTTGTCCAGCACAGACTTCATCACGCCGGAAACAACCGCATACACCTGTTCATTGGTCGCCTTGGGGCTGTCAGCAAATTGCTGCAGTTGGGCTTGCACAGACACGCAGGCAAGCTCATCAAGCCAAGACAACACAGCATTCGCATCAGATGCGCTTGCTTTGAACAAAGCCTCAGCGTAGGGACGGGCAATAGTGGCGAGTTCAGCCATGGCGTTCTCTTAAAGCTCGGTCTTTAAACGAGACAACAAATCAGCATGTACGCCAGCGTTGACTTCCTTGCGGAGAATCTGCTCAGCCCCTTTAACGGCAAGTGCTGCCACTTGCTCACGCAAGGCCTCACGTGCTTTAACGGTCTGCTGCTCGGCTTCAGCCTTGGCGGTAGCAACAATTTTGTTGCCTTCGTCAGTGGCTTTGGCTTTTGCCTCTTCAATGATGGACAAGGCACGACGTTCAGCATCTGCCAAACGAGTGGCGGTTTCTGTGCGTGACTTGACCAGTTCGTCTTCCACACGCTTGTTAGCGGATGAAAGTTCGGCTTTGGCCTTGTCTGCAGCAGCTAAGCCGTCTGCGATTTTCTGTGCGCGGTCGTCAAGTGCTTTGGCTATCGGTGGCCACACGAATTTCATCGTGAAAACCACCAACATGAAAAACACCGCCATTTGCGCGAAGAATGTTGCGTTAATACTCACAACAACCCCTCTCTATGAAGTGAAAGGCGATGGAAATTATTTCAACACGAACGGGTTGGCAAACGCAAACATCATTGCGATACCAACACCAATCAGGAACGCAGCGTCGATCAAACCAGCCAGCAAGAACATTTTGGTCTGCAGTTCGTTCATCAATTCGGGTTGACGAGCAGCTGCTTCAAGGTATTTGCTACCCATGATGCCGATACCGATACAGGCACCAACAGCACCCAGACCAATGATCAAACCAGCGGCCAGCGCCACCAAACCAAGCACGTTTTCCATTTAAAGCTCCTATGGATTCAAGTTGAAAAGAAAAAGAAAAAACTACCTACAAACTGTCAGTGATGGTCGTGGGCTTGGCCCACATACACCAGGGTCAACATCATGAAAATGAAGGCCTGCAAAGCAACAATCAAGATGTGAAAGATTGCCCAGCCCGTACCCGCCACCACATGACCCAACCACAATGCAACCCCGGTCGCAGAGCCAAAACCAACCGCACCCATCAGCGCAATCAGCATGAACACCAACTCACCAGCGTACATGTTGCCAAACAACCGCATGCCATGCGAGACTGTTTTGGCAGTGAATTCAATCATCTGCATGCTGAAGTTCAGCACACCCAAAATAAGTGCAAACAAAGGATTTTTGCTGGTGCCAAACGGGGCGGTCACCAATTCATGAGCCCAACCGCCTGCACCCTTGATCTTGATGTTGTAGTACAAGCAAACCAACAACACCGATGTGGACATGGCCAGCGTGGTGGATAAATCTGCTGTAGGCACCACTCGCATATAGGCGTGATGCACATCGCCCCCAGCCGCACCGTAAATCATTTCCCAAATCAAGGGAATCAGATCCACTGGCAAAAAGTCCATTGAATTCAGCAAAAACACCCACATAAACACCGTGAGAGCCAATGGACCGACAAATTTGCGTGATTCAGCATTGTGGATGATGCCCTTAGCTTGGGTGTCCACCATTTCAAGCAGAATCTCTACGGCCGCCTGCATGCGCCCTGGCACACCTGCCGTCACGCTCTTGGCGACACGCCACATGACGAACAAACCAACGACACCCAACAGAATTGACCAAAAAATGGAATCAAGGTTGTAGACCGAAAAATCGATCACACCCGACTGCTTGCCAGTTTGCAAATGATGCAAATGGTGACCAATGTAATCACCCGCAGTGAGCCCTTGTTTTACAGCGTGTTCTTCAGCAGCCATCAGTTACTCTTTGATCAGTTACTTTTACCGTGAGGCAAATGTTCGCCATGAATGAATTGAACTGGTTTCGCCTTGCGTTTAAACGCCAGAGCTAACCAATACACCTTGATGGTGACAACCAAGCCAACCAGCATGGCTGGCCAACTTAAATCCTTCACCAGACGATGAGCCGCATACAGCATACTCAACGTCACCACAATCTTGACCAACTCCCATACAAAGAAGCTGATCACCGCTGCACCTGGGTTGATACGAGCAAACTGGCTCGTCAAACCACGTGCAAACAAAGCCGCAGGAACCACCACCGCAAGCGAACCACAGGCCACTGATTTGGCAACATTCACACCAAACACAGCCCACGCGACAGCAGAAATCACCACACCCACCATCACCTGACCCAACACCACCCACCAAGGTGACACCACCGGGTTGGCGGCTGCCAGCGCTTGCGCTTGCATGCGGGTCAAGGGAACAAAATCAGACGGTTCATTGTCAAACTGTGAGTCTTGCGCCTTCAAAGGTGGTATTGTCACCATATACATTACGCCTACTTTACAGCTTGGTCTCGTCTAGATCAGCCTTCGATTATACGGATAAATTGGCAACTTCAAAATCTTAACCCTTGCCATGGCCCATACCCCCCCCTCTATTCCAACACCACCGACTGAAGCAGCCTCAAGCTCGCTGATCTCCTACCCCTGCCAATTTCCCATCAAGGTGATGGGACTCAAGGTCGACGGCATGGTGAGCGCCATCACCCACATTGCCCAGCAATTTGATCCCGCCTTTGATGTCAGCACCCTTGAATTGCGCGAAAGCAAAGGCGGTAAATACCTGGGTGTCACCCTCACCGTGAATGCCACCTCCCGAGAGCAACTCGACGAAATTTACCGAACACTGTCTACTCACCCGATGGTCAAGGTGGTGCTTTAAATTGAACAGTCGCTTGACCGCCAAAGAGTTGCAAGCCCACATCAAAGCACGCTTCCCCAAAGAAGATGAACGCTTTGAGTGGAAGGAATGGGCCAGTCTGAAGTCCAACATTTCAGGCTGCAAGGGTGAAGACCTGGTGTCGTATGTGTCCGCGCTTGCCAACATGGAGGGCGGCTGCATCGTCATCGGAGTCAAGGACAAATCACTGGCCGTGACCGGGATTCAAGACTTTGCAGACTACACACCAGAGAACATCATTCACCGCATCCTGGGCAAAACACCGGGGCTGCCCTCTATGGGACTGCAGGTGGAGGCATTCCAAGCCAGTGACACCCACGCCACCGTCTGGCTGGTGCATGTGCCGCGCCATGCCCCCAGGCAACCGGTGCAAGCCCACGACAAAGCCTGGCAGCGCGATGGCGACAGCCTGGTGGAGTTGCGCCCAGACCGGCTGCGCGGGATTTTGACGGAACTGATTGCCGGCCTGGACTGGAGTGCAGAGCTGGTGCTCAACGCTAGCCTGGCCGATCTTGATGTCACTGCCATTGCCAAGGCGCGAGAAAAGTTCGCCGCCAAACACCAGCAAGAGCGCTGGGCTCCGGAGATCGTGCACTGGAGCACCGAGGAGTTTCTGGACAAAGCCAAGATCACCTTGCATGGGCGCATCACCCGCACGGCACTGCTCCTGCTGGGTACACCACAAAGTGTGGGACTGCTGCCCAACAGCACCGCAGAAATCACCTGGAAAGTGCCTGAAGAACGCATCGCCAAACACTTTGGCCCCCCTTTTATATTGACCACAACTGAGGTTGGGCAGCACATTCGCAATCCCAACATCAAGCTGTTCCCGGCCACAGAATTGCTGGCCATAGAACTGCCCCGCTACGACATCAAAGTCATCCTCGAAGGGCTGCACAACTGTCTGGCACATCAGGACTATGAGCAGGCGGGGCGCGTTGTGGTGCTGGAGACGGCAGGGCGGCTAAAGATGAGCAACCTGGGCAGCTTTGTCGATGGCAAACCAGAGGACTATTTCACTGGTGAGCGCACGCCAAGCGTGTACCGCAACCCTTGGTTGGCGGTAGCCATGAACAACATCGGCATGATTGACAAAACGGGCTATGGCATTGGCGAGATGGTGCGCAGCCAACGCAAGCGCTACCTGCCGCTGCCAGACTTTGAAGGCTCGACACATGTAGAGACTGTGTTCAACATTTATGGGCAGCAGATTGATGAAAATTACAGCCGATTGTTAATAGAGCGGGCAGACCTGCCTCTGGAGCAGGTGATCTGGTTAGATCGCGTGCAAAAAAAGCACCAAATCGCAGATGAGCAAGTCACCGTTTTACGCAAGGCCAAACTGATTGAGGGCCGCAAGCCCAACTTTTTTGTCTCAGCCCACATTGCAGATGCTACGGATACACGCACCGATTACACACGCAACAAAGGGTTGGATGACCATTACTACAAGACATTGATCCTCCAACACATCAGGCGGTTCAAATCGGTGTCACTGGCCGAGGTTCGCTCACTGCTACTCGACAAATTGCCCAATTCGCTAACGCAGGAACAGAAATTGATCAAGTTAAAAAACCTGCTGGCAGCACTTCGTGTGACCGGTCTGGATGGCATCCGAATCGTTGCAGTTGGTGCTGGAAGGACGACCCGTTGGGTGATTTCCAAAGATGAATCTATCGGATAGTTCGCAAAAAAATTTGCCAACTTATCCGAAAAAATATCCGAGAAGCGCAGTGAAATAATGAAATTATTCAGGTATATCAACAACTTAAAATAATTTTGTGGCGTACAAATAGTCCACACTTATTCACACTGACATCGACAAAAACACACGCCAATGACCACCCTCAAGTCCTCCCAACAAGCCGTGTTGGTTCAGCTGCGTGCGGATCTCGTCGTAGCGGATCAATGGGAAAGATTGCCGACATGAACGCTGAAAACAATTGGCATCTGGCCCCCAAGCATTTGGGCCGCAACGTAGACTACGAGCCCACCTACGCCGCCATGCAGGCGTTCACCGCCGCGCGCTCTGAGAACACCCCCGACGAACTCTGGGTTTGTGAGCACGCCCCGGTTTACACCCAAGGGCTGGCGGGCAAAAAAGAACATATTTTCAATCCTGGCGATATTGCGGTGGTGCAAACCAACCGGGGCGGCCAGGTCACCTACCATGGCCCCGGACAGGTGGTGGCCTACCCGCTGCTGGATCTGAAACGTGCGGGCTACTTTGTCAAGGAATATGTCTACCGGATTGAAGAGGCGGTGATCCGCACCCTGCTGCACTTTGGTGTCACCGGACACCGCGTGGCCGGTGCACCGGGGATTTACGTGCGCCTGGATGACCCGGCTTCACATGCACTGCTGCCGCAACGTCCAAGCAAAACTGCAGTCAACACCCCCAATTTTGAAGGACTGGGCAAGATCGGCGCTTTGGGCATCAAAGTCAGCCGCAACTGCACCTACCACGGTGTGGCGCTGAACGTGGCAATGGATCTGGAACCCTACTCCCGTATCAACCCCTGTGGCTACCATAAGCTGCAAACGGTAGACCTTTTTACAATCGGCGTTTCCGCAAGCTGGGACGAGGCCGCCCAGGTGCTGGGTCAAAAACTCGCCACCTACCTCGCCCCCTGACACCGCACTGGATCCCCCATGAGTCAAGACCCCACCACGAATACCACCGTTAACCCAACGGTGCACCAAGCCCAGTCCCAAGAAGACTACAACCCCTCGGCCAAACAAAAGTCCGCCGCCAAACTGTCTCGTATTCCAATCAAAGTGATGCCCGGCGAGATTTTGCGCAAACCCGAGTGGATTCGCGTCAAGGCCGGCAGCCCAAGCACCCGGTTTTACGAAATCAAAGACACCCTGCGTGCCAACAAACTCGTCACCGTGTGTGAGGAAGCCAGTTGCCCCAACATTGGTGAGTGCTTTGGCAAGGGCACAGCCACCTTCATGATCATGGGCGACAAATGCACCCGGCGCTGCCCGTTTTGTGATGTCGGCCATGGCCGCCCCGACCCGCTGGATGCCAACGAACCCACCAGCCTGGCCCACACCATCGCCCAGCTCAAACTCAAATACGTGGTGATCACCAGCGTCGACCGTGACGATCTGCGCGACGGCGGCGCGGGGCATTTTGTGGCCTGCATCCAGGCCATCCGCGAACAATCCCCGCAGACGCAAATCGAAGTGCTGGTGCCCGACTTCCGGGGCCGTGACGACCGGGCGCTGGAGATTTTGAAAGCCGCCCCGCCGGACGTGATGAACCACAACCTGGAAACCATCCCGCGCCTGTACAAAGAAGCCCGCCCCGGCTCGGACTACCAGTTCAGCCTGAATCTGCTGAAAAAATTCAAGGCGCTGCACCCCGACGTGCCGACCAAAAGCGGCTTGATGGTGGGCCTGGGCGAAACCGACGACGAAATCCTGCAAACCATGCAAGACATGCGTGACCACGGCATCAACATGCTGACCATTGGCCAATACCTCGCGCCCAGCACCGCCCACCTGACGGTCAAGCGTTATGTGCACCCCGATGTGTTCAAGATGTTCGAGGCCAAAGCCTACGAGATGGGCTTCAGCCACGCCGCCGTCGGGGCCATGGTGCGCTCCAGCTACCACGCCGACGTGCAGGCTGGTCACGCCCTGGGTCAGACCGCTTGATTGCTATTATTTAAGTAGCTACTTGCGCTTGATGAATAAGCGCTAGAGGCCAATTTCATGCCTAGTTTTTCAAATTCAAACAGCCTCTGGCTTGACTTGGCTTCCCTGGTGCAGCAATGTGATACTGCCACCTACACCCGCGGCCTGGAGCTGTACCGCAACCAGCGCGTGCTCGACCTGTCGATTGAGCCGATGAAAGACGTGTGGCTGCTGCTGGGTGATGTGCAAGGCTCGGCACGCCATCCGTATGAAGTGTCGATCGAAGTCAAACGCGGCCCCAATGGCCGTGTGCTGGAGTGGGACAGCGACTGCACCTGCCCGGTCGGCTACCAATGCAAACACGGCGTGGCGCTGATGATCAAGGCCGCCTACAAAGGCCAGCAAATTCTGGGTGAAACCATGCGCCCAGGCCGCATCGCCAGCGCCGAAGAACTGGAAGCGCAGCGCCAGGCCGATCTGGCCAAACGCCAGGCCGAGGCCAAGCTGGAGGCCGAACGCACGGTGCTGCGCTGGCTCGATGAGCTGGAGCGCCACAGCGCAAAAACCACTGATCCGACCCAGCGCAGAGTCTCCACCGAACGCCACGAACAGTTTTTGTACCTGCTCAATATCTCTGCACCCCAAAGCGCCAGCCCGCAGCTGACGCTGGAAGCCGTGGTGTCTTACCCCAAGGCCACCGGTGGCTGGGCCAAGGCCAAACAACTCAAGTTTGAGCCCGAACGCGGCCAGCCCATTTTTGACCTGGCAAGCAGCGCCGACCACGACGTGCTGCAGCTCATGCGCGCCATGCGCAGCGTGGCCAGCAACTACTTTTACAGCTACGGCGTGAAATCGCGCGTCATCCTGGAAGGCAAGTTTGGCATTCAGACGCTGGAGCTGGCCGCCAGCACCGGCCGCCTGTTTGTCGGTGACAACAAAGGCCAGCCCGGCATCCCGGTGGCCTGGGGGCCGCCACTGGACGTGCGCTGGCAATGGCATGAGGTCACCAAACCGACCGATCCGGAGTCGTCCTGGACACTGCACCCCATGCTCAGCAAAGCCAACGCCAAACTCTGCCTGAACAACCCACCGCTGTACCTGGACAGCCACCGAGGCATTTGCGGGCTGGCGCATGTCGAAGGCATGAGCATGGGCCAGATTGGTGTGCTGCTGAAAACCCCGCCGCTGAAAACCGATGCCCTCAAAACCCACCAAGCCAAGCTGGTGGAACGCCTGGGCCCGGTGCCCATGCCGCCGGTGCTGGAGCAGCTCAAAACCCTCAAAGGCATCACACCCAAAGCCTGCCTGCATCTGACCCCGGTGCCACCACAAGACGTGCCCGAGGACGGCCTGATGCTGGCCACCCTGCGCTTTGACTATGCTGGCCACCGTGGCTGGTGGGCCGGCCAGGGCCGCACCGTGCTGGTCGACGATGCACAGGGCCGCTGCTTGCTGCACCGCGACCCACCAGCCGAGCTGGAGGCCATCACCCTGCTGGCGGAACTGAATCTGGTGGCCCATGGCGACGGTGTCTTTGGTATGGAGAGCGACTCCAACCAACAGCCCTGGCTGATCTGGGCCGACACCGACTACGCCGAGCTGCGTCAGGCCGGTTTTGAGATCACGCTGGACGATGCGCTCACCGGCTGGATCCAGCGCGGCGAAGCCCTCAACGTGAGCCTGCAAGCCCAAGGTGATGACGAAGCCACCTCACCCTGGTTTGACCTGTCGCTGGGCATGGAAATCAACGGTCAGCGCCACAACATCCTGCCGCTGTTGCCCGAGCTGATCAAAGTGGCGGCCAAAAGCCCGCGCGACGCAGCCACCGGCCTGCCCGAGGTTCCCCCCTTTGTCTACCTGCCCGCACCCAGCGGCGGCTTCATTCGCCTGCCCACCGACAACCTGAAACCCTGGCTCGGTGCCCTGCTGGAACTGGTCGGCGACCGCAGCCACGACTTCTCTGGCGAGAGCCTGAAACTCTCGCGCCTGGATGCCATGCGCACCACCGCCAGCCTGGGCGAAGGCGCGGTGTGGGAGGGCGCACGGCACTTGCGCGAGATGGTGCAACGGCTGAGCGGCCGCGCCGAGCTGCCTGAAGTTCCTCTGCCCGAGACTGTCCACGCCAGCTTGCGCCCCTACCAGCAGCAAGGTGTGAACTGGCTGCAGTTTTTGCGTGAATACGGCCTGGCTGGCATCCTGGCCGACGACATGGGTCTGGGCAAAACCCTGCAAACCCTGGCCCACATCCAGATCGAAAAAGACGCTGGCCGCCTGACTCATCCGGCGCTGATCATTGCGCCGGTCAGCCTGATGGGCAACTGGAAACGGGAGGCCGAGCGCTTTTGCCCCGGCCTGCGCAGCCTGGTGCACCACGGCCAGGATCGCCATGACAGCGCCGACAGCATGGCCGAACACGACATCGTGATTGCCCCCTATTCGCTCCTGCACCGCGACCGTGAACGCTGGCTGCAAACCCCATGGCATCTGGTGGTGCTGGACGAAGCGCAAAACATCAAAAACGCTGCCACCAACGCCGCCCAGGTGGTCAGCGAACTCAAGGCCCGGCATCGCCTGTGCCTGTCGGGCACGCCGATGGAAAACAACCTGGGCGAAATCTGGAGCCTGTTCCACTTTTTGATGCCCGGCTTTCTGGGCAGCCAGAAGCGTTTTCAGGAACTGTTTCGCACCCCAATTGAAAAACAGGGCGACCCCGAAGCCCTGCACCAGCTGCGTGCCCGCGTCACCCCCTTCATGCTGCGCCGTACCAAGGCGCTGGTGGCGCACGAACTGCCGCCCAAGGTGGAAACCGTGATGCGCGTCGAGCTCTCCGGCAAGCAGGCCGACCTGTACGAAACCATTCGGCTGGGCATGGAAAAAACCGTGCGCGAAGCGCTCGACAGCAAAGGCCTGGCCAAATCGCAAATCACCATTCTGGACGCACTCTTGAAGCTGCGCCAGGTCTGCTGCGACCCGCATCTGCTCAAGCTCGATGCCGCCAAAAAAGTCAAAACCTCGGCCAAGCTCGACCAGTTGATGGAAATGCTGCCCGAGATGCTGGCCGAGGGGCGGCGCATTCTGCTGTTCTCGCAGTTCACCAGCATGCTCACCCTGATTGAGGCCGAGCTGAAAAAACGCAACATCGCCTGGGCCAAACTCACCGGCCAAAGCCAGAAGCGCGACGAGCTGATTGCCCGCTTCACCAGCGGAGAAGTACCGCTGTTTCTGATCAGCCTGAAAGCCGGTGGGGTCGGCCTGAACCTGCCGCAAGCCGACACCGTGATCCACTTCGACCCCTGGTGGAACCCGGCAGTCGAAGCCCAGGCCACCGGCCGTGCCCACCGCATTGGTCAGACGCAAAGTGTCTGGGTGGTCAAGCTGGTGGCGCAAGGCACGATTGAAGAACGCATCCTGGCCCTGCAAGACCGCAAAGCCGCGCTGGCCGAAAGCATGTACAGCGGCTCGGTCGGCCGCAAACAGCCGCTGTTTTCTGAGAGTGATCTGGCGGAGTTGCTTAAACCGCTATCGGTTTGAGAGCTGCTTGCGCAGGTTTTATCTGGGCCAGATGGGTAAAGGGCTTGAAAATACTGATGGCCTGCCTTGGGTGACGCGGTGATCACTGGCTATTGCGGTTGGTGTAACTGGTTTATGGCGTTTGTGGGTGGCAGGGAATGGGTGGGGTGGCGGCCTCATGCTGTCAAAGGCCCAGAAAACGCAGTTTCAGTGCAGACCAACTTGCTTGCAAGTTATGTCGTAACTAAATCGGCCACCACCCCCAACCCATCTCATGCTGGCAAGCGCTGCGGGGGCTCGAACGCGGGAGCCCCAAGTCCCAAGGGGACTACAAATTACAAGTTTGCGGAAGCTGGCATTCAGGCGCATGGCCCATTGGGCTATAGTCTGACAGTATGAAGCATCGAGAAAATGAACTCAGCATTGACGAAATTTCACCAAATTTGGCAACAGGATTTCAAGGCTAAAAATGAATTCAATTTCGCGAGCTGTTGGCTTAAAACCTCTACGCTATGTGCTACCCTCTCTATACCGTTCTCAGTATGGATTGATAATATTTTAAATATCTCGTTAAATATCTTGTACCACCAAAATATTTAACAGCCTATATCACGTAGATATTCCGCAATAACTTAGCATGAGGAAAAATGAAACCACGATTCATAGACCCTTTCACACCCAATCGACCAATTGATGACCCAGATCGGTTCTTTGGCCGGGCTGATCCAGTTAATGAGATGGTTGACTCTCTTTTTCAAATAAAAAGTGGAAATCCAAAACACACAATCATCACCGGAGATAGAGGAGTTGGAAAATCCTCGCTTCTTACCCAAGTCCACTTAACTGCGAATGGAGATAATCGACTTTCGGATAGATTGAAAATTGATCGAGGAGTTACAAAGTATAACTTTTTGTCTATTTGGCATGATGTTGATGCCACACAAAGCGCTTACGACCTCGCGATGGCCATTCTGTCGAAGTTTGAGTCAGCTTTTAAGAAGTTTGTGTCAAGCGTCAATTTGGAAATTGACTTGGCTGGGTTTGGAAAACTTGGCCGAGACAAAAATAATCCAATAAATATGACGCAACTTATTGATGAGTTCGTTAGTCGAATCTCCAAAGTTGATGCGGAAGCTAGAAAGAATAAAAAGGATGGCGTTTTAATATTTATTGATGAGTTAGATAGAATACGATCAGATTCAATGATCTCGTCATTTTTCAAACTCACTTCTGAGCGTCTAGCTCGTGAGAATCTAAAGCAGATTGGATTTATCTGTGCAGGCATTACTGGCGCAGTTCAAAAACTTGAAGAAGAGCACTCTTCCATTTTGAGAACATTTCGCGACGTTCCTCTACCTAGATTCAATAAAAATGAAGGTCAAGAAATACTTGCTGATGGCTTTGCCAAAGCTAATCATACGTGCAATATGCAAGATTTGACGAATAAGTCCTATGATGTGACCGTTGGGTTGCCTGAACCAATCCACTTATTGGGCAGCGAGATGCTATCAGTCGATACTGATGGAATTCTAGACAGCGCCGACTTTGATAATGCAATTAAAAAAATCGTTACAGATGTCAGGAAAAACAAACTCGCATCGCTACTCAAAAAGGCAGGTGGAGGCAAATATCAGAAAATCATTGAGGCAGTAGCGAGTTATGAAAAGAAGATTGTGCCGCTTGACTATATAGCCAGGTCTATCAACCAAGAACAAAGCCAGTTCAGCACAAATATGGCAACTCTGCTAGAGAGAGAGATACTTTTTAAACCCGCAATTGGACATTATGCATTCACCGACCCGATGCTGAAGGAGTATGTAAAAGCAAATGGTGTGCTTGCACTGGACGACTAACAAATTGTCGGATGTCAATGCGTCGTATTGCCGCCGGTTGTCTTTTGTGTTTAGCGTCTGTTATCTAAATATCTGAAGGTTGGCAATGGTTTTTAAGCTGACATCTCCCCACCGTAGCGCGTCCCAATCCATTGGAGGCATGTAGTGGGGTTGGTGGGCGCAGGCTCCATTCCCGTGATGTGACAAGCCGCGAGCCACGGCTGGCAGCGAGACACGGGCAAAGGGCCACCCAACGCCCACGCCCGCGAGCAGGTCAGAGAACGCCAACCCCGCCACACGCTTGATGCCATGAACATCACAATCCAAACAACTCTCTATTTGATAGCTGCTTGCGCACGTTTTACCTGGGCTAGATGGTTAAAAGCCTTATAAACATTGCCGACAGTTTTGGATGACGTGGCGACCGCTGAACATGGCGGTTGGCGTGGCTGGTTTGCTGCGTTAGTGGATGCCGGTTTTTTAAATCACAATGCCTCCCATCCGCCCCACAAACACCGCCCACACCATGGAAACAACCCTCGCCCTGCTCCCGATCCTTGCCGTGCTTGCCATTGGCGTGATCAGCCCCGGCCCCAGCTTCATTCTGGTTGCACGCACGGCGGTGGCGGTGTCTCGCAGTGCGGCGATGTCGGCTGCTTTGGGCATGGCCGCCGGGGCAACGCTACTGGCCGTTGCGGCTTTGCTCGGGCTCAACGCGCTGTTGCATCAGATTCCGTCGGCTTACCTGGCGCTCAAGCTCATCGGTGGGTTTTATCTGCTGTACCTTGCCTACCAGACTTGGTGCGGGGCAAGCACACCCATCCGCATGGGCAACTGCACTGACGCATCACCCCAAAGCCTGCTGCGTCACTTTGGGCTGGCGGCGGCCACCATGCTGAGCAACCCCAAGGCTGCGGTTCAATATGGGGTGATCTTCGCGGCCATGTTGCCCGCCGCGCCATCACAGGCCCTTACTGCGGCTTTGCCTGTGGGGGTCTTCATGCTTGAGGCCGCCTGGTACCTGGTGGTTGCGTTGGCGCTTTCTGCCACCAAGCCGCGAGAGGCGTACATCCGCACCAAGTCCACCATCGACCGCACCGTGGGAGTGGTTTTGAGTGTCTTGGGGGTCAAGCTGCTGCTTTCGTCCAGGTAGCGGACTCGTTTCAAGCGGATGACGCTGCTCAAAATACTACTCTATTAATAGCTGCTTGCGCAATGTTGATCTGGGCTAGAGGGTTAAAGCGTTTATAAAACATGACCCCAGCCATGAATGACGTGCTGCGCTTTGACACAAGTACACTGGCATTCACAAGGCGGCCTCGCCGTGGCGTTTGTCAGCGCAAAACTCTCAGAGCGGCTGGAAAAATTGTTTGAGCTGTACACCAAGATGACGGCGGCGGCCAAGTCCAAGCCAGCAGCGAAAGCAACAAGGGGAATGAAACCATGAGCGATCTGATTATTTACACCTCTGACGATGGAAAAACCCGCATCAACCTGCGGGTACAGGGCGACAGCATCTGGCTGAGTCAACTGGAAATTGCCGAGCTGTTCCAGACCACCAAACAAAACGTTTCGCTCCACGCCAGGAACATCTTTGAAGAGGGGGAGTTGAGCCAAATGGCAACTGTCAAGGAATCCTTGACAGTTCAAACCGAAGGAAGCCGCCAAGTCCAACGTGCCATTACGTCCTACAACCTGGAACTCATCCTCGCCATTGGCTACCGCATCCGTTCGCCACGCGGCACCCAGTTTCGCCAGTGGGCCACCCGGCACTTGAAGGAGTTTCTGGTCAAGGGTTTCGTCATGGACGACGAGCGGCTCAAGAACCCAGGAGGCTGGGATTATTTTGATGAACTGTTGGAGCGCATCCGCGAGATTCGGGCCTCTGAAAAGCGCTTTTATCAAAAGGTGCGCGACCTTTTTGCCCTGAGTTCAGACTACTGCATCACCGAAAAAGAGACCCAGTTTTTCTTTGCCGAGGTGTAACAAGCTGCTTTTTGCGACCGCCGGCCACACCGCCGCCGAGCTGGTGGTGCAACGCGCTGACCCGAACAGCCCCAACATGTCACTCACCCATTGGAGCGGCTCAAGGGTGCGCAAACACGATGTGGTCATCGCCAAGAATTACCTCACAGAAGACGAGATCGACACCCTGAATCGGCTGGTGGTGATTTTTCTGGAGCAAGCTGAGCTGCGGGTGAAGCAGCGACACGACCTGACACTGGATTTTTGGCGCCAGCATGTAGACGGCATGCTGGCGTTCAACGGGCAAGCGGTTTTGCAAAATTCCGGCTCGGTCAGCCATGACAACATGGTGAGCATCGCCCACGCACGGTACGAGACTTTTGATGACCAGCGCCGCGCCGCCGAGGCCACGGAAGCTGATGCAGCGGACTTGCAAGAAATCGAATTTCTGGGAAAACGGGTTGAACGTCAGACAAAAATAACGGCTGCGGCCAAGCCGACGAAGAAAACACCAAAAGGAAAGAACGCATGAGCGACAAACCAGGCAACCCCGCAGGGCGAACCCGCCAGCGTGGTCATAGCGGTAGGTTTAGCGCTCGCCCGGCCGGGCAAACCCGCTCTCCACCCAAGCCACGGCGCTGCTGCGTTTGAGTTGGAATGACGGTGAGACGCGCACTTGGGCCAGCAGCTCACCTGCCTCGTCCATGGCGCTCAGAGTGGCGCTGGGGTTGTCGTCATCGGGCACGATGTCCAGGCAGACGGTGACCTGTGCCGACGCGGTGCTGATCACCACACTCTGATGCAGCGTGGCGTGTAATTGCTGCTCGTGCCGACGGACAAATTCAGTCGCGGTTTTGACCAAGGTGATGAACGCACTGCCGTCCAGCGGCTTGGGGTTCTTTTTGTCGCGCCCCATGGTCCACGGGCCGACCAGGGCGGGCTCGGGTTCGCCGTCTTTGATCATGGCCACGGCCCAGCCGTCATCGTCTTCGTTTTTGATGACCTGGGCGGTCCAGCCATCGCCGCGCCACAGGCGGGGTTCTTGTGTTTTGGGAGGTAAATCGATCAAAGCAGCTCCAAATTGTGATGTTTTTTGGCTTGTAGCCCTTATCTGTATTGCGTAAACAGCTACTTATTTTATAGCTTTTGTACTCATGTTCCGGCTTGATGTGCCTGGCGCAAACACGCGCGAAACGCCTGGGTCACGCGGGTGGCTTGGGGTGAAGCCCGCACGATGCTGAAAAAGCTGCAGCGGTAGCTGAACACCGGGGCTTGCACCGCCCGCATGCGGCCCGGGCGCACAAAACTCTCGGCGTAATGGTCGGGTAAAAAGCCCAGAAACCGCCCGGACAGGATCAGCGTGGCAATCGACTCCTGGTCATAGCCGGTGGCCTGGCGGGCCAGGCGCACCTGCTGGGTCAGCTCCATATTCGGCGAGTGGTAGCCCAGACCGGCAAAGCCGTAGTGCCGCAACGCCGCCCAATCTGCAGGCTGCTGCTCGGGGGCTGCGCCAAACAGGGGGTGGGCCGCACCGCAGTACAAAAACATGGTCTCGGCAAACAACTCGTCGTAGGCCAGGGTGTCCGAACTGCGGTGGCCGGGGATGATGCCGACCTGAAACTGACCATCGAGCACGCCGCGCTCAATCGTGTTGAGCGGGGCCACATGCAGATGCAGGTTGACATCCGGGGCCTGGGCTTGAAACAGCGCAATCGCCGCGCCCAGGTGTGCAGCGGGGTTGCTGGCGGTTTTGTCAAACACGGCGATGTGCAGCTCGCCGCCCATGCGCTGGTGAATCTCGTCGACCCGGCTGCGAAACGCATCCACGCCACTGAGCAGGCGCAGCGTTTCGGCATAAATCTGCTCGCCCTCGGGCGTGAGCGCAAAACCGGCGCGGCCGCGGCGGCACAGGGTCAGGCCCAGGCGGGTTTCCAGGTCTTTGATGTGGCGGCTGACTGTTGACGTGCCGATGTTCAGCTCCAGCTCGGCCGCGGCCATGCCGCCGCAATCGACCACGCTTTTGAACACCCGTAACAGGCGGATGTCCATGTCACTCAACTGGCCCAGGGCGGCACGGGTTTTTACTTGCATGGATTGGCAACCAAGTAGTGATAGTTAAACATTTATAAGAGTAACAGAGGCCGCCACAATCCGCGTTTTGTTGCACTCTTTTTGAAGGATTTCCGCATGAACCTGTCTGATGCCCAAGCCCTGAGCCAGCCGCGTACCGATGCCGCCTGGCTCGATGCCCACTGGATGCCGTTCACCGGCAACCGCAATTTCAAGGCCAACCCGCGCATGATCACCCGGGCCGAGGGCTGCTATTACTTTGACAGCACCGGGCGCAAGATTTTTGACGGTTTGTCAGGACTATGGACCTGCGGCCTGGGCCATGGCCGCACCGAAATCACCGAAGCCGCCACGCGCCAGCTCGCCAGCCTGGACTATTCCCCCGCCTTCCAGTTTGGCCACCCGCTCTCGTTTGCCCTGGCCAACAAGCTGAAAGAACTCACCCCCGACGGGCTGGACTATGTGTTTTTCACCGGCTCGGGCTCGGAGTCGGCCGACACCTCTTTGAAGATGGCGCGGGCCTACTGGCGGGCCAAGGGTCAGGCCAGCAAGAGCCTGCTGATTGGCCGCGAAAAAGGCTACCACGGGGTCAACTTTGGTGGCATTTCGGTCGGTGGTATTGGCGGCAACCGCAAGACCTTTGGCCAGGGCATCGCCGCCGATCACCTGCCCCACACCCAGCCGCCAATGGGCTCGTTTTACCGTGGCATGCCGCCTTCAGACGGGCCACACGGCGCGGTGCTGGCAGAAGACCTGCTCAAGCTGATTGCCCTGCACGATGCCAGCAACATTGCGGCGGTGATCATCGAGCCGATGTCGGGCTCGGCCGGGGTGGTGATTCCGCCGCTGGGCTATTTGCAACGCATCCGCGAGATTTGCACTGCCAACAACATTCTGCTGATTTTTGACGAAGTCATCACCGGCTTTGGCCGCATGGGTGGCTGGACCGGCGCTGAAGTGTTTGGCGTGACCCCGGACATCATGAACTGCGCCAAGCAGATCACCAACGGTGCGCAGCCGCTGGGCGCGGTGCTGGCCAGCAAAGCCATTTACGACACCTTCATGGCCACCGGCGGGCCGGACTACCTGCTCGAATTTGCCCACGGCTACACCTACTCGGCTCACCCGGTGCCCTGCGCCGTTGGCCTGGCCACGCTGGACATTCTGCAGCGCGAGAACATGATTGACCGCGTCAAGGAACTGACACCGCATTTTGAGGCTGCCGTGCATTCGCTCAAAGGCGCCAAACACGTGGCCGACATCCGCAACTTTGGCCTGGCCGCTGGCTTGACCATCGAGGCGCTGCCAGGTGAGCCCGCCAAACGGCCTTACGAGATTGCCATGGCGATGCTGGACAAAGGCTTTTACGTGCGCTACGGCGGCGACACCATCCAGCTCGCTCCGCCCTTCATCAGCACACCCGAGCAGTTGGACAGCCTGGTCAATGCGCTGGGTGAGTGCCTCAACGCCACGGCATAACGCCCCATGAGCATGCACATTGCGATTCTGACGTTTGAGGGCTTCAACGAGCTTGACTCCTTGATTGCGTTTGGCATGCTCAGCCGACTTGCCCTGCTGGGCGACAAAGACTGGCGTGTCAGCATCGCCAGCCCCACAGCGCGGGTGACCTCCATGAACGGGTTGAATGTGGAGGCCCACATTCGACTGCCCGAGACGTGTGCGGCTGATGCGGTTTTGGTCGGCAGCGGCATGAAGACGCGCGAGGTGGCCGCCAGTGCCGACATCATGTCGCAACTGCAGTTTGACCCCGCGCGCCAGCTGATTGCCGCCCAATGCTCGGGCACCTTTCTTCTGGCCAAGCTGGGGCTGCTTGGCAGCTTGCCAGCCTGCACCGACAACACCAGCAAACCGTGGGTACAAGCGGCAGGGGTGCAAGTCACCAACCAGCCGTTTGTAGCCAATGGCAACGTTGCCACGGCGGGTGGCTGCCTGTCGGCCCAGTACCTCAGCGCCTGGCTGATTGCCCGCCTGAAAGGGCTGGAGGCAGCGCGTGAACAAGCCTTTTTAATCCTCTAAATCCTGATCAAAATGACTACCAACCTCCCCACCATCGGCCACCTGATTGGCGGCCAGATCGTCACCCCCGCTGGACGCACCCAGCCGGTCTACAACCCCGCCACTGGCAAGGCCGAGAAGCAGGTGCTGCTGGCCCCCAAGGCCACGGTGGAAGAAGCCATTGCCAACGCGCAAGCCGCTTATCCCCAGTGGCGCAATACGCCCCCGCTCAAGCGTGCCCGCGTCATGAGCAACCTGAAAGTGCTGCTGGAGCAGCACGCCGACGAACTCTGCGCCCTGATCACCGCCGAACACGGCAAGGTGCTCTCCGACGCTTTGGGCGAGTTGCAACGCGGCATTGAAAACGTCGAATACGCCTCTTACGCGCCCGAGCTGCTCAAGGGTGAACACAGCAAAAACGTCGGCCCGGCCATCGACTCATGGTCTGAATTCCAGGCTCTGGGCGTGACCGCTGGCATCACCCCGTTCAACTTCCCGGCCATGGTGCCGCTGTGGATGTGGCCGATGGCCGTGGCCTGCGGCAACACCTTTGTGCTCAAGCCCTCCGAGCGCGACCCCAGCTCCACCCTGCGCGTAGCCGAGCTGGCACTGCAAGCCGGCTTGCCACCGGGCGTGCTCAATGTCGTCAATGGTGACAAGGAAGCGGTGGACACGCTGCTGCAAGACCCATGCGTCAAGGCCGTGAGCTTTGTCGGCTCGACACCGATTGCCGAATACATCTACGCCGAGGGCTGCAAACACGGCAAACGTGTGCAGGCCCTGGGTGGCGCCAAGAACCACGCCGTGGTCATGCCCGATGCCGACATCGCCAACGCCGTCAGTGCCTTGATGGGTGCGGCTTTTGGCTCCTGCGGCGAGCGTTGTATGGCCATCCCGCTGGTGGTGGCGGTGGGTGATGCGACTGCCGATGCGGTGATTGATGGCCTGAAAACCGAAATCGCCAAGATGAAGGTTGGCCCCGGCACCGCCCCCGGCATGGACATGGGCCCACTGGTGACCAAGCCGCACTTCGAGAAGGTGCGCGGTTATGTCGATCAAGGTGTGGCTGAAGGGGCCACGCTGCTGGTGGATGGCCGCGGCCTGCAGGTGGAAGGCCATGCCGAGGGCTACTTCCTCGGCCCCTGTCTGTTTGACAACGTCAAGCCCGGCATGAAGATTTACCAGGAAGAAATCTTTGGCCCGGTGCTGGGTGTGGTGCGCGTCAAGACTTTGCAAGAGGCGATGGACTTGATCGACGCGCACGAGTACGGCAACGGCACCTGCATCTTCACCCGCGACGGCGAAGCCGCCCGCTACTTCACCGACAACATTCTGGTCGGCATGGTGGGCGTGAACGTGCCGCTACCCGTACCGGTGGCTTACCACTCGTTTGGCGGCTGGAAGCGCAGTCTGTTTGGCGACTTACACGCCTACGGCCCGGATGCGGTGCGCTTCTATACCAAGCGCAAAACCATCACCCAGCGCTGGCCGAGTGCGGGGGTGCGTGAGGGCGCGGTGTTCAGCTTCCCAAGCAGCCGGTAAGACTACAAACACCCGCTTCGGTTTCCCAAGTCAGCGGGTGTTTTCTATTTGGGCGCAGACCCAAAGACTTTCACAAATTCTGCATGCTTGGCCTTGCGCCATGTCTCGGTCATATCGCCGTTGCGCTCCAACGCATCGTAGATGTCTCGCACCAGTTCGTTGCTCGCAACCTTCGCGGATTTGAGTTTCGCCAGCAACTCCAAAACCAGGTGGAGAGCGACCGTGGGACGTGTACTTGTCAATGTCAAGCTGAACCGTGCCCATCAGCACATCCTGCACCAACTTCATGTCCTGCTTTTCCGCTGCACTCAGCCGCGTTTGCTTGGACATACGCTCCTGCGTAAACTCAGGTTCATCAAACCACGGGTTCCTGAACTGCAGCTTGGGGTTGCGATGGACCTCTTCTTCCACCGCTTTCAGAATGACCACGACATAAGGCACCTGGCCAAACTGCCGGCCCACCGCCGGACGAATCCGCTTCGCAAGCCGAAGGTAGGTATTCGTGTCCAGCAGGACTTCTGTGGTCACCGGGTCAGTTCCGCGTGCAATGCCAACGCATCTTGCATGGGTATGTCCATCACCTGTTGAACATAGCCGGCCCCGGTTTGCTTTGCCTGCACCATGCGTCGCAGAGCCTGGAAGAAGTCGCTGTGAAACTGGCGCTCGGCAGCTGCCAAATAGGCTGAGGGCGATGGAGGCAAAGGAGCAAACAGCGTCTCGCTGACCAGCTTGCCACGTTGTGAATTGCGCATTTTGTGAATATCAATTTCAGCATGCTTCAAGGGTGGCAAGCTCTGTGACTGGGCAAAGCCATTGACCTGCTGAAAGACGGTATTCAGAGAAATACCGTGCTCAAGCGCAAACGCCTGCAATACAGTAGCTTCGTGGGCCTTGGGCTGCCCGGCCACTTGGGAATACACGGTGCGGGCCAGTTCTCTGGGGAACAGCAAAGCGCCTGCAAAGGCATCCGCAAAATCTTCCCCTTCATCTTTCCCAGCCAGCTGCGGTGTAAACACATGCGCCAGCTCATGTGCCATCCAGAATTTGAAATCTTCCAGATAGGTGTCCAAATTCAAGAAGATGAAGGTCACGCGCTCTTGGGGCAACAAAATGTGCAAAGCGTTCTTGTGGTTTTGCAGAGCGCCCCACATGACCGGCACAACCACCGCCCCGTTCTCGGCAAACTCGCTCAGCAATTGCTCGTAATGCAGCACGCCGCCCTCGCCCAGCCCCAAATTCTTTCGCACCTGCGACACCACATCTTGCACGGCTGCATATTGGGTGGAAGGGTCAGGCACCTGACGGCGCAGTTGCGGCACGGCAGACAAGAACGGAACCAGCGCCTTTAACAAAACCCCCATGGCCATGGCCTTGATGACGTGCTCGTCTTTAGTCTTTGCGCCCGCCTTTTTACGGAAGGCCACTACGGGTTGCGCATCTTGGGGCAACTGCACCAAATCGGCAAATCCCAGCTTCAGAGTGGTTGCGAGCTTGAGCAGCTTGTCGGGCCTTGGGAAATCCGTGCCCTTCATCCAGTTGGTAACGGCCTGACCCGTTACCCCCAACTGTGCAGCCAGTTCCTTCTGGGTCCATCCCCGCGCTTGAATGGCAGACTTGATGTTGTCGCTGTGGATAACTTTGTGCATAAGCAGTAGATTATCGGTGCAAATCCTTTGAAATCAAGTTTAATCAAGCTGAATAGCGAGGATTTCACGCTCTGTACAACACACTTCACAGCGCCTCGTCCAGATCAGCTTGGGTCGATTGGTGGGCTGCTGGCAAAGGAATGGATGAGCCGGAAACCATCGCCTGATTAATCAACAAAGCACATTGCTCTTAAATATGCAGCGCCGCCAACACCCCCACCAGCAAACCTGCGCCCCCGGCGACAAACATGGCGACTTCCAGCCATTTCTTTTTGGTCAGCAAGGCAATGGCCGCCAAGGCAATCGACACCTGCAGTACGGTGGTGGATTGCGCCCAGCGGTGGTGCTGGTGCATTTGCTCATCACTTTGCTTGTCCCACGCCGTGGCATCTGCCTCCAGCTTGTCGGCCACAGCTTTGATCTCGTTCTTTTCCTTTTCATAGCGCTCAACCTTGCTTTGGTAGGTCGCTTTTTTGTCCTCTGGAGCCAGGTCACGGGCCAGTTCGGCCAGCGACTGCTTGGTGCTTTTGGACTGGAAGTAGTTCCACTGGTTGGAGGCTTCGGTTTTTTTGATCGCCGCGTTGTTCTTGTACAGCCCGGCGTTGGCTTGTGTGGCTCCGCCCATGTAACCAAACACGGCACCCACCGTGGCAATCACGGCGGTGAACAAGGCGATCTGGTTGATCATGCCACCATGCTCGGCGTGACCATCACCGTGGCCGCCTTGCTGGGCATGCTCCAGTTCATGGTCATGCGGGCCGTGTACGTGAAATCCGTGTCCTGACATTTTTTTGACTCTTTCAAGTTTGAGGTGCAAATGGAGCCGCTATTTTCCTTTGGAATGCCCACTCCCAGATTTCCCGGAACTGCCAGATTTGCCCGAGCTTCCGGCACTGCTTGAACCCTTGGACTCACCTGAGTGACTGGTACTGTTGGAGCTACCTGATCCACTGGAACTACTGGTACTGCCAGCATTTTTTGACTCACCTGAACTGCCTGAACCGTTTGCGCTGTTGGTGCTTTCTGAGCGTGCAGACGACTCCGATGACTTGTTCGCCCCAGTGGTGGCTTCATGACTGCTGGATGAGTCACTTTTTGTCGTTGCGCTTGAGGCAGATTTTTCTGAGCCACCTTCATCCGCCTCTTTTGCACCTGATTTTTTCTCAGTTTCAGCGCCAGCTTCTGCGGCCTTGGTCTGGTCAGTTAACACCTTGGATTTGCCTCGATTGTCCGTATAAGGGAAATCTACCCGCTCCACATGAATGCGTTGATTGGCATCCATTCGTCCGGTGATGCGCACTCTCTGATTGGGCTCAATGGCCTTGCTGCCCTCTTTGGCCAGCGCCAGGGAGATGTGTGTTTGTGGTGACAGGGATAACTGCCGATGATCCATGTCCATGGTTTTGCCATCAAACCGGCGCACATAACCCTCCATCACCACACGTTCTGTGGCCCCCAAAACAGCGCGGGTTGGCTCGGCGGTAAGGCGCGTGACCACAAGACTTTCACCTGTCCATTGGCCTTGGGCCATAACCTCTTTTTCATGAGCCAAATGGACCATCTGAGCGGACGGCATCTGCACTGGTGTACCCGCCACCGCCAACTGTTGGCCATTTTGTGACAGCACACCCAGCAACTGCGCCTGCTGCTGGGGTGCAACCGGCTCCACATGGCTGGCCATGATGTCACCTGACGCATTACGCTGGCCGCTGACCCGTACCCACTGCTGGGCTTGCAGGCCCGCCAATTGCGCCGGTGTGGCGGCAAGGGCATGTTGACCCAAGAGCTGGAATTCACCGGTTTGGGGATTTGCACTTTGCAGCGGGCCAATCGCCACATGCAGCAAGGCCACTTGGCGGGCTTGTACTTCGTCGCCCACACCTGCCGCATTCACCACCACCACTTGCCCTACCGCCAAGCCACTGGCCTGGCTGGGTTGACCGTTCTCGGTCATGGGGGTCTGGTCGTCGTAATGCACCTCCACACCCCCCACGCAAATACTGGCAAAACCGGTGATCACCCCCACAATACCGGTACCGCCGATGCCACCTTTGTCGATGCCTGTGCCTCCAATGCCGGGGCGCATGGCCAACATTCCCGTGCCACCAATACCCGGGCGGGCCGCCAGCATGCCGGTGCCGCCAATACCTGAGGCTTGCAAACTGCTGGCTTGCGGGTTGGTCAAAGAGGCTTGGGTGTCACACACATTGCTGGCCAGTGCAGGCGTTTGCAAGCAGCAAAAAACCGCCGCACAAACCCATACACGTGTCAGAGCCTTGGGGAAATGATGTCGAACCATACGCAGTGGGGTCATGGCTTTCATGCTGCCGGGTCGTTCTGGACATCGTCCGAAGGCACTGCATGCGCTATCACTGCGGGCATGGGCTCGGTATAGAAATACACACCAAAGGTCATGCGCTGGCGTGGCTCGGCTGACTGGGCATCACGCTGTTCAGCGGCCAATGCCGTTTTGTTGACCGCCAGCAAGGCTTTCATGCCCATGTCTTGGGACTAGCGGCCGCATGGTCATGCAGGTTGTGGCCCAAATAAAACGCTTTCTCTTCAAACCCTTCGCTGGGTACAAAGGCCTGGGTGTTCAGGCACACCCGGTTGGCTTCGTCAAAATGCACCACACCCAGGCGCAACCATTCGTCCAGCACCACCCGTGAACGGATGTCGCTGTTGACACTGGCCACCAGTGCCTCAAAAGACAGTTCACCGCCTTCGCTGGCAAAACGTGGCAGCGGCAAGGGCTCACCCTGGGGATCAAGGTATTGTGGTGAACCCACCCACACAGCCACCACCTGAGCCCCCAAGGACACGGCTCGGGGCGTGTGATCGGTGTTGGTTTTGAGCTGCTCGCGCAAACGGCTCACATCTTTGCGGTGGACACCCGTCATCAGACTGATGCGACTGTCGGTCGGGGCTTTGTGCTCTAAAGGAAAGTCGGTTTGGGCCACGTCCACCATCAAGCTCTTGATCAACTCGGTCAAATAACCCAGGGTCACGCCCTGGGCCAGCATCACTTTCACCAATGGGCGCAATGCGGCCCGCAAAGCACGCGCAAGCGCTGGTGATGGGGTGGCAGAAGACGAGTCAGAACTTAACATGGGCTTAAATGTAACACAAACGTGGGAAAAATTTACACAAAAATTTCTCAAAACCCAAAAAGCACGCCTATACTTGCCGCCATGTGTGGGAAATAATCACACATAATTGTTTTAACTTCCCTTGCTTAACTTTCTGGAGAATTCACATGGCTAACTTCAAACACGCTGCACTCGCTACCTTTATTGCCTCATTGGTGCTGGTCAACCCACTGGCCGCTTTGGCCAAAGACGGTGGCGGCAAGGGGGGCTCACATGGCAACTCCGGTAGCTCCGGCAACTCCGGCAGCTCCAAAGGTTCTTCTGGAACAGGCGGAAGTTCCAAAGGTGCAACTGGTGGTGCTACTGCGGGTACTACTGCGGGTACTACAGGCAGCAAAGCTGGCAAGTCTGAAAGCCATGAGTCAAAGTCAGAAAGTCATTCTGAAAAAGGCGATAAAGGCGATAAAGGCGAAAAGGGTGAAAAACGTGAAGCACAAAAAGCTGCAACACCTGCAACACCTGCAACACCTGCAACACCTGCAACACCTGCAACACCTGCAACA
>VIKI01000270.1 GCA_008080595.1 Comamonadaceae bacterium
CTTTGCCGCACTCACGGCCATGCCCGCTGTGACCCTCAAGCCCACGCTGGAATACGACAGCAAAGTCCATACCCTCAAAGGCCCACTGCTGCTGGATGTGATGAAAGCCAGTGGTGTCAAGGTCACGGGCAAGACGGTATTTTTCCTGCGCGCCGTGGATGGGTATGCGGCGCAAATCTCTGCCGCAGATGCAGCCAAATACCGCTTTATCGTCGCCACCCATCTGGATGGCCGACCCATGGCACTGGGCGGACTGGGCCCGTTGTGGGCGGTTTATGACGCAGACCGTTACCCTGACATGATGGCCAAAACCTTGCCCGAGCGTTTTGCCAACTGCCCCTGGGCTGTTTACCATATTGAGGTCAAAGAAGGGTAGGGTGGCGCAGAATCAGGACTGCCTGTACGGGTGCTGAAGCAACTGGTTTGGGCCAACAAAATCACGTGTTTTTAGGCCTTGTGGTGGTTTTGGAAGCGAAAAGATTCTGGGCCACAAAGGTTTCAAATTCGGCAATCGGCAAAGGTTGGCTGAACAGGTAACCCTGGAGGTAATCGCAGTGGTGCACGGTGTTGAGAATGTAGCGCTGAGCTTCAGTTTCAACGCCTTCGGCCACGACGCGCAGTTTCAGGCTGTGCGCCATGCTGATGATGGCGGCGCAAATGGCCATGGCCCGGTCTTGTGTCTCAATGTGCATGACAAAGCTTCGGTCAATCTTGAGTTGATCCAGCGGCAAATGGCTGAGGTACGACAAAGACGAGTAACCGGTGCCAAAGTCGTCCAGCGAAAAACTGATGCCATGTAACTTCAGGGCCTTCATTTTGCAAATGACATCTTCCAGGTTGTCCATCAGCAAACTTTCTGTCAGTTCCAGTTTCAGGTGTTGTGTATTGGGCCGCGTTGAAGCCAATACGCCAAGTACCTGCTCGACAAAATTGGATTGCTGCATTTGCTTGGCACTCACATTGACGGCCAGGGTGAGATGGGCCAATTCAGGTTGTGTGGCCCAGCGTGCCAATTGCTGGCAGGCCGTTTCCAGCACCCAATGACCGAGTGGCAGGATCAACCCCGTTTCTTCAGCCAAACCGATGAACTCCATGGGTGGGATCATGCCGCGTTGCGGGTGGTGCCAGCGTACCAGGGCCTCGGCTCCAAAAATACCGCCGCTGATTGACATTTGTGGCTGGTAATGTAATTCCAACTGGCCTTGTTCCAGCGCCTGGCGCAGGTCGGATTCAAGTGCATTACGCTCCAGCAAACCGCGTTGCATGGCGGGGTCAAAAAAGTGCAGTGTGTTGCGCCCAGCATCTTTGGACTTGTACATGGCCAGATCGGCCTGTTTGAGCAACTCGTCAATCGATGTCGCAAGACCATCGAACAAGGTGGCTCCCATGCTGGCGGAGCTGTGGTAATTCAGGTTATCCAGGTGATAGGTTTGGCTCAGGTCGGTCAGAATATTTTCACAAATTTGTTTGGTCAGCAAGGCGGCTTGATCATCGGTTTCGCCCAGATTTTTTAATATCACCACAAATTCGTCACCACCCAAACGGGCCACGGTGTCACCCTCACGCACGTTTGAAATCAGTCGTTGGGCGATTTGTTGCAGCAGCAAATCGCCTTTATCGTGCCCATAGGTGTCGTTGAGGGTCTTGAAGTGATCCAGGTCGATAAACACCAGGGCTCCCAAAACGCCATGGCGATGGCATCCCGCCATCGCCTGCTTCAGCCGGTCATGCAGTAAAGTACGGTTCGGCAAGTTGGTCAGTGGATCGAAAAAAGCCAGTTCGTGGATTTTTTCCTCGGACTTTTTCTGTTCGGTGATGTCGTAATGGGTGTAGACCTCGCCATTTTTACGTCGATCCCATATTTCGCCTGTCCATACACCGTGGCGGTTGATCGAGTTCCACATGTTGCGATAAAAATTGGCATCATGACGACCTGATGCCAACATGTGCGGGGTTTGTCCAATGACTTCTTCTGCGCTATAGCCGGTGATTTGAGTGAACGCCTGATTGATGCGCAAAATCACCGCTTTGGCATCGGTCACCATCATGGCCTCTTGAGACTCAAAGGCGGTTGCTGCGATGCGCAAGTCAGCCTCAACCTGCTTGCGTTCGGTGATGTCGCTGCCAACACCCAGGTAACCGGTGAACATACCTTCTGTATTCAATTGAGGGTCTCCGCTGAGGCTGAGGTGACGAATTCGTCCCTGCGCATCCAGGTGAGAAATTTCGACATCACGAAACTGGGATTGCGCCTCCAGCGCCGCCAGGAATTTTTCCCAGGCCCCATCTCCTGGCGACCCGCAAGGCATGTCCCGGAGCAGTTTCCCGATGAAAACTTCCAGTTGATGCAAGGGGTGTTCAGTTTCCATTTTGCTCAGGGTCCGTAGCGTAAAACGATGGTCGGAATCGGTTTCCCAACAAAACCCCGAGGACATTTCGCTCAGGCAGCGAAAGCGGTTTTCGCTTTGCTGCAACGCTTGGGTACGCTCCCTGACCCGCTGGTCGAGGGCATTGTTGGACATTTCAAGCAAAAGTTCGTTTTCTCGAAGAAGTTTCTGGCTGCGGGCCACGACGAGCATCAGCAGCAGGTAAAGCAGCACCATGACCGTCAGCACAATCGACCAGACCTGCCATAAAGTGTCGTGAATGTGTTTGACCAGCAGGGTGACATCCTGGTACACCTCAATGACAGCGCTGACGCGATCAGCGTGTGTCACCGGAATGTAGCTGGACACCAGATCCACGTTTTCCATCATCCGATCAAATGCGCTGAATTGGTTGCGAAACACCAGCTCACTGGCAACCTGACCATGCAGTGCAGACACAAATCCAGGGTTGCTGCTTTTGTCTTCGCCCAGTTGGCTCGGCTCGGTTGAGAAAATGGTGACACCCTGTGTGTTGTAAATTTTCCTGATGACCCTGGTCAGGCTGACGTTACGCTCCTGAGTGGTTCGCTCCATCTGGTTGATTTGCTGCTGCCGAACCAACGCAACGAGCGCGACCGCCGCAATGGCCATGAAGACAAAAGCCAGTATCGCGAAGGGGCGGGTCAGGTTGTACCGGTGCATAGATTCCTAATTCACTAAGAATGCCAATGACACGACTGTCAATGTGTTTGTATTGACAGACTAACTCTAGCAGTTAATGAATTTTCCGGGATCGCTACATGGCCTTGAAAAGATAGGCATATAAACGGCTTACCGCCAAACGCTCGGGTCTGCTGCGTAATTGAACCCATAACTTGCCCGCCTCGTCGCGGGTGACTGTGTGAATGTCATGGGTATTCACCACCGTGCTGCGGTGGATTTGCCAGAAGGTGTTGGCATCCAGCTGGGGCATCAGCTCTTTCAGAGGGGTACGGATCAGCACTTCACGCTCAGCGGTGAGTACCCGCACATACTTGTCGGCCGCTTCAAAGTACACCACTTCGGACACCGGCAGCAGGTGGATGGTGCTACCCACGCTGGCCTGAATGTGTTGGAGTGGGGTTGGCGCTGCCTGGCCTGAGCCGATCACCGGTGTGGCTGTGCGGGTGGCTGCCAGCAGATGCCGCAGTTGCACCAGAGTGGCCTCCAGGGTGTTGCTGTCATTTGTATTGCTTGCTACATTATTAATAGCTGCTTGCGCTTGTGCAGCAAGCGTGAATTGCACTTTTGATACTGTTTTTTTCAGGCGCTCAGCTTGCACCGGCTTGAGCAGATAGTCCACAGCCTGGGCATCAAACGCCTGCAGCGCGTAATGGTCATAGGCAGTGACAAACACCAGTGCCGGGAACGCCGGGCTTGTCGCCGCGGTGGGCCAGGCATCCATCAGTTCAGCGGCGGCTTCCAGCCCGCTCAAGGCGGGCATGCGAATGTCCAGAAACAGCACGTCGGGTTGCAACGCCAGTGCTTGTGCCACCGCAGATCGGCCGTCACCCACGCTGGCCAGAATACGCAGCTCAGGCCAGGCACATGCCAACTCGCTGCGCAGGGCTGCAGCCAGCAAGGGCTCATCTTCTGCGATCAAGGCGGTGGGGGCGCTGGGCAGGTTCATGTTTTTTGATAAGGAAATGTGACTCTAACGCCCGTAGTAAAAGCGTGACAAGCTATGAATTCAATAGTTGCTTGAGCGCCATACAGCGTGGCAAGACGCTCACGCACCTGGGTCAGGCCAAAGCCTGCTGGGCACTCGCCTGCTGGCAGGCCGACACCGGTGTCGTGCACTTCCAGGATCAGGGTTGGGCCCTCCAGGCGGGCCTGTACGGTGATGTTGCCTCCCTCAATCTTGGGCTCCAGGCCGTGCTGGATGGCGTTTTCCACCAGCGGTTGCAGCAGCAGGGCGGGTACGGGCACGCTGGCCAGTTCGGAGGGCAGGTCAAACACGTAACTTAAACGCGGGCCCATGCGCACCGCCATCAGCTCCAGATAGTCGCGCAGGCGGTCAAATTCGGTTTGCAGTGGGTGTAAGGTGGTGCGTGAAGAACTCAGCGTGGCACGCAAATATGCCACCAAATGATCCAGCATATGTTGCGCCTGTGCTGGGTTGTGATGGATCAATGCCCGCAAATTGGCCAGAGTATTGAACAACATGTGGGGTTCCAGCTGGCTTTGCAGCAGTTTGAGCTGGAATTCAGTCGCCTGACGCTGCGCCGCTTCGGCCTGAGCCTGGGTTTGAGCCATGGCCTCACGGGCGCTGGCAAGTTGCAGGCGGCTGAAGAAAAAATAGGTGATCACGCCACCAGCGGCCAGGCTGACCAGTAAAAAGCCAAATGCCTTGCGGGGGTGGTTGACCCAGTCGTCGAAACCCGAGTGGGACATCAGCTTGCCGGCCAGCCCGGTGCCTGCCAGATAACCTGCCACCACACACAGCGGCACTAACCAAAACAAGCGCCGCCACTGGGTAGGGTAGTCAGGAATCAACTTGTATTGACCCATATCAACCAGTAACCAGATGCTTAATCCAATACTCTGCGAATAGACCAGATTGCTGATGAAATCATGCACGCCAAAGGCGGTAATGCCCAGGGCAATGGCGGTGTTGAAGGCGGCGGCTTGCAGGGCGCGACTGAGTGTGGGGGATGATCTCATGGCGGCTTGATTGTGCCGTGGCATGATTGCAGTGTGAACCGGTTTGCGACAAACGACTGTTACAGCGGCGCGAAATGAGGTTGACGTGTGTCAGGTGCTTTTCCAGCATGCGCAGTGATAATCACAACTTCTCACAGAAGGAGTTTTCGTGGATATTGTGTTGTTGATCAAGGCCGTGATCATGGGCCTGGTGGAGGGATTGACCGAGTTTTTACCGATTTCAAGCACGGGCCATTTGATTCTGACCGGAGCCCTGCTGGGTTTTGACGACGAGAAGGCCAAGGTGTTTGATATTGCCATCCAGACTGGGGCCATTTTTGCGGTGATTTTGGTGTATTGGCAGAAGATTCGCGACACCGTGGTCGCATTGCCGAGTGAAAAACAGGCGCAGCGGTTTGCCCTGAATGTGGCGATAGGTTTTTTACCGGCGGTGGTACTGGGCTTGTTGTTTGGCAAAGCCATCAAGGCCAATTTGTTCACCCCGGTGGTGGTGGCCAGTACCTTCATCATTGGGGGCTTCATCATTCTCTGGGCGGAACGCCGTCAGGAAAAGAATCCGGCTGTGGCCCGGATTCAGGATGTGGATACCATGACCGCCATGGATGCGCTCAAAGTCGGTTTGGTACAGTGTTTTGCCATGATTCCGGGCACCAGCCGCAGCGGTGCCACCATCATCGGCGGCATGCTGATGGGGATGAGCCGCCAGACCGCCACGCATTTCTCGTTCTACCTCGCCATTCCCACCCTGATCGGGGCGGGGGCCTACAGCCTCTACAAAGAGCGGGCGCTGCTGAGCCTGGCCGATGCGCCGGTGTTTGCGGTGGGGCTGGTGTTCGCGTTCTTCAGCGCATGGCTGTGCATACGCTGGCTGCTGAAGTTCATCGCCACACACACCTTCAACGGCTTTGCCTGGTACCGCATAGCCTTCGGCATTTTCATTCTGCTGAGTGCCCACATGGGGTGGGTGACCTGGGCCGATTGACGCCCGGCGGGAACCCACGGCACCCGGCGGTGCTCCCACTGCGCTGAAGGAGGAACCGGGTTTTGCGTCATTTGTTGTTGCCGCTCTCGTCGTTGCTGAGCGGCGTGGGCCTGTTGGTGGTGGGCGTGGGCCTGCTGTTTTCGGTGGTGGGCTTGCGTGCCGGCCTGGCCG
>VIKI01000271.1 GCA_008080595.1 Comamonadaceae bacterium
GCCCTGGCCATGGCGGTGATCTTCATCTACATGGTGCTGGCCAGCCAGTTCAAGAGCTTTCTCCAGCCACTGGCCCTGATGACCGCCCTGCCGCTGACGCTGATTGGCGTGGTGCTGGCGCTGATGATGTTCAACTCCACGTTGTCGATGTTCTCAGTGATTGGAGTCGTGATGCTGATGGGCCTGGTCACCAAAAATGCCATTTTGCTGGTGGACTTTGCCATTCGCGCCCGCGAAAACGGCATGAGCCGCGATGAAGCCCTGCTGATGGCCGCCCGGGTGCGTCTGCGCCCGATTCTGATGACCACTTTGGCCATGATCTTTGGCATGGTGCCGCTGGCCTTTGCCTTGTCTGAGGGGGCAGAAATGCGGGCACCCATGGGTCAGGCGGTGATTGGGGGTGTCATCACCTCATCGCTGCTGACCCTGGTGGTGGTGCCTGTGGTGTATTGCTTCATGGATGATCTGGCGCAATGGTTGAGCAAGTTCTCACCCCGTGCGGCCTCATCAACCCCAGAAATTCAGGGGCCTTGAAGCCCCTCACAGGTAAAATCAAAGAATTCCGTTAACATACCCCCAGGAGTAATAAATGAACCTGCAAAACGTGGAACAAGCCCGCTACTACATGATCGAGCAACAGATTCGCCCCTGGGACGTGTCTGATGACGCTGTGCTGGAGTTGCTGACCTTGGTCAAGCGTGAAGACTTTGTTCCCCTGGCCCAAAAATCCCTGGCGTTTGTCGACACAGCCCTTCCCTTGCCCGGTGGCCAAAGTATGCTGGCCCCACGGGTGCAAGCCAGGTTGCTGCAAGACGCGGCCGTCAAACCCACCGACAAAGTGCTTGAAATTGGCACCGGCTCCGGCTTCATGGCCGCCATGCTGGCACGCCAGGCACAACGTGTGATTTCACTGGAAATCAACCCCGAATTAGCCGACATGGCCCGCGCCAACCTGCAACGTGCGGGCATTCACAATGTGGAAGTGCGCCACAAACCCTGCTGGACATGCTCAAGGTCGGCGGCCGACTGGTCGGCATTGTGGGCGAAGAACCCATCATGCACGCCCAGATCGTTACCCGAACCAGCGCAACCAATTTCACCGTCACCGACAAGTGGGACGACAACGCCCCCCGCTTGGCCAACTTTCCTCAACCTTCTGCTTTCAAGTTCTGACCATGGTTCAACACGTCCGCCCCTTACAACTCAAAGACTGGCTCGAAGCCGTGCGCGGTCATGGCAACCCCGTGGTGCTGGACGTGCGCGAACCTCATGAGCTGCAAACGGCCAGCATCAAGGCCGAGGGCTTTGAGCTGATCACCATCCCTATGGGGGTCATCCCGCCGCGCCTGTCTGAGCTTGACCCCGAGCAACCGGTCGCCTGTCTGTGCCATCACGGTGGGCGCAGCATGCAAGTGGCGAATTTCTTGAAAGCCCGCGGCTTCAAACATGTGGCCAATGTGGCCGGCGGCATCAACGCCTGGTCGTCTGAAGTTGACCCCAGCGTGCCGCGTTACTGAACACCCCGGCCAAACACACCCGGCCTCCTTTGGCTTTAACCTCAAGCACATCATGATGAACCTGCGTCTACTGCCCCTGTCTCTGGCACTTGCAACCGCTTTTGTGCTGCCCGCACGGGCCCAAAGCCTGGCTGGGCTGTATGACGCAGCACGCAGCTTTGATGCCAGCTACCAATCGGCCAAGTCCTTGTATGAGGCCAACCTGTCCAAAGCCGAGCAGTCCAAAGCTTTGTTGTTGCCCACGGTCAACATGGCTTTGGGAGCCAATCGGGTCAATGTGTCAAGTGATGTAGCCCAGTTTGACCGGGGCGCATACGGCAACCAAAACGCCACCCTGAGTGCCTCTCACCCGCTGTTTCGGCCCTTCAACACAGCCAGCGCCGAACAAGGCCTGAAGACAGTTGACGTGGCATCAGCCGCGCTCAAAGTGGCAGAACAAGACCTGATCGTGCGCGTCAGCCAAGCCTATTTTGATGTGTTGGCCGCCATGGACAGCCTTGACTTTGTCAGAGCACAAAAATCTGCAGTCTCGGAACAACATGCCTCAGCCAAACGCAACTTTGAAGTCGGCACGGCCACCATCACCGACACCCGTGAAGCCCAAGCCCAGCTGGATTTGGTGCTGGCCCAGGAAATTGCCGCTGAAAATGACTTGCGCGTCAAAAAAATCGCTCTCGATCAGCTCACCGGCAAAACCAATGCAACCCCTCAGCCGCTGCTTGCCTCCGCCGTGATTGACCCACTCGTCCCCGATGAGGTGAGCTACTGGGTGACTCAATCCGAAGAAAACCACCCCAGCTTGCGCCAAGCCCAGCTGGCCCTGGAAATTGCCCAGCTTGAAACCCAAAAAGCCCAAGCAGGCCATAAACCTACGCTGGACTTGACCGCTGGCTACACCGTGACCCAAAACAACGGCTCCTCCAGCACCTTGATGGACTACCGCACCAATGTGGCCAGTGTCGGCCTGAGCTTTAACCTGCCGCTGTTTGCGGGTTATGCCACACAAAACCGCATCAAAGAAACCTTGGCACTGGAAGAGAAGGCGCGCAATGATGTCGAAGCCGCCAAACGTGCGGTGGCACAGGCCACCCGCACCGCATTTTTTGGCGTTCAGTCCGGCT
Organism: Comamonadaceae bacterium; assembly: GCA_008080595.1. Taxonomy (GTDB): domain Bacteria; phylum Pseudomonadota; class Gammaproteobacteria; order Burkholderiales; family Burkholderiaceae_C; genus Rhodoferax. Next base: position 2,639 of record VIKI01000271.1, read on the forward strand.
TGGGGCAAGTCAAAGCCCTGGAAGCAGCCCAAGCCTCCAGCCAGCTGGCCCTGGAGGCCACCAAGCTGGGCTACCAGGTGGGTGTGCGTATCAACATTGATGTGCTCAACTCACAAAGCCTGCTGTTCAGCACCAAGGCCAAATTGGCCAAAGCCCGCTACGACGTGTTGCTCGGCAATCTGAAGCTGCGCCAGGCCAATGGCACACTCAAGGCCGAAGACCTGCAAAGCCTGAGCGGGTTGATCGCCAAGTAAATCTACCGCTGCTTGCTGGTCTTGGAGTTCCCTGCGGCAGCGAAACTGGTTTAATCCCCTCCCCCGCCGCAACCACCACCATCCGAGCCACCATCCCCGCCCGAGGACTCGCTGCCGCCAAAGCCATCGGCATCGCCGCCGCTGCCACCGCCGCCATCGCCAAAACTCGTGCCGCAGTAGCTGTCTGAGCCGCTTTGGCGGTTGATGTCGCGGCAATCGGGCACGTAGTTGTAGCCGCCGGGGATGTCAAATTTTTTGTCCAACGCAAACAACAAGGGCAGGCGGCTGGGTTGGCGCGGGTCGATGCTTTCTTCCTTGCAGGCCCAGTACCAAGTGCGACGCAGGCCGTCGTTGCGCTTGGGGTCGCGGCCCAGCACCTCGGCCGGGGTGTGGTGCAGCAGTTTGCCAAAAGCGATGCCACACCAGAGTTCATAGGCGCGGGTGTGCAAGATGAATTCGTGCCAGGCAAAGTCCACCACTTGTGAGGGCATGGCAACAAACTTGCGGTCGCTGCGCAGGTAGGCGACAAAAAACTGGCGCAGGCCACGCAGCACCAGGTCGGCATCCCCCTCGCTCAACTGCGGGTACTTGTTGCGCAACTTGGTCACCAGAAACGGCGGAAAACGCGACTCGCGGATGAACTGCCTGCGCCGACTCACTTCCCAGGCCCGCAGAGCGCCAAAGGCCATCACACTGCTCAACACCACCAAAAACAGCGCCAGGCCCAGGCCCAGCAGCTTGAAGGCCAACACTACCGGCAGCAGCATGGCCCATTTCAGGATCGCCAGCAGTTGAATGCGCCGTGCACCCGTCAGGCTGATCGAATTGCCCAAGCGGCTCATGCTACGCCTGCGGTGCGTTCTTTGGCTCGCTCCAGCTCTTGCAAGCGCAACACCCGGCGCTGCACCTTGCCGGTGGTGGTCATCGGCAGGGCCTCCAGGAACTCGATCTCCTTGGGGTATTCATAAGGGGCCAGCTCGGCTTTCACATGGGTTTGTAATTGCGCCACAAGTTCAGCATCAAATTGACTTGTAGCCCCCGTGTAACTTGCGCGAGCAGCTACAAAATCAGGAGAAAGAACGACATAGGCCTTGACCACCGCGCCGCGCTCGGCATCGGGTTTAGGCACCACCGCCACGTTGGCGACTGCCGGGTGTTTGACCAGGCAGTTCTCGATTTCGCCGGGGCCAATGCGGTAGCCAGCGGCCTTGAACACGTCGTCGCTGCGGCCCTGGTACCAGAGGTAGCCATCCGCATCGCGGCTGGCCAGGTCGCCGGTGCGGCACCAGTCGCCGGTGAATTTGGCTTGGGTAGCGGACTCGTTTTTCCAGTAGCCCAAAAAGAAAATCGGGTCAGCTTG
>VIKI01000025.1:0-16765 GCA_008080595.1 Comamonadaceae bacterium
TACCTGATTCCGCAGGTGGAGAGTGCCCGCCGCTTCAAGGTCGATGTCAGCCGCTGGCCCGCTATTGAGGCCATCGACAAGACCTGTGCCGAGCTGGACGCTTTCCGACATGCCGCCCCTTCTGCGCAGCCAGACGCTGCGTGAATCGATCCATCAACAACTATTTTTCTGGAGACATTTCATGACCATCCGTTTTAACGTACTGAAAAGCCTGGCGTTTGCTGCGCCGCTGGTGTTAGGCACTGCGGCTGCCCAGGCGCAGACCATCACCCTCAAGTTCGCCCACTTTCTGGCACCCACCCACAACTTTCACAAAGGGGTGGCGGAGTATTGGTGCAACGCCATCGAGAAAGATTCTGGCGGCAAACTGAAGTGCCAGATTTATCCCGCGTTGCAGCTTGGCGGCACGCCGGCCATGCTGCCAGATCAGGTGAAAAATGGCGTGGCCGATGTGGCCTGGACTTCGCCGAGTTTTGCCACCGGCCGTTTCCCTCGCACCGAGGCGCTGGAGTTGCCATTCTCCTTGCCGCCAAGCAGCATGGGTGGAACCCGTGCCATGTGGGAATACACCCAGAAGTTTGGCATGGAAGACTACAAGGACTTCAAGGTATTGGCCATTTTCAGCGGCTCCAATGTGGTGATCAGTACCGCCAAGACACCCGTGCTCTCCACCCAAGACCTCAAGGGTCTCAAATTACGCAGCCCGTCGCGTTACGCCTCGCTGTTTCTGAGCGGTTTGGGCGGTACCCCGGTGAACATGCCGGTGGCGGCGGTGACAGAAGGTATTTCCAAGGGGGTGATTGATGGTGCCATGGCTCCGTGGGAGGTGTTACCCGCCGTCAAGATTGATGAGGTCACCAAATACCACATGGAAGGCCAGGCGAATCAGCCCGGCTTCACCCAAACGCCGTTTGCGGTGTTGATGAACAAGGCCAAATACGAAGGACTTACCCCTGAGCTGAAAGCGGTGATTGACAAACACAGTGGCCTGTCTTTGTCGGAAGTGGCCGCTAAGGTCTGGGATGATGGTAGCGAAGCCGCCAAGAAAAAATTAACCGCCCAAGGCAACAAGATCCTCACCATCAAGGATGTGGATTACAACGCCATGAAGCCCACCGGTGCCGCAGTGGAAGCGGACTGGATCAAGCAAGCCACTGCCAAGGGGCTGGACGGTACCAAGCTGGCTGCTGAAGTGCATGCACTGGGCAAAAAGTACCTGGTCAAGTAAATTTGCCATGGCTGAACTCTTACCCGACGACGACCTGGTCGTCAAACCCGAGCGCCAAGGGCTGGCGCGCCTGCTTGACAGTGTGGTGACCTGGTGGGCGCTGTCTGGCGGCTTCGTCTTTGTGGCGCTGGTGATCATGTCCATCGTCTCCATCGTCGGGCGCAAGCTGTTTTCCTCGCCCATAGAGGGTGATATGGAGCTGCTGATGATGGGTGCAGCGGTTGGCTCTGCGGCCTTTTTGCCGGTGTGTGAAATGCACGACCACCACATCAAGGTTGATGCCCTGACCACCTGGATGAGTGAGCGGGCCCGCGCTGCGCTGGATGTCGTCGCCCACGCGCTGCTGATGCTGGCTGCAGGTGTGATCACCTGGCGCACGGTGCTCTACACCATCGAATGTCATGAAAACATGGAGGTCTCGGCCCTGCTGCTGGTGCCCCAGTGGTTGCCTGTGTCGCTGATGGTGCCGAGTTTTGCCTTGCTGGCCGCAGCCGCACTCTACCGATTGATAGTTTCAACCCAACTGGCACGGGGAGTTTCAGCATGAGCGGCATGACCATTGGACTGTTGATTTTTGCAGGCCTACTTGTTTTGCTGGCCATGCGTATCCACGTGGGTGTGGGTATGCTCATCGGTGGCTCAGCCGGTTTTCTGGCCATGAACGGCGGTGATCCGTCCTCGCTGCTGTTTACCCTGAACCATCTGGCCTATGCCCGTTTATCCAATTACGATCTGGCGGTGATCCCGCTGTTCATGCTGATGGGACAGTTTGCCACCCATGGCGGGCTGTCCAAGTCCCTGTTTCGTTTTGCGGCGGCTTTCATGGGCCACTGGCGCGGTGGGTTGGCCATGGCCGCCACCGGTGCGTGCGCGGGTTTTGGGGCGATTTGCGGCTCTTCCCTGGCGACGGCAGCCACCATGGCCCAGGTGGCGTTGCCGGAGCTGCGTGCGCATGGCTATTCCGGGCGCTTGTCCACCGGGACGCTGGCTGCAGCGGGCACACTTGGCATCATGATTCCACCCTCGGTACCGCTGGTGATTTATGCGGTGTTGACGCAGGAGTCGATCGGCAAGCTGTTCATGGCCGCTGTCATTCCAGGCCTGATTGCCATGACCGGCTACATGCTGGTGATCCGTATTCTGGTCACCCTTGACCCCCAAGCTGGCCCGGCCGGTGAGCAACACAGCTGGACGGAGCGCCTGACCGCCACCTTGGCGGTGCTTCCGGTGATGGGGGTGTTTGCGGTAGTCATCGTGGGCATCTATGGTGGCTGGGCCAACCCGACCGAGGCCGCCTCCATTGGTGCGGCAGCCTGCGGCATTCTGGCGATTGTGGGCGGTGGCATGCGCTGGAGGGGCATCAAGGAGAGTCTGATGGGCACAGCTTACGCCACCGCCATGATCTTCATGGTGCTGCTGGGCGCTGACTTGCTCAACTCGGGTCTGGCGATTACGCAGTTGCCGACCGAGCTGGCCGAATGGGTTAAAACCAGTGGTCTGCCGCCGATGGCGGTGCTGATCGCCATTTTGCTGATCTATGTGCTGCTGGGCTGTGTGATGGATTCGCTGGCGATGATTCTGCTGACCATTCCGATCTTTTACCCGATGGTGATGGGGCTGGACTTCTTTGGCATGAGTGTGCCCGACAAGTCGGTCTGGTTTGGCATTCTGGCACTGATGGTGGTGGAGATTGGTCTGGTGCACCCGCCAGTGGGCATGAACCTGTTCATCATCCAGAAGCTGGCCAAAGATGTGCCCTACATGGAAACTGCCAAAGGAGTCATGCCGTTCCTGGCCTCAGACTTCATCCGCATCGGCTTTTTGATTGCGTTCCCGGCCCTGTCTTTGTGGCTGGTGCGGTCGATGTGATGCAAGCCCATTTTCAGAATATTCAAGGAGGTCAACATGACCACACCCGCTCCCACCGCTGAGGGCAACGCGCCGATCCAGGATTTCTCGCAGTGCCATGCGGGCATTATCAAAAGGCTCCACCTGCTGGGTGAGTTACCCGCCTTGCTGGCCCCGGCCGAGCGAGCCAGCCAGATTGCCGCGCAATCTGTGGCCTTTTTTCGGGAAGCTATTTTTGAGCACCATTTGGATGAAGAGCGTGAGTTGTTTCCGGTGGTGCTGTCCCATGCCGAGGCCGGGGCTGAGCACGATCAGGTCAAAGCTTTGGTCCAGCATCTGAGTGATGAACACCGTGAGCTGGAAACCTTGTGGAAACGCATCGAATCGGGTTTGAAGAAAGTGGCCAAAGCTCGCTTTGACGAGCTGAACACGGACGAAGTGCAGCGCCTGGTGACGCAGTACCTGGCGCATGCCGAGTTTGAGGAAAAGGAGTTTTTGCCGCTGTCCTCCCGCATTCTGGGGCGTAATGCCAATCACATGGCAGCCTTGGGTTTGTCGCTGCACATGCGGCACTCGCACGAACCGGTATCTACCTACTTGTAGGTGTTTGCCAGACTTATAAGAGAAATAGGCCTCTAGCGCTCGTCTGATAAGCGCAAGCAGCTATGTTATGTATAGCAATCAGGTCGGCCAGGTGGAGCCGTGCTCCGGCACGGTGGCACGCCAACCCAGTTCGCGGCTGATGCGGCTGCGCAAGGTGTCGGCCGGGCCGGGCTCTCCATGCACCACATACACCTGAGCGGGTGTCTCTGGCATGGTACGCAGCCAGGCCAGCAATTGGTTGGCATCAGCGTGGGCTGAGGCGGACTGGAGTTGCACTACTTCGGCACTCACCGTCACGTCACGGCCATGGATGCGGATCGATTGGGCGGCGTTGGCCAAGGTTTCACCCCGTGTACCAGGGGCCTGGTAGCCGGTCAGGATGATCATGTTGCGGTGGTCGCCAGCGTAATGGGCCAGGTGGTGCAAGACACGCCCACCGGTGGCCATGCCACTGGCTGACAGGATCACCATCGGGCCATGGCGGCTGGCCAGGGCTTTGGATTCATCGGTGCTGTTGACCATGGTGGCGTTGTGCGTCAGTGCATGGCAGTCCTGGCGGCTCAGGCGGTGTTCGCCCAGGTGCTCTTCAAACAGATGGGTGGTGTGTACCGCCATCGGGCTGTCCAGAAAAACCGGCAATGAGGAGGGGATTTCACCTTTCATTTTCAGCAGGTGAATCGCATGCAACAAGGCTTGGGCCCGACCCACCGCAAACACGGGAACCACCGCCACGCCGCCGCGTTTGGCCACACGGGCCAGGGCCGGAGCCAGTTCGGACAGCAGGTCTTCCTGCGGGTGAATACGGTCGCCGTAAGTGGATTCAATCAGCACGGTGTCGGCTTGTGGGGCCGGGTCTGGCGGGCTCATGATCAGGTCGTCCGGGCGACCGAGGTCGCCCGAGAACAAAATGCGCCGACCGGCCACTTCCAGCAGGATGCTGGAGGCCCCCAGAATGTGTCCGGCCGGGCTGAAGCTGGCTTTCCAGCCGGGCAAGGGTGTCACGATCTTGCCAAACTCAACGCCCTTGATCAGCGGCAGCGCATCAAGCCCGTCTTGCCGGGTGTACAGGGGCAGGGCGGGGCTGTGTTTGCTGAAGGCGTGTCGATTGGCAAACAGGGCATCTTCTTCCTGGATGTGGCCGCTGTCGGGCCACAAAATTTTGCACAGATCACGGGTGCCCCGGCTGGCCCAGACGTGGCCGGAAAAACCCTCTTTGGCCAGCAAGGGCAGGTAGCCGCTGTGATCCAGATGGGCGTGGGTCAGCAAAACTGCATCGATTCGATTGGGGGCCGTCGGCAGTGGTGTCCAGTTGCGCAGGCGCAGCTGTTTGTAGCCCTGAAACAAACCACAGTCCACCAGCACAGATTTGCCGTCGTGGCGCACCAGGTATTTGGAGCCGGTGACTGTGCCCGAGCCGCCCAGGAAAGTGATGTTGACGCTCATGTGTTTGTCTCCGTGAGGTGTGTCGCGCATAAAAAAACCACGCTACGAGGATGCCGCAGCGTGGTTGATTTTGATGGAAATCTCAGTGAAAAGAAGAATCTCTCAACTGAAAAAGCTTTTCAGCCGGTCTGTCCAGCTGTCTCCCGTGGGGGAATGTTTGCCGCCGCCTTTTTTCAGGGACTCATCCAACTCGCGCAACAGTTTGCGTTGGTGTTCGGTGAGTTTGACCGGTGTTTCCACCAGAATGTGGCAGTACAAATCGCCAGGGTAGCTGGCACGCACCCCCTTGATGCCTTTACCGCGCAGGCGGAACTGCTTGCCGGTTTGCGTGCCTTCAGGGATGTCGATGGCCGCCTTGCCCGCCAGCGTCGGTACGTCAATTTCGCCGCCGAGAGTGGCTGTGACGATGCTGATGGGCACCGAGCAATGCAAGTCATCACCATCGCGTTCGAAGATGTCGTGTTTTTTCAGGCGGATTTCAATGTACAGATCACCGGCCGGGCCACCGTTGGTGCCTGGCTCACCGTTGCCAGCACTGCGGATGCGCATGCCGCCGTCAATACCCGCCGGGATTTTGACTTCCAGCGTTTTTTGCTTCTTGATCTTGCCCTGGCCATGGCAAGCGGTGCAGGGTTCTGGAATCACCTTGCCGGTGCCGCGGCAGGTCGGGCAGGTTTGCTGTACGCTGAAGAAGCCTTGGCGCATTTGTACCGAACCGGTGCCGCTGCAAGTGCCGCAGGTTTTGGCTTGTGTGCCCGGTTTGGCACCGCTGCCATGGCACACTTCGCAGTTGTCCCAGCTGGGGATGCGGATTTGGGCATCTTTGCCTTTGGCCGCTTCTTCCAGGGTGACTTCCATGGCATAGCTCAGGTCGCTGCCACGGTAAACCTGGCGGCCACCGCCGGCGCGGCCCCGCTGCTGGCCGAACATGTCACCAAAAATGTCACCAAAAGCTTCGGCAAAACCACCATAGGCTTCAGCCCCACCAGGGCCACCGCGCATATTGGGGTCAACACCGGCAAAGCCGTGTTGGTCGTAGGCGGCCCGTTTTTGCGGATCCGACAGCATTTCATAGGCTTCCTTGGATTCCTTGAATTTTTCTTCTGCTGCCTTGGCGGCATCACCCTGATTGCGGTCAGGGTGATGCTTCATCGCATGTTTGCGATAAGCTTTTTTGATTTCTTCGTCTGTGGCATTTTTGGGAACGCCCAGAACTTCGTAGTAATCTCTTTTTGCCATGTTGATTTGGTGCCTGGTTTCAATGCAAACGCCGCATTGACCTGTTCAAGGTACAACGCGGCGCGTGTCAGCTGTGTAAAAAGCCGTGGGAGAACAAGCGCTTAGGGTTTTTTGACTTCTTTCACCTCAGCGTCGACCACATTGTCGTCGGCCTGCTGTGCCCCGCCTTGTGCGCCAGCGGGGCCGGCTTGTCCTGCGTCACCGGTGGCAGCACCTTCAGCCGCTTGTTTGGCCTGCATGTCGGCGTACATTTTTTCGCCCAGCTTTTGGCTCACGGTCATCAGGGCGGTGCTCTTTTCTTCAATGTGCGCTTTGTCGTCCCCTTTGATGGCATCTTCCAGGTGCTTGATGGCTTCTTCGATTTTTTCTTTCTCAGCCGCATCGAGCTTGTCGCCGTATTCGGTCAAGCTCTTCTTGACGCTGTGCAGGCTGGCATCGGCCTGGTTTTTGGCTTGCACCAGTTCAAGTTTCTTTTTGTCTTCAGCAGAGTTCAGCTCGGCATCTTTGACCATTTGCTGGATTTCGGCTTCCGACAAACCGGAGTTGGCCTTGATGGTGATCTTGTTTTCTTTGCCGGTACCCTTGTCTTTGGCACCCACGTGCAAGATGCCGTTGGCATCGATGTCGAAAGACACTTCGATTTGCGGTGTGCCACGGGCTGCGGGTGGAATGCCTTCCAGGTTGAACTCACCCAGCATCTTGTTGCCTGCGGCAATTTCACGCTCACCCTGGAACACCTTGATGGTCACAGCGGGTTGGTTGTCGTCGGCAGTTGAGAAGGTTTGAGCAAACTTGGTCGGAATGGTGGTGTTTTTGGCAATCATCTTGGTCATGACACCACCCAGGGTTTCAATACCCAGGCTCAAGGGGGTCACGTCCAGCAACAACACGTCTTTGCGGTCACCTGAGAGCACTTGGCCTTGAATGGCGGCACCGACGGCCACGGCTTCGTCCGGGTTCACATCTTTGCGGGGTTCACGGCCAAAGAGTTCCTTGACCTTTTCCTGCACCTTGGGCATACGGGTCATGCCGCCGACCAAGATCACGTCATGGATGTCAGAGGCCGAGACGCTGGCATCTTTCATGGCGGTGCGGCAGGGGGCGATGGTGCGCTCGATCAGCTCTTCCACCAGGCTTTCCAGCTTGGCACGGGTGAGCTTGATGTTCAGGTGTTTCGGGCCGGTGGCATCTGCGGTCACGTAGGGCAGGTTGATGTCGGTCTGGGCGCTGCTAGAGAGCTCAATCTTGGCTTTTTCAGCGGCTTCTTTCAGACGTTGCAGGGCCAGCACGTCTTTGGACAGGTCAACGCCTTGTTCTTTCTTGAACTCGGCAATGATGAAGTCAATGATGCGTTGGTCAAAGTCTTCGCCACCCAGGAAGGTGTCGCCATTGGTGGAGAGCACTTCAAACTGCTTCTCGCCATCGACATCGGCGATTTCGATGATGGACACGTCAAACGTGCCGCCACCCAGGTCGTACACGGCGATCTTGCGGTCACCCTTTTCGTTTTTGTCCATGCCGAACGCCAGGGCCGCAGCCGTGGGTTCGTTGATGATGCGCTTGACATCCAGACCGGCAATACGGCCAGCATCTTTGGTGGCTTGGCGCTGGGCATCATTGAAGTAGGCGGGGACGGTGATGACGGCTTCGGTGACGGTTTCACCGAGGTAGTCTTCAGCGGTTTTCTTCATCTTGCGCAGCACGTCGGCGCTGATCTGCTGGGGTGCCATGCGGTTGCCACGCACTTCCACCCAGGCATCGCCGTTGTCGGCCGCAGCAATTTTGTAAGGCATCAGGTCGATGTCTTTTTGCACTTCTTTTTCAACAAACTTGCGGCCAATCAGGCGTTTGACGGCGTACAGCGTGTTTTTGGGGTTGGTGACGGCCTGGCGTTTGGCCGATGCACCCACCAGCACTTCGCCATCTTCCTGGTAGGCAATGATGGACGGGGTAGTGCGAGCACCTTCAGCGTTTTCAATCACTTTGGGCACATTGCCTTCCATGATGGCCACACAGCTGTTGGTGGTGCCCAGATCGATACCAATGATTCTTCCCATGATGTTTCCTTAAAAGATTGGAGACCTTGCTGCCTGGACTTGCAAGCTGCTCAGTCTGAAGTTTGTTTGAAATTTGCTTGCGTTGAAATTGCGGATGAATGGTTTGTTTTCAAGTCGCCGAAACGATTTATTTTGGCGCTGCAACAGTGACCAGGGCAGGGCGCAAGATACGCTCGGCAATCAGGTAGCCTTTTTGCAGCACGCTGACCACGGTGTTGGCTTCTTGATCTGCGGGCACCATGCTGATGGCTTGGTGCAGGTGGGGGTCAAATTTGTCGTTGGCCGCCGGGTTGATGGCCACCACTTTGTTGCGCTCCATGGCCGACACAAGTTGCCGCAAAGTGGCTTGTGCGCCTTCACGAATGTGTTCCAGCGAGGCATCTTTGATGTTGAGACCGGCTTCCAGGCTGTCAAGCACCGGCAGCAGGCTGTCGGCGAAGCCTTCAACGGCGAACTTGCGGGCTTTGGAGATTTCGTCTTCAGCCCGTCTGCGGGCATTTTCGGCCTCGGCTTTGGCGCGCAGGTATTGGTCGGCCAATTCAGCACTTTTGGCTTTCAACTCTGCCAGATCGGCCTGGCATTTGGTCAATGCCTCGGTCTCCAATTGAGCCACAGTGGCGCTGAGTTCATCAGCGTTGAGTGTCTCGGATGGGTTTGTGGCCGATGAATTTTGTTGAGCTTGGGTAGTATCAGTCATTCGATTTGCTGGAAGATGTAAACGGCGATGCAGTGAGGTGAGGTTGTTGCGGCAAATTTCAAGGGATCTTTGAGGCAATTGTTTGAATGCAAGCAGCCATGGTGTCAAATAGACAGAAAAAAGCGGGCATGTCAAAGGCCCGCTTTTCATGGGTAAGAGGTGTTTAAAACAAGACCAGCTTCACTTCACAGCCAACAATTCAACCTCAAATTTCAGCGTGGCATTGGGTGGAATAACTCCGCCTGCACCGCGAGCCCCATAACCCAGTGCAGCAGGGATGATCAGAACACGTGTGCCACCCACGCGCATACCTGCAACACCTTCGTCCCAGCCCCGGATCACCATGCCTGCACCGAGACTGAACACAAAGGGATCACGCCGATCTTTGCTGGAGTCAAACTTGCTGCCTTGTTGACCGTCCTGATAAAGCCAGCCGGTGTAATGCACCGTGACACTTTGCCCTTTGCTGGCGAGATCGCCCTCGCCAGTCACGATGTCTTCGTAGTTGAGACCTGATGCGGTAGTTGTCATGGAATAGTCTTGAGAATGAATGAAGAATGATCAAGCGGCTTTTTTGGCTTGGCTGGCGGCCCATTTGGTGGCAAAGGCTGACAAGTCACCCATGCGTTTAAGCAGATCAGCGCCCATGGAAGTCACAAAATAGCCGTTGCTGCCGTGATCGAGCAAGCCGGCTTCACGCAAATCCTTGATGCGTGTATTGAGGGTGTTGGGGGTAATGTTGCCAACGCTGTCCTGGAGCAATCGAAAAGTCTGGGGGTGACCGTCTTTCAGGGCCCACAACACACGAATCGCATATCGGGATTCCAGCAGACTCAACAAGGGGCCGATGGCAGCATTTTCTTTGGTACTCATGAACAGGGGTCTCCTAAAAGGCGTAAAAATAGTGCAAGAAGCTGATATTCAGTGCAGTCGGATGCAAACTTGCCTGTCGCTTCGGCGAGCAGGCGAAACTATATCGCAAATTGATCTTGTGCTACATGTTTCATAGCTTCGAGTGCAAAAAATGTTGTTGCACACCCTGATTCTCCTTGCAGGTAAACGTTCTAACTGATATGTTTCAAACTATCTTCATCAACTTACATCTACTTGCAGGCATCCTATGGTTCTTAATTTTGAGCAGGTTCACAACTATTATGAACGTTTGGTCTTTGAGGCCGTGGCCGGTATGTCAGCCTCATACCCGGACTACAGTGCAGACAATTTGGCTGACGTGGCGTGTGTCATGCTGAATCGTTTACCGGCCCGCTACGTGCGCCACGATGTTGACATGATGTTTTACTTGACCGAACGTGAGCGTCATCAGATTGAAGAGTCGCTTCAAGAGGCGCTGACATTTGCCTTTGCTTTTGTCGGCAAACGTCTGAACAAGTGAAGCGAATCCCTTGGCTCAGGGTTTGATGAGTGGCCAGCCCCGGCGTGACCATTCGCTCATGCCACCTTGTACAAAGCGCACATGGGGGTAACCACGTTCGCGCAAAGCCTTGAGTGTTTTGCTTGAACGGTTTTGGGTGTTGCAGATCAGGAAGACCGGTTTGTCAGCAGCTGTGGGAATCTCGCTCAACCTTGCTCCAAGTTGACTCATCGGCAACAGTTTGGCACCTTTGACCACACCTGTGGCGTGCTCAGCGGGTTCGCGAATGTCGATCAGCGTGACGCGGCCATTTTCCAGTTCGCTACGAGCTGTTTCCAGTGACACCGCGTTTTCGTCGGAACCCTGTGCGCCGCATGCCATCAAGGTCAAGCTACTCAGCAGGCTTGTCATGAGTATCTGGCGGCGTAGCTGTTTGAATCTGGATTGAAGTGGCGCTTGGGAAGGGTTTGACCGGTGTGTCATGGGGAGTTTGGGGGCAAGTTTTGTGGAAAATTGAAAGCAGTCACGTTTTCGTTGATTATTGCAAGGCTTGTGCAAGCGCTTCGGCCAGGCGGGGTCCAAAGTGTTCAATTTCAGCCAGTGGCGCATAACCATAGCCAATCACCAAGCCCCGTAAATCCCGGCGACTCAGGCAGTAGGAAGACAGTGGGCGCACCATCAAGCCGGTTTGGCGCAGTTGCAGCGCCAGCGCCTTGTCGTCGATGTGGTCAGACAGGCGCATGCACAAGTGCAGGCCCTGCTCGGCACCTGTGATACGTGCCTGATGGCCCAGGCAGGGTTGAAGTGCGTTCAACAGGCATTGGCGGCGCTGGCCGTAGCTTTGTCGGGCGCGACGCAAAGCACTGGCAAAGTGGCCCATGTCAATAAATTCGGCCAATGCCGCCTGCACCGGCATTTGCCCTGGGCGGTTCAGGTCGTAGTGGGCGCGTTTGAAAGCTGCGGCCAGATTTTTCGGTACCACCAAATAGCCGAGTTTGAGCCCCGGGTAAAGCACTTTGGAGAATGAGCCCATGTACAGCACCTGGCTGTGGGTGTCGAGCCCGGCCAGGGACGAAATGGGTGGCCCGCTGAAGCGGAATTCGCTGTCGTAGTCGTCTTCCAGCACCCAGGCTTTGTGCTGACGGGCCAATGACAACAACTGGTGGCGGTACTCCAGCGACATCACCGCACCCGTAGGGTATTGGTGTGACGGGGTCACGTAAATCAGTTTGGGCGGCACGGCATTGTCTTGTGGCCGGGGGGCAATACCTTGTTTGTCAACAGGAATGCCATGCAGGCGCAAACCGGTCGCCATGAAGGCTTTGACCGCGCCCCAGTAAGCCGGATCTTCCAGCCAGACGGTGTCATTCGGGTCGGCCAGCAATTGTGCACAAAGCCCCAAAGATTCTTGCGTGCCGCTGGTCACAATGACTTGTTCCACATCGACCGGTACGCTGCGAAACACGCGCAAATAGTCGGTGATGGCGCGGCGCAGTGGGCCATAACCGCCAGCACTGCTGTAGTCCAGCATGTCGGGGTAGGTCATGCGCCAGTGCTTGTTTTGCAGGCGTTGCCACAACGCGACGGGGAAGGCGCTGAAATCGGCAATGCCAGGGGTAAAGGGCTGAACCTCCAGGTCAACGGCGCAAAAAGTATTGCTGAGAGCTTGGCCTCGGTGTGAGAGTTTTTCTGGCTGCATGCTGACGGGGCGGCCCAGCTTGGGGTTTGCCTGCGGCACATTTTGGTTGACATAGGTGCCACTGCCGACCCGGCTGACCAGATAGCCCTCAACCGCCAATTGGCTCAACGCAGCCACCACGGTGTTGCGAGACAGCTTCAGGTCGTGCATCAGTTCGCGGCTGGAAGGCAACCGCTCACCAGCTTGCAGCTTGCCATTCAGAATGGTGCGGCGCAGTGCTTCGTACAGTTGACGGTGCAGTGGCAGTTTGCCGCCTTGTGTCAAGGCATCGATTTCGGTGAGCAGGAGTTCAGACAGCATGACTTCGGGCAGTGCCTAAGTGGCACCATGTGTTTGCATCAAATGGCCTTGATTGTGAACCAATTCACTCGCCTCAATGGGCCATGACTTGAATGTGCGCATAGTCCACCGCTATTGGGATTTGCTTGGCCAACCGCAGTGCAAGATCATCATCAGCCGCCACCTACTGGCCAGAGATTCAGCGCATTGTGGACAAATACGGCATTCCTATGATCTGCGACGAGGTGATTTGTGCCTTCTGCCGCTTATGGACGAAATGATGCGCCTGATTCGGCAGGCGCTGGATTTGACGCTGCAGGGGTTGACCTCAAAAGGGCTGATTTGAGCTGTGCGCCGGGGGTAACTTGCGCGGCATCAAGCCAGGTCAATGCGCAGCCAGGTGGTTTTGAGTTCAGTGTACTTGTCAAAAGCGTGCAGGCTCTTGTCACGGCCATTGCCGCTTTGCTTGACCCCGCCAAAGGGCACGGTGATGTCGTCGTCGTTGTACTGATTCACGTGCACGGTGCCGGCACGCAGTGCGCGTGCCACCCGGTGGGCCTGGCTGAGCTCATTGCTCCACACGCCGGCTTGCAAGCCATACGGGCTGTCATTGGCGATGGCAATGGCTTCGGCCTCGGTGTCAAAGCTGATCACGCTGGCCACCGGGCCAAAGATTTCTTCGGCCGCAATGTGCATGCGGTTGTGTACCTGGTCAAAGATCGTCGGCTCGACATAGCAGTTGCTCTCTGCAACCAGCACGCGGTGTCCGCCCGCCACGCAGCGTGCGCCTTCGGCGTGGCCACGCTCGATCATGCGCATCACGCTGTCGGCATGGACGCTGTCCACCAGTGCGCCCATGCCAGCCTTGACGTTCAAGGGGTTGGCCGGTTGGTAGTGCGCGGCCTGTGCCACCAGCGCCTCGACAAAGCGGTCGGCCACGCTGGCGTGCACCACGGCGCGTGAGGGGGCGTTGCAGGATTCGCCCTGGTTGTAGAACAGCGTACCGGCCACGGCAGCGGCGGCTTTTTCGACATCCGAGCTGGCAAACACCAGCACTGCCGATTTGCCTCCCAGCTCGGTGTACATGCGCTTCAGGTTGGACTGCCCGGCGTATTCAAACATGCGTTTGCCAACGCGGGTCGAGCCGGTGAAGCCAATACCGTCCACATCGGGGTGCAGCGCCAGCGCCTCACCCGCCTCATGGCCGTAGCCGGTCACCACGTTGAGCACGCCGGGTGGCAGGCCGGCTTCCAGGGCCAGCTCGGCCAGACGCATGGCAGAGAACGGCGAGCGTTCGCTGGGCTTGAGCACCACGCTGTTGCCTGCGGCCAGTGCCGGGCCGAGCTTCCAGCAAGCCATCAGCAGCGGGTAGTTCCAGGGCACGATGGCACCGACAACGCCCAGCGGTTCGCGGGTGATCAGGGCCAGGGAATCTGCGCCGGTGGGGGCCACTTCGTCATAGATTTTGTCGATGGCTTCGCCGTACCAGGCCAGTGTGCGGGCTGAACCGGGCACGTCAGCAGCGAGGGAGCGGGCGATGGGTTTGCCCATGTCCACGGTTTCGATCAGCGCCAGTTCCTCGGCGGCTTGCATCACGCGGCGTGACCATTCGATGAGAACGGCTTTGCGCTGGGCCGGGGACTGCAAACGCCAGCGACCGTCTTCAAACGCGGCGCGGGCACTTTTGACAGCAAGGTCGATGTCAGCAGCACCACCGCGGGCGATGTCGGGCAGGGCAAGGCCATCACCGGGTGACACTTTGGTGAAGCAGCGGCCATCGGCTGCGTCCCAGCGCTTGCCGTCAATCAATAGGCGACCATCCAGACGCAGCGCTTGTGCGCGTGCTTGCCAGTCGATGGGGGTGTTGGCTTGTTCTGTCATACAAGATTCCAGTTGGTGTGAGAGGGGGCATGTGGCGTTGCGTGCCGGCAGGGCGAACGCCATCGCTGGATGTCATGGCGGCTATTGGCCTGGGCGTTGGGTAAGTCTGGCCCGGCATGCGTTTCCGAATGCTTCAAACAGTTTTTGGGAAGCCGGGTTGTCTGCCGCACGCCACTCGGGATGCCACTGGACGGCCATCAGAAAGCCCGCTGCGTCAGGTGCAGAGAACGCCTCCACCAGTCCGTCGGGCGCTTGCGCCTCAATGCGAAGACCTTGGCCCAGTTCGGCCAGACCTTGTTCATGGATGGAGTTCACCATGATGCGGTCTGTGCCCATCCAACGGTGCAGGCTGCCATCTGCGCAAAGAGTCACCTCGTGCGCCGGGCCGTAGATTTGCTCGGCCTCTGCGTCCTTGGGTGCGCGGTGGTCGCGGCAACCCGCCACGCGGTGTACAGCCTGATGCAGGCTGCCCCCCAAGGCAATGTTGATTTCCTGGAAACCCCGGCAGATACCTAGGAGAGGTATTCCTTTTTTGATCGCTTTTGTGATC
This sequence comes from Comamonadaceae bacterium, assembly GCA_008080595.1. Classification (GTDB taxonomy): domain Bacteria; phylum Pseudomonadota; class Gammaproteobacteria; order Burkholderiales; family Burkholderiaceae_C; genus Rhodoferax. Next base: position 14,897 of record VIKI01000025.1, read on the forward strand.
AAGGGCAACACCCAGGCATCGCGCCGGGCATCCTGCGGTGAGTCGGGGTCAAGCAGCTGCTGGCCGTAGTGGGAGGGGTGCACGTTGGAGGGCGAGCCTGTGAGGAGCACGCCATCTACCGACGACAGCACCGCGTCGATCTCGCTGGCTGCACAGCCCGCAAAAATCCAGGGCTGGCAACCGGCCAGTTCAACGGCATCCAGGTACTTTTGGCCTGCGACCAGATAGGGCTGCCCATCCAGTTGGCGCAAACAGGCAGGTAGCAGAACCTTGGGTTTGCGTGGCACAGCAGACGCGATTGGATGGCCCATGTCACACATCCATGACCACCCGACCACGCCGTCCGAGATAGGTGCCGTAAATCACCCCGAGGCTCAACCAGACGATGCCGGTCCAGATGGCGGCCTCGTGCATGCCGGTCAGCACGGCGAAGACCACCAGCAAACCCAACACCGGCGCGATCAGGTGAAAGAACCAGGAACGATGCGGGCTGTTCTTGAAGTGAACGATCACCGAAATGTGCAGCATGGCAAAGCCGGTGAGCGCCCCCAAACTGACCAGCGATGCCAGGATCTCGACTTGGTCTTTGAGAATGAGCGCAATTGTGGTTGATACGACGGTGGAGGCCAGCAGCGCCACACGTGGCACACCCGTACCGGCATGCAGGGTACCGAAAATGGCGGGCAGTTGATGGTCTCGGCCCATGGCAAACAAGACCCTGGAAACACCTGCAAGCATGGGCATGGTGTTGGTGAATCCCACCGCGATGGCCAGTGCCCAGGCCAATGCTGTTGCGGCCCAGGGGCCAACGGTTTGCCCCAGGAGGTCAAAAATTGCCGTGGCCGGATCTTTCATTTCAATGGCCGGCATCAGGTTGCCAATCACCCAGGTGATGAACATGAACAGGACACCGGCAATGATCAGTACGGCCAAGATGGAGCGGCCAATCAAGCCCTTGTCGCTGGCATCTCGGGTTTCTTCCGACAAGGTGCTGATGGCATCAAAGCCGAGAAAAGCCATCACGGCAATGGAGGCACCGGAGAAGATATGTGACCAGCTGATGGAGCCGTCGCCAAAGAATGGTTTGGCGGTCAAGGCCCCATTGCCTGCGCCACCGTTTAACGCCATGATGGCCAAAACCACCACCACCGCCACGATCACAAACTGGGCCAGCACCGACATGGCGCTGACTTTGGAGGTGATCTTGATACCAAACCAGTTGATGCTCAGCGTGATGAAGGCCACGATGCCAATCCATGCACCGCGATGGATTTCCGGGATCAGCAACTCCATGCCGACCGACATCAGTGCAAAAACCAGGGCCGGAATCAACAGATAGTCCAGCAGAATCACCCAGCCAGCAAGGAAGCCCCAGCGGTTGCCCAGACTCATGCGGGCGAAGCCATAGACTGAGCCCGCGCTGGAGACCTCGCGGCTCATGGTGGCATAGCTTTGGGCGGTGAAATACATGCAGATCGCCCCAATACCGTAGGAGGTGGCAATCAGGCCATCGGAGGCGCCCCAGACAAAACCAAGGCTGGTCAGCGGCACGACCAGTGCGATATAGGCGAGTCCGTAAGCGACAAGATCGACAAAGCCAAGAGTTCTTTTCAAGCCTCCTGTGCTGGACGACAGATGTGGGGCAGGGGCAGTATTTGACATCACAGGTTCTCCGTTTCAAGTGGGGTGGTGGCGGGTGCGTGTTGCGGGATGGAGGGTCGCCAGGCGGGCCAGTTGATGGCACGTTCCAGTGCGGCACCAATGCGCATGACGCTGTCTTCTTCATAAGTGGGGCCGATGATCTGAAGGCCGGTGGGTACACCGTGCATGGCGAATCCGCTGGGCACGCTGAGCACCGGGTGTCGGCTG
>VIKI01000025.1:16779-22052 GCA_008080595.1 Comamonadaceae bacterium
ACCGGGTGTCGGCTGAGCATGTTGAACGGGTAGGTCATGCCTTGTTGCATCAAGTCGTCGTGTGGTGTTTGGGTGCCCTCGGCCGGCCAGCGGTTGTCGGCCAGGGTGGGGCAGATCATGGCATCAAATGACTCCAATACGTCCTGCAGGCTGTTGTGCATGCTGGTCAACATGTCAAAGGAGGCAAGGTAATCGTCCAGCGTGATGGATTCAGACATCTGCGCCATGGCGATGACGTAATCATTGACCTTGTCTTCCTGTCCCTGGATCAGTTTGGACAGTGCGTGCCCCAGAGGGTACACGAGTGCGTGGGTGAAGGCGGTGCGGATGTCCTCGGTCCATGGCAGTGTGATTTCTTCCACAACGGCTCCCTGATCCCGCAGGTGTTGCGCTGCCAGACGGGTGTTGCGTTCAACATCGGGCGCGACCTTGAAGTAGCCCAGATCGACCGAAAGCGCAATGCGCATGCCGTGCACCGAGGACGGGGTGGGCGAGAGTTTCAGGCGCGGTTTGACCATGGTGGGGTCTACCCGGTGCGGGCCATTGATCGCGTTGAACATCAAGGCACAGTCCGAGATGGTTCGTGCAAGCACGCCGTTGTGATTGTGGTGATTCATGGCAAAGAACATGCTGCTCTCGGGAACCCTGCCATAGCTGGGCTTGAGACCGACCACCCCGCAATAAGCAGCCGGTACCCGGATGGAGCCTCCGATGTCTGAGCCCGATGCCAGGGTGGTCAAACCAGCCGCCAGCGCCGCACCACTGCCACCCGATGAGCCACCTGTGGTGTAAGCCGGGTTCCATGGGTTTCTGGAGATGCCATAGCGCTTGCTGCGGGTGAACATGGCCACAAAGAACTCAGGTACATTTGTTCGCGCATGGATCACGCTGCCTGCGTCCAGCAGCCGTTGCGTGATCGGCGCATTCTCTGTGTCAGCATCCATCCCGAACAGAAAAGAGCCTTGATCGGTGTGTTCGCCGATCAGGGTGTGCTCGTTTTTCAGAACCGTCGGAATGCCTGTCAGTGGCTTGGCGAGCTGTGGCTCATGGGTGTAAATTCGCTCGGCTTCTTGGGCGGCTGCCAGGGCGGCTTCGGCGCGCATGGCGCAGAAAGCATTCACCGTGGGTTCAAGCTGCTTGGCCCGATGCAATTGCGCCTTAAGCAATTCCACGGGTGAGAGTTCTTGGGTGCGAAACCGGGTCAGAGCCTCGGTTGCGCTGATGTAGCAGAGATCTTCATCATGCATGATGTATCCGTTAAATATTTGTAAAACTGAACTATAGTTCGGATTAAGCACTAAGCAAAGATCATTCCCGTCAGGGTTTTCACTAGGGTTTCTATGAAAAAAGTTAAAACAAAAGAGGCTGTTGCGGCTGTGGCTGAGCTTGAACCGCGTCGCAAACCGGCTCAGGATCGCGCCAAACAGACGGTGGATCAGGTGCTTCAGGCGGCGGCCTTTGAGATTGAGCAAGGGGGGTTGGACAAGCTCACCACCAAGCGTATTGCTGCCGCTGCGGGTCTCTCGGTAGGGGGCTTGTATGAGTACTTTCCGAACAAGGAAGCGGTGGTCTATGCTCTTGCGCATCGGTGGCTGACCCGGATCAGGGATGCGATTGATGAGGTGCACCCCCGGCATGGTGGGCAGCGTGATGTGTTCACCTATCTCAATGACCAGTTTCTCCTGGTGGCGCGTCTCTACGAGGGGAGTCCGGGTCTGGGGGCGTTGATTCAAATGCTTTCGGCCATGCCGTCCTTGAGTGCGCTGGCCACTGAGCATGACGAATTGGTCTCTGCCAACGTCTGTTCTGCCTTGCGGCACTATGCGCCGAATGCTGATGTTGCACGGGTCGATGCTGCAGCACGGTGCATAGGCATGTTTTGTCACAGCGTTTTGTGTGCTGCTTTGGTGCATAAGACAGCGCCGCCCGAATTGCTGTTTGCGCACCTTCGGGTTTGCCTGATTGCCATGACTGCACCGCTGCTCGTGGAGCAGAAGGCGGTTTGAGTCATTTATTTTTGGGCTAAATCTCCGCCTCGATCAAAGAGGCAGGGTTTTTGCTAGGTGTGTTTGCCTTAAAACCGAACTACAGTTCGGTTTTAAGACGACAGAGACCTTCGTTGAATCTCTCGGTTGACTTATCAGTCGCATTCCTTTGCTTGAACTATTGGAGAAATGGCCATGCCCCACAGCTTTCCTGAAAACCTCGCGTACCGACCGTATTTGTCGGCCCCTCGTTATCTCACCGCCCTTGGTGTGGTGCTGACGGCATTGACGTGTACCAGCCATGCGCAAAATGCAGACGATCTTGCCAAGACGCTGACCCCTGTGGGGGCTGAGCGTGCGGCCAACAAAGATGGCAGCATTCCTGCCTGGGCTCCAGAGAAACAAGACAGCAACTGGACGTATGGCAAATTGCGCAAGGATGCCTGGAAGTACCACAATGACAAACCGCTGTATGCCGTTGATGCAGGCAATGTGGACAAGTACGCCGACAAACTCTCACCCGGCCAGGTGGCGCTGATCAAGCAGACCAAGGGTTACCGCATGGACGTGTACCCCACCCGGCGCAGTTGCAATGTGCCCGACTTCGTGGCGGAAAATACCAAGAAGAACGTCAGCTTGGCCAAGATGAATGCCAATGGCTGGGCCATTGAAGATGCCCTGGTGCCGGGTGTGCCGTTCCCCATGCCCCGCAACGGCGCAGAGGCCATGGTCAACATGTCTTTGCGCTACCGTGGTGTGGCCGCTGAATACAAGAACGGCAGTACTTTGGTGTCACCCCGCGCGGGATCCACCGAATGGATCAATTACGGTTACGACCAGACCAACTTCTGGCCATGGGCAGCCAAGGGCTCACGCAAGCTCAGCGATGATCGAAGCAGCCACCAGCACACCTTTTTTGGTTTCACCTCGCCGGCCGCCTTGGCTGGACAAGCGGGTGTGATTTCAGACTTTTTCGACAAATCAGGAAACGATGCCTTTTATTACTTTCCGGGTCAGCGTCGGGTGCGTCGTCTGCCCAGCTATGGCTACGATGCGCCTCAGATCGGTTTTGAAAACCAGTACGCTGTGGACGAGGTTCAGGTCTTCACCGGTGCCATCGATCGCTTTGACTGGAAGCTGGTGGGCAAGAAAGAGCTGATCGTTCCCTACAACGCATTTGGTTTGTACGACTTCACGGCCAAGTTGCACGATGTGGTGGGTGATGATTTCATCAACCCGAAAAATCGCCGTTACGAGTTGCACCGTGTTTGGGTGATAGAGGCTACCGTCAAGCAAGGCGTGCGTCACCTCTCGCCCAAGCGTACCTTCTACCTTGACGAAGACAGCTGGAACCCAGTGCTGGCCGAAGACTATGACGGCCAGGGCAAGCTCTGGAAGCTGCGTGAGGGTTTTGTGATTCCCGTGTTTGAAATTGGGGCCTGTGACGTGTCGGCCTTTGCGCAGCACAACCTGCCAGATCACCGCTACCTGCTGGATTTCCATGCGGTGGGCACCGGAACGGACGTGAAGTGGCGCAGTCAGCGAGCGTTGAAAACCAGTTCATCAGGAGAAGCACATGAAAACACCTCATATCCATGCCATTGCAGCAGCCTGTCTGGTACTGCTTTGCGGATCAAGCCATGCCGTCAAAATTCAGACCGACACGATTTCGGGTAGCTTCGATTCCACCATCAGTGTGGGCACGGGCATCCGTCTGAACGATCCATCACCCAGCCTGGTGCTCAGCGGCAACACCGGTGGACCCACTGGGGTTGCGGCACCCATCGCCTCAGGGCTGGGAGATCAGGGCAATTTGAACTACAAAAGCAGAGACCCCTTCACTGCTTATCTGAAGGGCAGCCACGAAATGCTGCTACAGCTGCCAGCGGACATCCGGTTCCTGGGGCGGGTGAACTGGGTTCAAGACTTTGCCGCAACGCAGACCACGGGTTGGATGAGTTCCCAATCCGTACCACCTGGTGTGGGCGCTGATGGTCTTAGCGCAGATGCCAGGGGCGACCTCAAGTCCAAAGCCCGCTTGCTGGATTTCTGGTTCAGCAAGAGCTTTGATGTGGGCCAGCAACAGGCCCGCCTGCGCGTGGGTAATCAAGTGATCAATTGGGGCGAAAGCATCATGACCCCGGGTGGCATCAACGCAACGAACCCTGCTGACATCATGCGCCTGTCACAGCCTGGCACGCAGCTCAAGGAAGCCATTCTGCCGACACCGACCATCAGTCTGGCTTCGGGCCTGGCCGACGGCGTGAGCGCCGAAGTCTATGTCCAGACCCGTTGGAAACCCAATGACATGCCCCCGGCTGGCAGCTATTGGTCGGTGGTCAATGGACTGGGCAAGGGCAAGGAGGCCTACGGCGTGTCTGAGGTCGGGGCCAAAAACTCAGGCCAGTGGGGTGCTGCTGTGCGTTGGAAGCCCGCCAATACCTCGCTGGATCTGGGCTTTTATGCGCTGAATTACCACGACAAGACATCTCAGGTGATGTTGGATCAGACCACTTTCGCAACCACGCTGGTGTACCCTGAAGACCGCAAGTTGTTTGGCATCAGTGCCAACTTTCCCGTGGGCGACTGGGCGGTCGGCACTGAACTTTCTTACCGGCCCAAGGATGCGGTGTTCCTGAATCCCAACACCACGGGTTGCGCCTCGCAGGCAGGGAAATGCTGGGTGGACGAAGAAAAATTGCAATGGCACTTGACCGGTCTGTTGCAGCTCTCGCCCAGCAACGCGGGCGGGTTGTTGAAGACGGTAGGTGCTCACAATGGTTTGATTCTTGCGGAGTTTGTGGCCATTCATTACCCCAAGATGAAAGATACCTATGGGCCTGATGCGGTGGCTGCCGGTGCTTGGGGGTGGGGCAATGAAATGGCACCCGGTTTCGATCCAGTGGATGCCGCCAACCGCACCATCCCGGTGGGCACAAAAACCTCTGCCGGTCTGAATCTGGATATGAGTTTGACCTATGACGGCAATCTGCTGCCGGGTTGGCAAGTGACACCAGGTCTGACCTTGTCGTGGGGCTTGGCCGGGCGTACCCCCAACATTCAGGGCACCTGGATGAAGGGTGCCAAAACTGGCAATTTGTACCTCAACTTCACCCAAAACCCGGCCACCTGGCAATTTGGCGTGAACTATGCGTTCTTCCGTGGCGGTTCCTCGGTGTTTGATCAGCCGCTGCGCGACCGTGACTTCATTGGCGCTTACGTCAATTACAACTTCTGATGGAGCGTTTACGTGTTCGATAAACCACTCGACAAACTAGAGGCTTGGTT
>VIKI01000026.1 GCA_008080595.1 Comamonadaceae bacterium
CCCAGCGTGTAATGGTTATGCTGGTATTGCTTGAGGTTCCAGAACAGCCAGGGCGACACCACAATGACACTCAGGCCCACCACTGCGCTGACCGTCACATACCACTGGGGCGGGTGCTTGACATCCACCCCCAGGGTCTGCGCACCCACCAGAATCAGCGCCGGAATGAACAGGGGCAGCATGGCCGCATAAGCCCCGCCCAGGCTGCCGTCAAAGCCAAAACGCAGGCTGCGCCAGCTGGTGTTGCCCAAGCGAAATTGCAGCGACGATTTGAACAAGGCCGGCCACAAACCGACCACCGCCAGCAAGGCGATGAACCCGGCGGTGGGAGAAATATTGCCCGCCACCGAATACAGCCCAAAAAACACCAGCACCAGCAGGTAGCCCTTGAACATCTTGCCGGACTCACCATGAAAACCCAGCGGCTGGCCGCCCACCAGCGTGTTGCCCATGAAGTAGCGCAAACGGCGTGCCCGCGCCCAGGGCAGGTACAGCGTGAGTGTGACCACGGTGAGCAAGAGGTTGACGATCCAGATGCGAAAGTACTCGCTGCCCGAGCCGGTGAATTCGATCTCAAGGTGCTTGCTTGGCCGCGAGAACACCGGCGCTGGCGTGTGTTCATGTTCAGGCCATGCGGCAGGCACAGTGGGTACAAAGTCGGTCATGCATGTTCTCCCTGATGAATGTGGTGGGTGTGCCGTTTTTGAGACAAATCATAGCGCCAGTGTGAGGGCATCGGGCTCAGGCGGTGGCCGGAGCCGCTGGGGTGACCCCGCCTGTCATGGCCCAGCCCAATTGCTGCGCCACAAACCCGTCGAACGCCGCCAGCAGCGGCTCAAATCTGGCCGGGTCGCCCTCCAGCTGAGCCAATGCCGCGCATGTGGCCTCCAATGTGGAGAGCTGGCCCGGCTGGTGCGCCTTGCGAATCAGGTAAGCCGATGCGGGCATGTCGTGCAGTGACAAGCGTGGCAAGCTTTGCAGCAGCGGGTTCAAGTGCAACATCTTGCGGCTTTTGCGCCAGGTGGCATCCAGCAGCACCAGCCGCAGCTGCGCCGGGTCTTGGAGCCGCGCGGTATCCAAAGGCGCAGGCACTTGATGCCCGGCGTGGGCCGTAGGCGGGTACAGCAGCACGGTGTACTTCGGCTCGGGCATGGCGGTGCGCAACACGGTGTCGTCAAACACCTCGCCCACCAGCAGGCGGCTGCCTGGCAAACTCAGGTGCAACAAGCGAGCCGTGTTTTTGGCATGATGCACTTCCAGCGGGTGCTGCAGGATCAGCACCTCGGTGGCGTGGGGCGTGGGGGTCACCCATGGGCAGATGCAGCTGCTTTCGGGCCGAAGACAGGCCGCGCAAAGAGGGCGTTTGGAAGGCAGCATGCAAGAAAAAGGCAAATGTGGCGGGGTAAATCGAAAGCGTGCTGGGTACACGCTGCAGTGTATGCAGTGCCAGAACGGTCATGAACCTTTGTGCCTATGCACCAAAGCAGCGGGTGCTGTGACCAAAGTTTCTATCAGGCATGCGCCACTTGCGCCACCAGCTTAACCCCCAGTGCCGAGCAAACGCGGGCGATGGTGTCAAAGCGGGGCTGGGAATTGGGGCGCAGGGCCTTGTACAAGGCCTCGCGTGTTAAGCCGGATGCGCGCGCCACCTCGGTCATGCCGCGTGCGCGGGCAATTGTGCCCAGCGCATGGGTCAGCTCGGAGGGATCGTTTTCCTCCATGACAATCGTCAGATATTCGGCAATGGCCTGATCGCTGTCCAGATGCTCCGCCATATCGAACTCGGGCAAGTCGGCAACGTTGATTTTCCGGGTCATGATTTCGCTCCTTCAAAGGGTTTTGGACAGGGCGATGGCCGCCGCAATATCCGCCTGCTGGGTGGACTTGTCGCCGCCACCGAGCATCACAATCAACACATCGCCCTGCTGCACGTAGTACATGCGCCAGCCAGGTCCGAAAAACTCGCGCATTTCGAACACGCCTTCGCCAACGGGTGCAACGTCACCCAACAAACCGCGTTGCACCTTTTCCAGCCGACGTGCAAGACGGCGATGTGTCATGCCATCTTTCAGACCAAACAGCCATTGTGCGAATTCCGGGAGTTGTTTGACAATAAACATAGGGTAGTGTAATCACTTGTTCACAATATAGAAATGGAATTAAAGGCCTTCGCCCGATTTATTGATGGGCCCAACGGGCTTGTTCCATCCCCAGATCAGCGCGGCCTGGGTGGCCAAGCCCCTCTGGTGTTGCTGGCAATTTCTGTCATCACATCCCTCCAGCGCCCCGGCTTGGTTTCCCATTCGGATTGACTGCGTAAATACCGCAATGCGGCAGCCACGTCTGGAAGAATGTGCCCCCCGCATTCACCATCTATCGGGCCAAACAGGGGCGGCAATGCCTCATCCCACCCCTCAAAAACGGGCCACGGCAGCAACAGATGTTGATCGTCTTTTCGCTGAGCACGTATCCACCCCGACCCATCTTTGAGTTTCAAATAAATCACTGAAGTCAATGGCTTGACCCACGCCCATGGGGTCTCCTGTGGAAAGTGCGCGGCAGGGAGTCGCGCACTGGTGTTCGCCGGATTGGGTGGCAGGTTGGCCGGGGCGAGTTTGGAGTGTGCCGCCTGCACCAGCCTGGCTTCTTCTTCAAACTGTGCGATCAGAGTTTCTGTGTTGTTCAACAGAAGTTTGCGCTCTTCGTCAGTCAACACCCTGCCATCTCCTGAGCCAAAGTGTGCTGCGCCTAATGCACGATCATTTCCGTAGCGTTTTGCAAAGCAGGTTGATCCCAGCACCAGCAGTTTTTCGTTCTCTCTGACCACGTGAATCCGGCGGTACACAGAGTGCCCACAGGTGGGCTGTCCACACCGAACCCGGTCGGCGTAGGCCACCGAAACAATGGCCAGCAATTGGGCAGTGGCGCGGTCTGTGCCGAGGGCATGTTTGGCAGTTTCAGCGTTCATGGCATGACTCTGGTGCATTGTGGTCACCGCATTTTGCCGCCTGAGCGGCGGGTAGCCCTCACAGGCTCACCCCCGTGCGCTGTTTGCGCCAAGCGAGAAAGAACCAACCGACAACCCCCAACAAGCCAGCAAGAATACAAACCTGGTGCAGCGCCTGAAGCGAGATGAGGCCAAGCAGCGCATTGGCCTCTGACCAAGGCGCGAGCGGCGAAATGTCGGAATGCATGATGCTGTCCAGCAGCACATGCGAGATCGTGCCAACCAAAGCCCCGGCGATGACCGCAAGAGGTGCCAACGTCTCAGACTCGACCAGCCACCCCAAACGGTGAAACACCAGCTCTTGGTGCCAGCGGCGAAGAATCAGGCGGCAGAGGGGTGGGGAGGCGATGGCAACAACAATCGCCATGGCAAGAGCTGCCAGATAAGTATGTGTAGGGCCGTGTAAAACGCTGGAGCCGCGAACCAAGCCCAGAAGCGGCTCAATGTCCATGGCGACCTGCGCGATGCCAAAGCTAAGGATGCTGAAGCGACGGCCAGCCAGCGCTTTGATCGTCAACCCGGGGCCGAGATGAAGAGGGGTGAATGGCATCGACGGTCCTTTGGGTTCAACGTTCAAGGGCTTGGCGCGGCTTTTTGCGCCAGGGTTCCTGTACCGCTGGGTTGGGTGTCTGTGGCCGGTGAACGATGTTCCCTGAAGAGGCGCAATGCAAACTCGCCGGCTGGGTGTGCGCGGAATTGGCCAATGGCATCGCGTGCACTGGGCGGCACTTCCTCGAGTGGTGGGAACTTGATTCCGTATTCCGGTGGCCACAGCACCGGGGCAGCCAGGGAGGCGAACGTCAGGTCTGCCGCCGTGAAACGATCACCACAGAGAAATGGACGGCCATCGCTGAGGCGGGTTTTTACCCAATCGAAGGTGTCTGAAATGACCGGGAAGCCTCTGTCGACGTTCTCTCGCGACACATCGAGGCTATGAAGGAGGAATCGAAATAGCGGTGAAAAAAACGGCGGAGCAATGGCTCGCTCCCAAAGCGGTGTGCCCTGCCCCGCGAGCTTCAATATCTGGCGGGCGGGCAAGGTTCGCAGATTGAAGTACACCCAGCGCCGCGTCTCGATACCAAACCGTTCATCGAAGTCCTCCTCCAGTGCCTCAACTTCCTGGATCTGGCTTTTCGGATAGAGCTTGGCGGACTCTGGCAAGCGCTGGTCCAGGAATCGAAGGATTTCCGTTGAGTCCGTAATGGCACCGGTGTCCGTCACCAAGATGGGAACCATGCCACGGGTGTTGTAGCGACGGGCGACAAGATAGTGGAATAGTTGCAGGTGCGCATCCTCGACATAGTCGACACCCGCATGAATAAGACCCCAACGTGCCTTTTCGCAATAGTGACTTACCGGGATCGTGATCAGTCGCATAGGTTGGCGGAGGTAGTGAAATTCAGAGGCCAATGTAATGTACACGGCAAGACTCGCAAAACATTCTGGGCGTTGCGTATTAATCCGGCCATGAAATCCTCCTGGGAGTGGCTTGCTGCCTTGGTCTTCGCGCTTTTTTCCTGATCAATTCAGGGTTCGGAACAAGCTGATTTTGGTTAACCTGGATTTTTCAATTGCTATGCAATAGATAGCTTTATGCGCTTATTTTATAATGCTTACAGGCCTAAAAATTAATAATCTGTGACCGACATTGAGCAATGCAATACCCAAAGTGCACAGTGAGAGCAGGTCACGCCTGTGGCATGGGTAAATTCACAATGCTGCACGTATGGCAGCCAGATACTGGGCCGCATTCGAGATTGTGTTGTGGCCCACGCCAGGAATAGTCACCAGCGACGCAATGCCGTTTGCAAAAGTGGCATTCAAGCGCTCGGTGCTGGTGCGGGGAATGACCTCGTCAAACTCTGCGGCCAGAAGCAGCGTGGGTATCCGAATTTTTGGCGCATAGCGCCAGGACTCAAACTTGTCCGTCAGCAGCCAACGCACGGGAAAGTAGGGGAACTGCTGCGCGGCAATCTCTTGGATGCTGTTGTATGGCGTGACCAGCACCAGCCGGGCGGCGGGCCGCTGGCTTGCCAGGCCGATGGCGACACCTGTGCCCAGGCTGCGCCCGACGATGGCAATGTCTGGATGTTCGGCATACACCGCGTCAAACAAGGCCAGGGCATCGGCACGAAGCGCGTCTTCCGAAGCCTTGCCCGAGCTGCCGCCGTACCCACGGTAGTGCAGCAGGTAGAGGGCGTGGTTCGGGAATGCGCTGGAAAACGATGCCAGGTTGGCCGACACGTCCTCGGCATTGCCGCCCAAGTAGATCAGCGCCTTCTGCCCGGCATGGGGGCGCACAGAGACAACCAGATCAGCACCAGGCACCGGCAGGATGCGGGTGCTGGCGGAGGTGTCGAAAGCATTGGGCTGAGGCACGTAGATCAACGAGCGCTGAAAGATAAACAGAGCGATGCAAGCCAGACCGTAGAGCAACAGCGCGATGGAAACGAGCCAGAAAAGGATTCGCACGATGGGGCTGAAAGTTGGAGGTGCTTTGCGGGTGAACCGAGTTGGATGCATGGCGAGGTATCTTAATCAATGGCGATGTTGTTATGAGTCATTTTTAACTCTAGACCAGGTAAATCATGCGTAAGTAGCTATAAAAACAGAAGTTAATTAACGGTTCGGGTGTGCGTGGCTCCAGGCGGGCGGCGTGGTTTGCGTTCTCCGGCCCAGCTCGCGGGCAAACCGGTTGGACGCGCCAGCATGGCAGCACCCCCCGCACCACCGGCACGCCTACCAATCACCCCACGCGAATGGGGCCTGCGCCCGCAAACCCCGCCACACGCCTTTAACGAATTTGGGTGGGTGGACTTCTAAAGGCTGGTTGCGGGTGCTCACGAGAGTCCGTTGCCCGCTCGTTAGTAGCTGCGGATTGATCCGTATGATGACCGCATTCTTTCATTTCTGAAGTTGTCGCTTTCATGAATCCTTCAAGCCTGCAAACCAGTTTTCCAAAATGGTTCTCGTTGTCAAAATTGGATGATCGGCTATGGGAGGGTTCATGTGATTTTGGTGTGGAGCCTCTTTTCGTACGTCTACTGCATCTGATTGGAGAGGAGCAGGCCGTCGCGCTCCAGGTATCCCGTGAAAATTTGTACCGCGTGTCCTCTGCAATGGTGGAGGATTTTCTGGTATTTCAGAAATCCGCCATCTCAGACGAACGCATAAATTTTCAGTATCTCCAGTTTGAAGCATCTGCCTTTCCGCTTCATGTTGCCATTGAACATGGCGAAGCTGGTATTGCGTTCGACTGGATTCACAATGCAGTTGGTGACTGCGTCTCAGCCGAGTATGTACGGGAATTTAATATTGCACGCGTTGGCGACTTGCTGAGCACGGCAACCGGCTGGATAGCGGCTAGCCGCCAGTTGTGTTTTCAGCAATGGTTCCCAAATTTTTACTACTACTGCCGCAACTGGGCGGCACTCTATGAGGTGGCTAACAGCCTCATACCGCACACGCTATTGATACTCGATCGACCGTGGCCACATACGGAATCCGCAGTGCGAACCATCGTGTTTACGCTTAACTGGGCGACCGGCAATAGTCATTCATCCGAGCGTATCTTGGCTGAATTGGCAATGAAAATCTTCAATAATCCTGCGCTCCCAGTCCCACTACAGGCGCAAATCGCAACCTGCTTCCTTACTCATGCCGCGCGTTTTACACCAAAAACAGCGGAAGACTGGGCGCGTTGGGCACTGGACAATGTTTCAGCCGAACTTACGCCATCTGGTAAATTGCAGACTCTGATCGCCACCATTGCCACGGCTGCTGACTGGGATGCACAGCATCCTGCTGTACTGCAGGCAATTGACATCTACATCAACACCCTTCGCGCTTTGTTCTTACAACCGGCTGCATTCGTGCAGAGGATTGAGCAGAGCGTCAAGATGCTGAATTTTTTGATATACAAACTCCATGCCTTTGGCCGCAGTAACGCCTTGCTGGAAGTTATGTGCCGCTGGTACGCGGTTCCAGAAGGGACTAGACGTCATGGATCGGTTCTGTTTTGCATGTCGAATCACAGCGATGGGATGGCTTATCTCGGACTGCGTGCGCATCTCATTCCATTTGCGAGCTCCAAAGCGATCGAAACTTTAAGTCAGGAGACGAGCCGTGCCTTGGGAATGGCTTTAACCTTGCAGGGGCAAAGGGAACTTTATCCAGTCGAGACGCGCCGTGGCATGCCGGACTATGCGTTGGCTCCAGAGTTTGAGCAGGTGCTATCAAATCATTATCGGTGGCCCGAACTTGACCATGCGGAATGCACTGCGGCGCGTGCTGCCGTCTTTTTGCCGGGTTACCCGCATCCACTTCAAGCTCTCATGCAGGCCGGGACTGGCCGATGCCTGCCGATTTCCTCAAGCTTGCAAGAACCACTTCCGGATCGAGTCATTCGACGCGCTGCCATCTGGTTTTCAGGTGAAGACAATTATTCAGAAATGGAAGCAGAGGCTGTGGTGGCTCTGTTGGATGCTGCTGGCATCCACTGCGATCGCATGTCCGGCCGAGAGCACACCAAAGCGGACTTCCTCGATATCTATCGAAATAGCGACTATGACTTACTGTGGGTTGCTGGACACGGTCAATGTGACAGATGGGCTCCTACAACGCCGACCATTCTCGCTGGGGCAGGAGACGGGATTGGCATCGATGAATTGCTCGCGCTGCAAGTTGAAGCTAATGCAGAGGGCCGTCGATTCCTTATTCTGAATATCTGTGACAGCGGCGCGGCGGGGGTATTCGGCGGCATGCACAAACTCGGACTTGCTCCGATGCTCGCCTCACGTGCTCAAGCGGTCGTCGGACATCTCTGGCCTGTCGATCCTCTTGTCGCGGCGGGCTTTGGAGTTATGCTTTCTCATGAACTTGCGCATACGCCAGGAGACTTCTTTGCGGCCTATGAGCGTACGCTTGCCGCGATGCATGCGCCTTGGCATACGTTCATCGAGCAGGTGGCCGGGGTGCTCGACTGCCAGATTTTCGAGCGAATGCGAAATACCGAACGCAACCTAGATAATATTTTTCATCGGGGGTCTTCTTGTTTCTTCGAATGAAGCTCCCATGCGTGTAAAGCTGCACGTGATGAATAACGTCCTTTTGGGCACTGAGAACTGCCATGAAAGACCGTTAATGGGGCCGTAAAACTTTGCAATTTAGCTTCCAGAAAGCAGTCAGCGGCCAATGCCTGCTCCGTCGCTGCTCAACAGTCGGCCACGGACAATGCTTGAGTTTTCGGCTTGAAAGAACGCCATGGAGAATGGGATGCGGCGAACGGCCGCTATGAGCAGATGGCCCGATCACCCGTTCTTGGTCGATGGTGGGTGCCCACTTTGACGTAACGGGGGCACCATAAAGCGACCAGTCGATCCCTGTTTGCCAGCGACTGCTATCGATCGGGCAGATCGCAAATCTCTAAGACCGGAACCGCTGCATAGCGGGTGCAGAAACCGCTTCAAAGCTGCCTTTGAACTCCATCTGCGCCCAGTCACCACCCGGCCAGCGGTCCACTCACCCCCACCGCCGCGCCACCCACCCATCCACCGACAAGCGACCCGGCCCGTGCACCATCAGGTACAGCAACACCGCAGCCCAGGTGCCGTGGGTGGGGTAGGCATCGGGGTAGACGAAGAGCTGGATGGTCAGCGTCATGCCCAAGAGGGCCAGGGCGGACAGGCGGGTGGCCAGGCCCAACAGGATCAGCAGGGGGAACAGGTGCTCGGCGGTGGCGGCGAGGGTGGCGGCGATCTCGGGCGGGATCAGTGGCAGGTGGTATTCGTCCTTGAACAAGCCGACCACTGAATCGGACAGGTGCGGCCAGCCCAGGGTGAACTCGCCATTGACGATGTCCACGGCAAAGCCCTGAATCTTGGTTTGCCCTGACTTCCAGAACACGGCGGCGATGGAGAAGCGGGCCAGCAAGGCTAGCAAGCTGTTGGGGATGCGCTGCACGATCTGGATGAACTGCCGAATCAGGCCGGGCAGCCCCCCGGCGGTGCGGGTGTCAGCGGGTCGGTGCATGGTGTGGGTCTTCCGTCGTCAAGTGGGTGATGAGCTGCCAGCGCAGCAGCAGGGTCAGGGCCTGGGTTAAATCAAATGCGGTGGCAAGCTCACTGGCTGCGCGGGCGGCCTCGGGCAGGGTGAGACCGCCGAGCAGGGCGCTCACAAACAGCCCGACGCCCTCTGAGGGTTCCAGCGTATTCACCTCCAGCGCGTGTCTGAACACCAGTGCGGTCTGGGGCTGGTCGGTATCGACCGATGCCATGTCGATGACACCCTGGTGCGCCGCCCACAGGGACAACACGGCAAAGGCGGAGGGGATGACCTGCACCGAGGGGTGCAGGGTGAAGTGCAGGCGGGTGAGTTGTGCCGGGTCGGCCAAGGCGGCTTGCACGGCTTCCAGCGCGATGGGCGGCACATCGGCTGCGTGGTAAGCCCAGACCCGCGCCATTTCCAGCCGCGCCACGTCGGCCAGATAGGGCACCTGGGCGGCGGGGGTGAAGGATTGAACAAACTCGGCAAAGTCGTGCCCGTAAGTCGCCATGACCGGCGAGCGTGGCGGGTGCGCCATGGCAAACACCCGGGCCATGGCGCGGAAAAACTCTTCGCCTACCAGCGCTTGCACCACCGGGTAGCTGTCGGCCAGCGCGTCGATCAAAGACACCATGACGTTGTTGCGGTACACCGCAAAGCGCTGGGCCGGGTCAGAGCCGTTCCAGCTGGTCAGGCCGCTGGGGCAGGGCAGGTCTGGGTTCAGCAGGGCGTTGGCAAAAGCGGTTTGGCTGTTCATGCCAAGGCTTCCTCAGGGTGGGCCAGCGCCAGCAATTGCCGGTCAGCCACCTGGGCTTCGGCCAGCAGCACGGGCCAGGGGGGAATGTCGTTGTCGCGCTCCAGCAGGGTGGCCACCGGGCCGGTCAGTGCCAGGGTGTGGGCATACAAGTCCCATACGGCTTGTGCCACCGGTGCGCCATGGCTGTCGATCAGCAGCAGGTCACCGTTGGTGTCCGTCGCCTGGGCAAAACCGGCCAAGTGAATTTCTGCTACCTGCGCCAGGGGCAGGGCGCGGATGTAGGCTTGCGCGTCGCGCCCATGGTTGGTGCAGCTGACATGGACGTTGTTCACGTCCAGCAACAGGCCGCAGCCGGTGCGGCGCAACACCTCGCTAATGAAACTGGCCTCGTCCATGGAGGATTCGGCAAACTCCACGTAGGTGGCCGGGTTTTCCAGCAGCATGCGGCGCTTCAGGTGCGACTGTGTTTGGTCAATATGCGCGCAGACCCGCTGCAAAGTGGCCGGGGTGTAGGGTGCGGGCAGCAGGTCGTTCAGGAACACATCATTGTGAGTAGACCAGGCCAGGTGCTCTGAAAATGATTGCGGTTGGTACTTGTCCAGCAAGCGCTGCAAGGCGTTTAGGTGGTTTAAATCGAGCGGCGCATCGGCCCCAATGGACAGGCCCACGCCATGGATGGAGAGCGCATAGTGTTCACGGATGCGGCTCAGGACATGGTGAAATGGCCCGCCCGGCACCATGTAGTTTTCGGCGTGAACCTCAAAAAAACCAAGATCGGGTCGCGTCTGCAAAATGGTCTGAAAGTGCTCAGGCTTCAAACCCACCCCGGCCCGGGCGGGCAGGGTGTGGGCCGGAGCAGCCGGTGGGGTCGTTGGAATCGGGTGAGACATGGCCGGTGCTCCGTGGGTGCGCTGCTGATCAGGCTTTGACTTCCTTGAACTCTTTCAGCTGGCCAAAGCCGGTGGGCGAGGTTTTGGACATGGTTTTTTCGCACGTGCCCTTGGGCACCATCGACCAGGCGTTACCTTGAAAATCGACCTTGGAGGTGCCCGCGCAACTGGTGCCCGCGCCTGCCTTGCAGTCGTTTTTGCCTTTGAGGGCCACGCCAAAACACTTGTCGGTTTCAGCCGCTTGAGCCGCGATGGGGCTGGCGGCAAGGGTCAGCGCAGCGCTCATGGCCAGGGCCAGACCGGCGGCAGTGGTGTAACGGGTCGAAGTGGATTGAGTTTTCATGTGAGTGTCCTTAAAAATGACGATATTGAGTCGATGACGGTTGGCACGGAACGAAAGATGTACCGTGCTGTTTCAATAGTCGGCGGGGTTGCCAGGTTCTTACACATGCTGGAAACAAAAAAATATATGCTATAAATTACATAGCTGCTTGCGCAATATACATAAGCGTTAGAGGCCTAAAAATATTGCAGAATCAGGGTCGTTTGTGCGCCTGCGTGGGGGATGGGGTCTGTGGGGGCGGAACAAGCTGCGAATATCGCGATTTCCAGCGCTCTTACAGCGGCAAGTTCTGCCCCGCATCAAGTGTCACGTTTTGGGCTGGGCCGGATCCTTGTCCGTTAAAAGTTTGTCCAGCTGCCCTGACTTGTCCAGAGCGCTCAAATCATCCAACCCGCCAACGTGCAGTTCCCCGATATAAATTTGCGGCACGGTACGTCTGCCGGTTTTGATTGCCATGGCCTCCCACAAGCCGGGCTCGGTATCGACGCGAATCTTATCGATGTGAGCTACCCCCTTGCGGGCCAGCAGGCGCTCTGCGCTTTGGCAATAGCTGCAAGCTTGTGTGCTGTACATGGTGATTTTTGCCATGGTATTTCCCTTGTGAATGAACGATGGGCGCTTTGCGAAGGGCTGGTGTGGCCGTCAAAGTGTCTTGGGGGCTTTGTCTTTGAGGCGCGGCCAATTCTTGTCGGCTTTGGCCAAGTTGCCTTTCACGTCCTCCAGCCAGCGTGACTGGGCACCTTTGTGCACATTGAGGTACAACTTGCCATCAACGATGCGCCAAAGTTGCGGATCGACATCAAGCTTTTGTTCCAGTGCTACACCCATAGCGCAAAAGCCGCCATAGGCCGGGGTGTATTTGGCGGGATCCGCGATAAAGGAGTCGCGGTTCTGTGAACTGGCAAACTGGTAAGTGGCATCTTGGTATTTTGCGAAGAGTTCCGCCTTGCCCGGAACCGGACCGCCTGACGAGAAGTACGACACCGGGTCAAAGCCCTTTAACGCGATGCCCTTGGCATCAACGTTCAGGGCACTGGTGGATTGCTCGTCATAGGCCTGCGCAAGTTGGGGGATGGCAAGTGATGCAATCGCCATCAGTGTGGCGGATGCAACAAAACTGCGGCGAGAAGAATAAAACGGGGTGGACATGGCAATCTCCATAAAAAGGGTTGAAATCGCTCCCGAAAAAGCCTGATGTGGCATTCATCGAAATCGACGGGATCAACTTTATTTCCCATTTCGATACGAAAAGTGTTTAGAAGTATTATCAAGATAACCATTCGTATCAAAAAACCATGGACAGACTCACCCCTCTGCTTTCACACTTCTCCCTGCATGCCGGGGTGTTCTACACCGGCAATCTCTGCGGCATCCATGACTTTCATGAAGACCGCCTGCGCGGCCATATCCATTTGATTCGGCGTGGGCCGGTTCAGGTCATCGGTGTGCGGCAAGAGACGTTTGACATCACCGAACCTAGCTTGCTGTTTTTGCCACGCCCGGATACCCATCGGCTCGTCACCGATGAGCGTCTGGGGGCGGATGTGGTGTGTGCCACGGTTCAGTTTGGTGGCGGTGGCAAAAATCCGGTCACAGACTCCTTGCCCAATGTGGTGATGGTCAAGCTGTCTGCCTTGGCGGGTGTAGAGGCCTTGCTTGAGCTGATGTTTGGCGAAGCCTTTGCCCTGCAGCAGGGCCGCCAGGCGGTACTGGATCGCTTGTGTGAAGTGCTGATGATCCAGCTGCTGCGCCACTGCATGGCGCAAGGCTTGACCCAAGGCGGCACTTTGGCCGGCTTGGCCGACCCGAGGCTGGCGAAAGCCTTGACCGCCATTCATGATGATCCCGCCAAAGCGCGTGATTTGTTCAGTCTGGCGGCGCTGGCGGGGATGTCGCGCGCACGCTTTGCGGTGCGGTTTCGCACCATCACCGGCGAAACACCGGCCGACTATCTGGCCTCCTGGCGCGTGATGACGGCACAAAGCTTGCTCAAAAAAGGGCGGCAACTCAAACATGTGGCTGACGATGTGGGCTACGGCAGCGCCAGTGCGTTGACCCGCGCCTTTGTCCGCAAGCTGGGTTGTTCTCCCACAGAATGGCTTAAAGTTGCCGCTTGACATCCGGTGCCAATGTGAAACGTTGGAACACACCAACGAGACTTGCAGCCATGTCTGACAAGCCGCTTCAACCTACGATCCATTCACGCCAAAACGAGCCATGGAATGTCTCCCTGGCAGCATCGTTTGGCGCTTTTATCTGGAGCAACTCGCTATGTCAGCCACCCCACTTGTCAAGCACCTTCATCCCATCGAACATGCCAGCGCCCAGGGCAAACCCAAGGAAATTCTGGACCTGGCCCTGAAACAGCTTGGCTTCATTCCCAACATGTACGCCAACATGGCCAATGCACCGGGAGTGCTGAGCACCTATCTGCACGGTTACGGCCTGTTTCGCAGTGAATCCGGCCTGAAACCCGCCGAGCAAGAAGTGGTTTTTTTGGCCGTCAGCCAGGTCAACGGCTGCAACTACTGCACCGCCGCGCACAGCATGATTGCCGAGAAAATGTCGGGTGTGCCTGCCGCCGTGTTGCAAGCCATCCGCGCACAAACGGCCATTCCCGATGCCAAACTGGCGACGCTTTACGCCACCACCGTCGCCCTGGTCAAAAGCCATGGGCAACCCGATCCCGAGACGGTCAAGACGTTTCTGGATGCGGGCTACCAAGAGCGTGATTTGATGTACATCGTGCTGGCCATCGCCGTCAAAACCCTGAGCAACTTCAGCAACCACCTCTTTGCCACACCGGTGGACGAGCGTTTTGCGGCCTACAAGGTGAATTAATCCGGTAAGCTCGGTGCTTCAGGTTGACAAGCAGCCCCAGTGACTGTGTAAGAACCGGAGAGGTCGCCCCGACTATGCCTGCACAGGGCGATTATTTGTTGCCTCACTGAAGTCGAACGAAGAGGCATCGCTCATGAAAAAAATACTGATTCTTGCCACCGCTGCCGTTCTGGTCTTCGGGTTCTTTGCGCTGGATCTGAACCACGTCCTGACGCTGGACGGCATGAAGGCCAGCCTAGGGCAATTTGAGGCGCAACGAGCTGCTGCGCCGCTCAGGGTCGGGCTGGCCTTTTTTGCTGTTTACGTGGTGGTGACCGCCTTGTCGCTGCCGGGCGCGGTGATTCTGACTCTGGCGGCAGGGGCCTTGTTTGGGCTGGTGACAGGCACGATCCTGGTGTCGTTTGCATCCAGCCTGGGGGCCACCTTGGCGTTTCTGGCCTCTCGTTATGTCTTGCGTGATGCCATTCAACGCCGTTTTGGAAATCGCCTCAAGGCCATCAACGAAGGCATGGCCAAAGACGGCACGCTGTACCTGTTCACCCTGCGGCTGATTCCCATCTTTCCGTTCTTTCTGGTCAATTTGCTCATGGGGCTCACCCCGGTGCGCACCCTGAGCTACTACTGGGTCAGCCAATTGGGCATGTTGGCGGGCACCTTGGTGTATGTCAACGCAGGGACTCAACTGGCGCAAATCCACGGCTTGGCGGGTATTGTGTCGCCTGGCCTCTTGTTTTCTTTTGCACTGCTCGGAGCCTTTCCCATGCTGGCCAAAAAATTCCTGGATTTTCTGCAGCGCCGCCGGGTCTATGCCCGATGGCAGCGCCCCAAATCATTCGACCGCAACCTGGTGGTCATCGGGGCTGGCGCAGCGGGTTTGGTCACGTCCTATATCGCGGCGGCGGTCAAGGCCAAAGTGACTTTGATCGAGGCACACAAGATGGGCGGAGATTGCCTGAACTACGGCTGTGTGCCCAGCAAGGCGCTGATCAAATCGGCCCGTGTGGCTCACCAGATGCGCCACGCCGGGGCCTATGGCCTGACGGCCACCGAGCCAGGGTTTAGCTTCAGCCAGGTGATGGCGCGTGTGCAAGCGGTGATTGCCGCTGTGGCCCCGCATGACAGCGTGGCGCGGTACACCGGGCTGGGTGTCGAGGTGCTTGAAGGCTACGCACAGATCCTTGATCCCTGGACGGTAGAGATCAAACTCAACAGTGGCTGCACTCAGCGCCTGACCACGCGCAGCATCGTGATTGCCGCCGGTGCCCGCCCGTGGGTACCGCCTTTGCCTGGACTCGATGAGGTGGGTTATGTCACCAGCGACACCTTGTGGGACGAGTTTGCCAAGCTGGATGCGCCGCCGCAGCAGCTGGTGGTGTTGGGTGGTGGCCCGATTGGCTGCGAATTGGCGCAGAGTTTTGCCCGCCTGGGCTCCAAGGTGACGCAGATCGAGATGGCCCCGCGCCTGATGGTGCGCGAAGACCCCGAGGTCTCTGAGCTGGCCCGTGTCGCACTCACCCGCGATGGGGTGGAGGTGCTGACCAGTCACCAAGCCTTGCGTTGCGAAAAAGACGGTGCGCGCAAACTCATCGTGGTCGAGCATCAGGGCGTTGAGCAACGCATTGAGTTTGATGCCTTGTTGTGCGCGGTGGGCCGGGTGGCCCGTTTGCAGGGTTATGGCCTGGAAGCGCTGGGTATCCCGACCCAGCGCACGGTGACCGTGAATGGCCATCTGGAAACCCTGTACCCCAACATCTATGCGGCCGGTGACGTGGCGGGCCCCTACCAATTCACCCATGCCGCAGCTCACATGGCCTGGTACGCGGCGGTGAATGCGCTGTTTGGCGGCTTCAAGAAATTCAAGGTGGATTATTCGGTGGTGCCCTGGGCCACCTTCATTGACCCCGAGGTGGCACGTGTCGGCCTCAACGAGCAGGAGGCCAAGGCCAAAAACATCGCTTATGAGGTCACTCAATACGGCCTGGAGGAGCTGGATCGCGCCATTGCCGATGGCACAGCAAGCGGCTTTGTCAAGGTGCTCACTGTGCCGGGCAAAGACCGTATTTTGGGCGTGACCATTGTGGGTGAACACGCGGCAGATCTGCTGGCCGAATTTGTGCTGGCCATGAAACACGGGCTGGGGCTCAACAAAATCCTGGGCACGATCCACACCTACCCGACGCTGGCTGAGGCCAACAAATACGCGGCGGGTGCGTGGAAGCGTGCCCACGCACCGCAAAAACTACTGGCCTGGCTAGAGCGCTACCACACCTGGCGCAGGTCTTGACGGTGTGATCAATCCTTGAACGCTCGAATGCCAGCGGCAATGCGGGTGGCGGTAGTGAGTGCACACAAGCCGGCAAAACCATAGGCCAACACAGCAAACCATTCGGGCATGAGGCACATCAGTACAAAAACCGCAATGGTCTCGGTGCTCTCGGTCAAGCCACCCAGGTAATAAAAGCCCTTGCCCGGATATGCGGTGCTGGCCAAGCCGCGTTTGGCAGCCAGCACGGCAAAGGCCAGGAAGGTGCATGCGGTGCCGATGAAGCTGTACATCAGCAGCGCCGCTGGCAAGGCGTTGCGCGTCGGGTCAGCCAAGGCAAAGGCCAGTGGAATGGCGGCGTAAAAGAGGAAATCCAGTGAGCTATCCAGAAAGGCCCCCAGATCGGTTGGTCGGGTCAGGCGTGCCATGACACCGTCCAGCCCATCCGCCAGCCGATTGAGCGCGATGCTGAGAATGGCCCACTGGGGATGGCCCAAGGCAATCAATGGAATGGCCGTGAGCCCTAGCACAAACCCGACCCAGGTCACTTGATCGGCGCGCAGGCCCAGCGCCATCAGGCCCGCTGCCATGCGTTTGAGAGGGCGCTGCAGCGCCGAGGCGGCACGTCGGCCGGGTCATGGGTGACCAGCAAGGTGGGAATACGCAAAAGCGCAATCTGCTCGAACACCAAGGCGCGAAACTGGGTGCGCAACACCGCATCCAGCTTGGAAAACGGTTCATCCAGCAACAGTGCCTGGGGTTCGGCCAGCAGGGTGCGCATCAGGCTGACCCTGGCCCGCTGCCCGCCGGAGAGCGTGGCCGGGTCACGGTCATGAAAACCGGCCAGCCCCATGTCAGAGAGTGTTTGCGCCACACGCTGCTGGCGGGCCTTGGCCCCCCGGATTCGGGCGGGCAGGGCAAACGCCAGGTTTTGGCCCACGCTCAAGTGGGGAAACAACAAGTCATCCTGAAACAACAGGCCGATGTGCCGCGCCTCGATAGGCAAGCTGTCGCAGCGCACAGCGTTCAGCCATAACTCGCCACTGGCCGTAAAGCTGGGATCCAGGTCACCAATCATCCAGTTCAGCAGTGTCGATTTGCCCGAGCCGGACACCCCGGTGAGAGTCACCACTTCGCCTGGGTCAACCGTCAGTGACAAGGCCGAAAACAGGGTCTTCTCGGTGTTTGAGAGGGTCAGATTGGTGATGTTCAGCATGTCAACGCAGCCCCTTTCGATGTCGCCCAAACCCATGCACGGCAAGTGCAGCCAGCCCGAACGCTGCCATTGGCAAGGCGATTTGCAGCAAGGCTTGTACCGCCAGCACGCGCCGGTTGCCCCCGGCACTCAGTGCCACGGCTTCGGTGGTGACGGTGACAAAGCGGCCACCCCCGGCGAACAGGGTCGGCAGGTATTGCGCCACACTCACCGCAAACCCGACGGCCAGCGTGGCCAAGATAGGACGCAGCAGTATTGGCCACTTCACCCGCCAACAGGCCTGCCAGGGTGAATTGCCCAGAGCCCGTGCGCTGGTCATCAGTCGCAGATCAAATGCCCGGTAAGGTCCCACCAGGGTCAGCACCATGTAGGGCAACACCCACAGCAGATGACTCCAGACCAGTGCCAGCGCGGTGCCGTCCAGCTGCACATGCAGCAAGGTGGCGTACTGCCCGGCCACCAGCGGCAAGGCGGGCACGATCAGCGGCAGGTACAGCAGCGCGTTCAGGCGCTGCGGCCCCCACTCCAGCCAGAGCAGCACAGCGGGCAAACCCAGCAGGCTGGTCACGATCGCCAGCCAGAGCGTCGTCCCAAACGGTATCCAGTCGGCCTGTTGCCAACTCTCCAGTGACAGGGCCTCGGGCAGCAGCGCCGGGAAAAACCAGGCCTGCGCCACCGACCACAGCAGCAGCATGGCCACCACCGCATAACCCGTTAGAAACAGGAGAGTATGCAGCTTGAGGCCGCGCCAGCTTGATGCCGGTTGGCGCTGCCCGCTGGGGTAAGGCCGTTGCCGCATCCACAGCCAGCCCAATCCGCGCGTACCCAGCACGCAGACCAGCAAGATGAGCAGCAGAACCAGCGATGCCGCACTGCCTCGGGCTTGAAACGCGGGGTCGGGATCGATCAGCCAGCGCCAGATCAACACCGCCAAGGTGGGTGGGGTACCCGGCCCCAGAATGACCGCCATGTCCACCACCGACAAACCGTAGGCAAAAACAGCCATCACCGGCCAAGTCAAACGTGGCAACAACTGCGGCCACACCATCAATAGCCAGGTTTGTGTGCGGTTGTAGCCCAAAGATCGGCCCATCACCATCTGGCGGGAAACGGCCTGCTCACCCAACACTGCCGCCAGCACCCACAGCAAAAACCAGCTTTCCTTGATGGCCAACGCCAACGCCAGACTCAGGCCATAGGGGTCTTGTACCGTGACCCAGTCCGGAGGGCTGCTCCATTGAACAAAATGGGCGATAGCCCTTGCCAGCCAACCGGAAGGTGCTATCAAAAAGAATAAACCAACGGCAAATGCCGCGTGCGGCACTGACAGCAGCAGGGGCAAGCGCCGCTGCAGAGTCAGCCACACGCGACCGGGGTAGTGCTGCGTGGCCAGTCCGGCCGCCATGCCGAAGGCCAGCACCGTGCCAAGGACGCTGGAAATGAGGGTTGTGCGCAAAGCCTGTGGCCACTGGGCATCCCGCCACAAGTTCAACCAAACCGTGGCATCCAAGGCCGGGCTTAAAGCCCAATAGAGACCGGGCAGCAGCGGGCCAAAGATCAGGAAAACCGGCACAGCCGCCAGCCATTGCCAGGGATGCCGGTGACCGCTCTTTGCGGGTTGCGGCAAAGATGGCCTTAGCGCGAGCCGTAACGTTTGAGCCACTCGGCCTCCAAGGCCTCCACCCAGCTGGCGTGTGGCTCAGGCAAGGTCGGCACCGCCTCTGTCAAGGCTCCCGGTGCTGTTTTGCGCATCAGGGCTTGTGAAGCTGTGGAGAGTTTGGCCCTGTCCAACACCGTGCCATCGCCCCACACGGCGATGTCGGCCTTGCGCGTCTGGGCTTCAGCGGAGAGTAAAAAATTGGCAAACACCTGGGCTGCCGCTTTGGCGCGGGCATTGACGGGAATCGCCACAAAATGAACGTTGCCGATGGTGCCGCCCGTGAAGCCAAAACTGTAGACGCTGGCCGGCAGTTGTTGGCTGGCGATCAGGTTGGCTGCTTCGTTGGGGTTGAAGCTTAACGAGAGCTTGAGTTCGCCGTCTCCCAGCATGCGGTGCATCTCGGCGGCGCTGGTCGCAAAGGTCTTGCCGTTGCGCCACAGATTGGGGTGCAACTGATCCAGGTAGGCCCACAGCGGTTGCGTGGCAGCGGCAAATGCCACCGGGGTGACGGCTTGTTGCAGCACCTCTGGGCGGGGCGTGAGCTCCAGCAACATCTGCTTGACGAAGGTGGTGCCATGAAAATCCGGTGGCTTGGGGTAGCTGACGCGCCCCGGGTTGGCTTTGGCAAAGGCCAGCAAGTCGGCCGCAGAGCGCGGTGGTATGGGTGTCTTGGCCCGGTCTGCGATAAAAGTGAGCTGCGCCGTGCCCCAAGGCGACTCATAGCCCTCGGTGGGAACGGAGAAATCGCTGCGTACCGGCTTGTTCAAATCTACCCCACCCCAGTTGGGCAGGTTCTGCGCCCAGGGGCCAAAAAGCAAACCGCTGTGCTTGAGGTTGCGGAAGTTTTCGCCATTGACCCACATCAGGTCGACGGAGCCGTCGCTGGTTCGGCCAGCCGCCACTTCGGTTTGTACCCGCTTGACCACCTCGGCCGTGTCCGTGATTTTGACGTGCCGCACCTCCATGCCATAGCGGGTCTTGGCCTCCTTGGCCGCCCAGGCGATGTAGGCGTTGGTGGCTTCGCTGCCACCCCAGGCATTGAAGTACACCGTCTGGCCTTTGGCCTCATTCTGAATCTGGGCCCAGTCGGCATTGGCCCCAGTGGATACGCCGAGGGTCAGCGCGATGGCGGTGAGCGTTGAAAGCTTCATGCAGGAGAACTCCATGTGCGGTTGATGGTGTTGTTTAGTCGATTCAAAGCGCCAAAACATTACATGTCATCCGCATGAATGGGCAAACAAATGACTCAATTTCATGCCTGACGCTGTGGGGCTGGCAGGTCACTTGGTGGGTACAAGCCTGCCGGGATGGCGTCAGTCTGCTACCAAGGACGGTCAGAGGCGGAGGGTTTGGTCAGTGCCAGCAGGCGATCCAGGTTGGGTGTGATCTTGACCTCGCGTTGTGGCACGCTGGCCACGATGCGGTATTCGGCCTGGCTGGTCTCGCGCAAGATCGGCTCACCGGTGACCATGCCGTGCCGGTTGATCAGCACGGCCACTTTGGGCATGGTGGTGTTCAGACCGCGTTTGACCACCACCGCAATTTCCTGGGTGCTCAGTCGGACATAGGTGCCAGGTGAATAGATGCCAACAGCTTTGATCAGGGCGGCACCGGCCTCGTCAATCTGGCGGGTTTCGTCAAAGTAACACGATTGCATGGCCGCTGCAGGTGAGTCGGGTGCACGTGAAGCTCGGGGTGACAGGCGGGCGGCAAACATGTCCGCACGCTGAATCAACCGGGCCAGTCGCTTGCCTGGCGTGCGCTTGCCCAGTGGGCCCGGCACTTGTGCGCGGTGATTCAGTACCGCTTCAAGCCACAGATTGTCAGTGACACCCATTTGCTGCAATAAATCCACTGAGCGGGGTGCATGGGTTTCAATACGTTTGACCTGCTCGGGCGTAGGGGGCTCCATTTGAATGGTCAACCTGTCGTGCAAATCGGTCATGCCAATATTCATCGTGAGGGCCGCGCTGCACATGGATTTGATGTGATCTTCTGGCCATTTCAGCACATCACGTGCCGCCACAAGACAGACCACGCACACCAGCATGGCATGGGTGGCGCTGTATTGCCGCATCTCGCCACCAGCCAGGCTGATCAAGGCGAACAGCGTACCGTCGGGGTTGCGCAGGGTGTAGCGGTCCAGGGCTGTTTGCAAGCGCTCCAGCCGGGGCAAGAACGTATCACCATTGGTGTCGCGCAAGATGCCGTGGGCTTGGGTTTGCAGGTCAAGCCAGTCGGGATCGCCGCTGAAATCTGCCTGAGAAGCCCGTCTGGCGCCATAAGCTGACATCTGCACATCGGCAATCTGGCCAATGGCACGGTCTTCCATCACCAGATTGTTGAGCTTGCTGACATAGGCCCGACGGAAATTGTCTGATTGGTCAAAATCAATGAAGATTTGCTCACGCTTGCCCAACATCACCTGCAATTCCAGCCGGTTGTTGACCAAATACCCTTTGTTGGCCAATAACACGCCACTTTCGTCGCGCAACGCACACGGCAAGGGTTGACCGACGACGATAGAGTCAATATTGATGGGAATCAGGTTCATATGGGGCTGGATTATGCCAATGGTGCTGTTGGCAAAGACTTGCCGCAACCTCAAAGCATAAGCGCACGGGTGGAACTGATAGCATCAAGCACATGCCTGAAACCCCATTTATTCCTGCCTTTAGTGCCCAGGTCGCTGGTCATGCCATGACAAACAAGCTGTGCCACCCCGGTGAATTGGTGACACGCTTGGCCCAATTGCCGCGTCCACTGGTGTTTACCAACGGTGTGTTTGACGTGTTGCACCGTGGCCATGTGATGTACCTTGAGCAAGCGCGTGCTTTGGGGGGCAGTTTGTTGGTGGCACTGAACACCGATGCCTCGGCGCGTCGTTTGGGCAAGGGACCAGACCGGCCACTGAACAACGAAATGGATCGCGCCTGTGTGATCGCTGCATTGTCCAGCAGCAGTCTGGTGACCTGGTTTGATGAAGACACGCCACTAGAGTTGATTGGTCTGGTACGGCCAGACGTGCTGGTCAAGGGGGGCGATTACGACATGGCCAAATTGCCCGAAACTGCTCTAGTGCACAGCTGGGGTGGCAACGCATTGGCGTTGCCGTTTGTGGCGGGCTATTCCACGACGGCCTTGGTCAGGAAAATCCGCAACCTCTAAGGTCATCTCGGACATCTTAATGGGTAGCAGAAACCTTGAAGGATGCCACGGTGCTGACCAGTTCGTTGGCCAGGCTCTTGAGACTGGCTGCAGATGCGGCCATTTCTTCCACCAGGGCCGCATTTTGTTGCGTGGTTTGATCCATCTCCGCGATGGCTTCGCACACCTGGTTGACCCCTGTGCTTTGCTCACTGCTGGCGGAGCTGATCTCGCTCATGATGGCGGTCACGTGGCTGATGGACGCGACCACTTCGGTCATGGTCGAGCCCGCCTGATTGACCAGCGTGTTGCCTTGCTCGACCCGTTCAACGCTGGCATTGATCAACAGCTTGATCTCTTTGGCTGCCTCGGCGCTGCGCCCGGCAAGTGAGCGCACTTCAGAGGCCACTACGGCAAAGCCCCGGCCTTGCTCGCCAGCGCGGGCGGCTTCGACGGCCGCGTTGAGGGCCAGAATATTGGTTTGAAAGGCAATGCCGTCAATCACCTGGATGATGTCGGAAATCTTGCGGGACGACTCGTTGATTTCCTTCATTGTGCTGACCATCTTGTTCATCACGTCTCCGCCCCGAATCGCCACCTCGGATGCGGTTTGGGCCAGTTGATTGGCTTGCACCGCATGTTCCGCGTTTTGGCTCACGGTAGAGCCCAGTTCCTCCATCGAGGACGAAGTTTCTTCCAGTGCGCTGGCTTGTTGCTCGGTGCGCATGGAGAGGTCATTGTTGCCCTGGGCGATCTCGGCGCATGAGGTGTTCAAGGCATCGGCAGAGCTGTGCACATTCTTGATCATGGCCTCAAGCTGTGCCACAAACACATTGAAATGGCGGGCGATTTCGCCAATCTCATTGTCATGCCCAACCTCAATGCGGCGGGTCAGGTCGGCATCACCGCTTGAGATGGTGGCCAGCGCTTCACGCACTCGGTTGAGGGGGTCTAGCACGATGGATTTCAGGCTCCAGGACAGCGAAGCCAACAGAATCAGGTTGGTGACCAGCACCTGGATCAAGATCTCGAAGATCTGTTTGTTCAACATGGCATCGATGTGTGCACGTGACACATGGACGGTGACCGATCCGACGCTTTTCAGTTGCCCCGAATCGTCAAATTTCAGTTCCGCGACCAAGGGTGTGCCTGCAATCTGGCTGGAGGCGCTGGCAGCCACCACCTTGCCATCCAGCCTTTTGAGGTCAAAATTCCAGATCGGGTCTGGCAAGGCAATTTTCAGCCGCTCCACCACGCGCTCAACCTGGGCCTTGAGCTCAGACTCCATGCTGGCTTTGCTGCTGAAATAGGAGAACACGCCAAATGCCGCCAACAACAGCGTCACCAACACCACAAAGGTCAAGTTCAGCCTGACGCTGATGCGATCCATTTTGCGCATGAGGAGTCTCCAACAAGATTTTGTGGTTCAGAAAAACTGTGGCGGGCTATTTGAAGTACTTCTTCATGATGTCATCGATGTTGACCTTCTTCAGCCCCTGGTTAAAGGCTTTCAGGGCTTTTTCACCTTCGGGTGACTTCTTGAAGCAGACAAACAGCTTTTTGTCTTCCAGCACTTTGGCATTCACCTGCAGTTGGCTGGTAACCCCTTTGACGGAAGCATCGTTCTTGGCCAGATAGTTGTACACGTTGACATCGACCACCGCCACATCAATGCGCCCCGCAGCCAGCTTGAGCAGGTTCTTCACATCGTCCGGGGCTACATCGGCGCTCAGGGCCTTGCTGGCAATTTTGGCATCCAGCTCTTCGGTGTTGACATAGTCCTTTACTACGCCGATTTTCTTGCCCTTGAGGCTGTCGTAGCTGGTCCATGTCACTGGGGCGGCCTTGCGCTCCACAAACACCAGGGGGCCGGTGCCAATCGGGTCGGAGTACAGAAACTCTGCTGCATTTTCCTTGGAGTAATACTCAGGAAAGTAGGCGATGTAGGCGGCATCTGATTTGGCCAGATTCACGGTACGGGTCCAAGCGTAGAACTCGATCTTGACACCATTGCCCGCAGCTTTCATGGCTTCGGTGACCACGGCGGACGACGCACCTTGCGCCGCAAGCTGGTCATTGGTGTAGGGCGGCCAATCCAGAGAGGTCATTTTGTAATCAGCTGCCAGGGCGGACATACTGGTCAACAGTGCGACGATGGTTGCTGTCAACCAAGAGGTCATGCGATGTGATGTGCTGCTCATGGGAAATCCTTTCAAGTTGAGGTCAATCCGGGTTTGGAATTATGGTCGTCTACCACAAAAGTAGTTAAAAAATGCATGAACCTTTGTGTTAGATCAAATACAACGATTCATGATCAGGCGTGTTGCCACCCATGGGGTGAGATAGTCGCTCAAACCTGCGCTTTAAACTATCAGGCAATCTTGCTTTTGGCGTAGGGATGGGCTGGTTCTGTGTAGGGATTTCTTGACGGCACATCCTTGTGGGGCCTCCTGTCTCAATCCTGGTTTTTATTTTTGAAGGTGATCACATGATGGCGTTGTTGCAGCGGGTTAGCCAGGCGCAGGTGGTGGTGGCGGGAGACTGTGTGGGGCACATCGGTGCCGGTTTGCTGGTGCTGCTGTGCGCCGAGCGGGGTGACAGCAGCACTGAGAGTGACAAGCTGCTGGCCAAAATCCTGAAGCTGCGCATCTTCAGCGATGCTGCGGGCAAGATGAACCACAGCCTGCAAGACATGGACGGCCTGGGCCAACCCACCAGTGTGGGTGGCTTGCTGGTGGTGAGTCAGTTCACGCTGGCGGCAGATGCCTCAAGTGGCAACCGCCCCAGCTACACCAGCGCCGCCTTGCCAGAGGAGGGGCGGCGGCTCTACGAGTATTTTGTGGCCCAGGCCCGCAAGCTGCATCCGCTGGTGCAAACCGGTGAGTTTGGCGCCGACATGCAGGTGAGTCTGGTCAATGACGGGCCGGTCACCGTGCCACTGCGGGTGCTGTCCAAGGACTCTCCCCCGCGATAATCCCACCCATGTCCCTGGTCTTTGAACGTCCCTCCCTGCTGCGCCGCGTGTCCCCCTGGTTTTCCGGGTTTGATGGGCCACTGGCGTTTGCCGTGTTCATGTTGGTATGTGCCGGTTTGCTCACCATGTACTCGTCGGGTTTTGATCATGGCACCCGCTTTGAAGACCATGCCCGCAACATGCTGATTGCCGGTTTGATTCTGTTTGTGGTGGCCCAAATTCCGCCGCAGCGCTTGATGGTCTTGGCTGTGCCGCTCTACATTCTGGGTGTCTCCCTGCTGATTGCGGTGGCTGTGTTCGGGGTCACCAAAAAGGGTGCGCGGCGCTGGCTGAATGTGGGGGTGACGATTCAGCCCAGCGAAATTCTCAAAATCGCCATGCCCTTGATGCTGGCCTGGTGGTTTCAAAAACGCGAAGGCCAGTTGCGGCCCCTGGACTTTGGCGTGGCCTTGCTGCTGCTGGCTGTGCCGGTCGGCCTGATCATGAAGCAGCCTGATCTGGGCACCGCCTTGCTGGTGCTGGCGGCCGGTGTTTCGGTGATTTTCTTTGCCGGGCTGGGCTGGAAATGGGTCGCACCACCGCTGCTGCTGGGCTTGGTCGGTATCACCCTGCTGGTGGTGTTTGAGCCTGAGCTGTGTGCTGATGGGGTGCGCTGGCCGCTGTTGCACGACTACCAGCAGCAGCGCATCTGCACCCTGCTCGACCCCGGGCGTGACCCCTTGGGCAAGGGCTTTCACATCATCCAGGGCATGATTGCCATTGGCTCGGGCGGCTTTTGGGGCAAGGGCTTCATGCAAGGCACACAAACCCACCTGGAATTTATTCCCGAGCGCACCACCGACTTCATTTTTGCCGCGTTTTCCGAAGAGTTTGGCCTGTTTGGCAACCTGCTGCTGATTCTGGCGTTTCTTTTCCTGGTGCTGCGCGCCCTGGTGATTGCGCTGGAGGCCCCCACCGTGTTCACCCGCTTGCTGGGC
This sequence comes from Comamonadaceae bacterium, assembly GCA_008080595.1. Lineage (GTDB taxonomy): Bacteria > Pseudomonadota > Gammaproteobacteria > Burkholderiales > Burkholderiaceae_C > Rhodoferax. The sequence continues at coordinate 26,118 of VIKI01000026.1, forward strand.
GGCGCCATGGCCATGATCTTCTTTTGCTACGCCTTTGTGAACATGGGCATGGTCAGCGGTATCTTGCCGGTGGTGGGGGTACCGCTGCCCTTCATCAGCTACGGTGGTACTGCCATGGTCACCCTGGGTTTGGGCTTGGGGGTGCTGATGTCAATTGCCAAATCCAAACGGCTGGTGCAATCATGAGCCACACTCCCAACCCGGTGGCCCTCATCGGTGTTGGCAACATGGGTGGGGGCATGGCCAGGCGGCTGCTGGCCCAAGGCTGGCCGGTGCGGGTCTGTGACATTGACCCTGAGAAAACCCGTGTTTTGAAGACTTTGGGTGCTCTGGTGCTTGATACACCTGCGCAAGCAGCTATTGATTCTGTAGCTATTTTGGTGGTGGTTGTTGATGCCATCCAAACTGAAGCGGTGCTGTTTGGTGCGCACGGGCTGGCCGACACTCTGCAACCGGGGCAAACCGTGTTCCTGTGCCCGACCCTGGCCCCCGACGATGTGGCGCGGATGGGCGCACGCCTGCAAAGCCTGGGCGTGGCGGTGGTGGATGCCCCCATGTCGGGCGGCCCCGCGCGGGCCCAAGAGGGCAGCATGAGCCTGATGCTGGCGGGTGATGCGACCGTGCTGGCGCAGCATCACGCCTTGCTGGAAACCCTGGCCAGTCAGCGTTTTGTCATCAGTGAGCGTGTCGGTGATGCGGCGCGCACCAAGCTGGTCAACAACCTGGCCGCAGGCATCAACCTGGTGGCTGCGGCTGAAGTGCTGGCGCTGGCGCAGCACCTGGGCCTGGATTTGACCCGCACGCTGGAGGTGATCGAACATTCCAGCGGCCAAAGCTGGATCGGCTCCGACCGTATGCGCCGCGCCATTGCGGGTGACTACGCGCCCCGCGCCCACATGACGCTGCTGCAAAAAGACACCCGCCTGGCGTTGCAGGCTGAGCAGTCGGTTGGCTTTGCCGGGCCTTTGGGGGCTGCGGCACGGGATGTGTTTGCCGCCGCCAGCGCCCACGGTCTGGCCGATGAGGACGATGCCGCATTGTTCAAGTGGTTGAGTCGGCCGCCTGAGCGTTCAATCTGAGCCCAAGCCCTAGAATCGCGCGATGATTTCACGCGAACCCACTCTTGAACGTCTTGGCATTGCCAAATCCCTCTTGCTTACCCCGTTTGGGCTGGATGAGTCCCACCTCAGACGCGCCCTGGCCGAAATCAAGGCCCATCAGGTGGACGAAGCTGACCTGTACTTTCAGACCACCCGCAGCGAGGGCTGGAGCCTGGAGGAGGGCATTGTCAAAACCGGCTCGTTCTCCATCGACCAGGGTGTCGGTGTACGCGCCGTCAGCGGCGAAAAAACCGCCTTTGCCTATTCCGACGACATTTCCGCCGCCTCCTTGCTCGATGCCGCCCGAACTGTGCGATCCATTGGGGCTGTAGCCCAGTCAGGACGTGCGCGAGTAGCACCTAAAAAGATAGCATCTTCACGTTCTCTGTACCACGGTCTGGACCCGATTGCCAGCCTGGACAGCACCGCCAAAGTCAAGCTGCTGGAAAAAGTAGAGCAGCTGGCCCGGGCCAAAGACCCGCGCGTGGCCCAAGTCATGGCCGGGCTGGCCGCCGAGCATGATGTGGTGCTGGTGGCCCGCGCCGATGGCACCTTGGCAGCCGATGTGCGTCCATTGGTGCGCCTTTCGGTGACGGTGTTCGTCGAACAAAAAGGTCGCCGTGAAATGGGCTCGGCCGGTGGTGGCGGGCGTTTTGGTTTCGCCTACTTTGACGACGCGCTGATTGGCGAGTATGTCGATGAAGCGGTGTCCTCGGCACTCACCAACCTGGAGGCCCGCCCGGCCCCGGCCGGTGAAATGACGGTGGTGCTGGGTTCGGGCTGGCCCGGTATCTTGTTGCACGAAGCGATTGGCCACGGGCTGGAGGGCGACTTCAACCGCAAAGGTTCCAGCGCCTTCAGTGGCCGCATCGGCCAGCGCGTGGCCGCCAAAGGGGTCACGGTGCTGGACGACGGCACGATTGCCGACCGGCGTGGCTCCCTCAACGTGGACGACGAAGGCAACGCCAGCCAGCGCAATGTGTTGATTGAAGACGGCATTCTGAAGGGCTACATCCAGGACAGCATGAACGCCCGCCTGATGGGTGTCCAACCTACCGGCAATGGCCGGCGTGAGAGCTACGCCAACGTGCCGATTCCGCGCATGACCAACACCTACATGCTCGGTGGCGACAAGGCTCCTGAAGAAATCGTCGCCAGCATCAAAAAAGGCCTGTACGCCACCAACTTCGGCGGCGGCCAGGTGGATATCACCAGCGGCAAATTTGTGTTCTCGGCCAGCGTCGCCTACTGGGTGGAAAACGGCAAGATTCAATACCCGGTCAAAGGGGCCACACTGGTCGGCAGCGGCCCGGAATGCCTCAAGCGTGTCAGCATGATTGGCAACGACATGAAGCTCGACAGCGGGGTCGGCACCTGCGGCAAAGAAGGCCAGAGTGTGCCGGTCGGTGTCGGTCAGCCGACGCTGCGGCTCGATGGGCTGACGGTGGGCGGCACGGCCTGATGGATTGACACGGCATTTTCTACATTCAGTGCTTGGCTTAAGTCACTGAATTTAATTTCTTCGGAGGCTGTCTCCTGAACGAACAGGTTGGGGTCACCGTGTTCGTGCGGGCCGAAGTCGGTGTCGATCCTTGGGAAAGCTGCGACAACTCAAAGCTGTCAGGATGTCAAAAACGCAAGCCTTACTTGAGCTCAGGCAGTTAATTTCCTATCCGTATCCGTTCCGTCTAGGCCACAGCACCCGCCCCCCCCCAATCCCTCAGTTACAAGCCTTTACAAAGTCAGACAGAAAGACACACGACATAAGCCGACACTGATGTCTACTTTTTCAGAAAGGTTAACCATGAGACATCTTCTTCGTTCGGCAGTCGGTGCAGCCGTCTGCATGTTTGGCTTGAGTTTGGGGGCCCAAGCCCAGACCGCCCCGCCAGCGGGGCGATTGCTGGCATCCAACTGCTTCCAGTGCCACGGCACAAACGGCAAAGGCCCAGGGTTTGACAAACTGGCTGGCAAATCTTCCAACGAAATCTACAAAGAACTCAAGGAGTTCCAAGCCGGCAAAGAAGGCAACGGCATCATGGCCAAACACGCCATGGGCTTTACCGATGCCCAGTTGCTGTCACTTTCAAGCTGGCTGTCAACCCAGCGCTAACCCCCAAACATCAGGAGCTTTATCATGGATAGACGATACTTTTTGTCGACGGGCGGCGTTTTGTTGGCTGCGACTTCACCACTGACTTGGGCAGATGATAAAAAAAAGAAAGAGCGTGATCCCCGCACTACGCCAGCACCGACACCTACCCCCACGCCTGGCACGGTCAAATCCCGCGTTATCGTGATTGGGGGTGGCATGGCAGGTGTCACCGTGGCCAAATACCTGCGCCTGTGGGGCAATAGCATTGCGGTCACACTGATTGAACGCGAATCCAGCTACGTCTCCAACATCATGAGTTCGCTGGTTCTTTCAGGCCAGCGCACCCTGTCCAGCCTGACCTACAACTACAGCAATTTGACATCGGCTTATGGTGTGACGGTGATCAAGAGCGATGTCAAAGAAATTGACACGGTGGGCTTGAAAGTCAAACTTGCTGACGGCACCATCCTGGCGGCTGACCGAATTGTCATGGCCCCCGGTATTGATTTTGACGAAATGCCTGGCCTGGGTGCTTCTGATCGCATGCCACACGCATGGAAAGCGGGAGCACAAACCACCTTGCTCGCCAACCAGTTGAAGGCCATGGCGGATGGCAGCACTTTTGCACTGACCATTCCCAAAGCCCCGTACCGCTGCCCCCCTGGCCCCTACGAGCGAGCTTGCCTGGTCGCTGACTGGCTGAAGAAGAACAAGCCCAAGTCCAAGGTGATTGTGCTGGATGCCAATGCGGCCATTCTGGCCGAAAAAACGCTTTTTGAAGCCGCCTTCAAAATGCACAACATCGACTACATCCCCAACGCCGAAGTTCAAAGTGTGGATCCGGCCACCATGAGCCTGGCCACCACCCTGGGGCCCCAAAACGGTCTGGGTGTCATTAACCTGATTCCACGCCAGAAGGCCGGTAATTTGATCGCCGCAGCAGGACTGAACAACTCGCTGGATGGACGCTTTGCCACCGTCAACCACCTGACTTACGAGAGCACCAAGACCCCCAGAATTCACATCATTGGGGATGCCAGCGACACCACCCAGCCCAAGGCGGGCCACATTGCCAACCAGGAAGCCAAGGTCTGCGCGGATGCCATTGTTCGGTCACTGGCTGGCCTGCAACCTGACCCGGCCCCGGTCACCAACTCGGCTTGTTACTCCACCATCACCATGACACAGGCATCCTGGTTAACTGCGGTTTACCAATACGACACAGCAAGCGCCAAAATGAAAGTGGCTGGTGCCGGGGTCGTCGCCGCAGACACGTGGAATGCGGAGAACTTCAAAGACATGAACACCTGGTTCAATGCCTTGATGGCTGACAGCTTCGCCTGAGGCCCCAAGCCTCCCCGGCGGGCTCCAGAAATCAGCCGCATAAAGCGGCCAAAGGGATCGCTGATGCGATCCCTTGCTTTTTGCACTACCTACGAGCCTGGCTAACATTTTTGTCATGCATGAAGATGCCGATCCGTCATGCGGGTTGGGAATACTCCCGCCATCCCAACCACCCTCAGGAGAGTCACCATGCAGACCCACTTCATCATGGGCGTTTGTGCTGCCCTGGCTTGGGTCGCCCAGGCCAGCGCAAATCCTCAGTTGCCTTATCAGGTAGCCACCACTGGACAAACGGCGTGTTACGACCAGATCCGGGAAACGGTGTGCCCGCAAAAAGGCGATGCCTATTTTGGCCAAGATGCGCAGTTTGCCACCCAGCAACCGAACTATGTGCTGTCCCCTGATGGCCTGAGCGTGCAGGACAAGGCCACGGGGCTGACCTGGCAGCGCAGCCCCGATACGAATGGTGATGCCCGCATCGATCAGCACGACAAACTGACCTGGGCGCAGATTCAACGCCGTCCCGCCGAGCTCAATGCCATGCGCTACGGCGGCTATTCGGATTGGCGTTTGCCCACCATCAAGGAGCTGTATTCGCTGATGGATTTCAGTGGCCGAGGCCCCGGCCCGGGCGAACTCACGGCCAGCCACAAACCGTTCATCGATACCCGTTACTTCCTGTTTGCCTATGGCGATGTCAGCCGGGGGGAGCGGCTGATCGACGCGCAGTACGCATCCAGCACGCTCTATGCCACAAAAAATCGCCCGGACATGGGCAAACTGTTTGGGGTCAACTTTGCAGATGGACGCATCAAGGGCTACGACCTGATCATGCCGGGCCGAGCTGAGAAAACATTTTTCCTCCAATGTGTGCGCGGCAATCCGGCGTATGGCCGCAATACTTTTATAGACAACGGCAATGCCACCGTAACCGATCGCAGCAGCGCCTTGATGTGGGCGCAATCCGACAGCGCAACCGGCATGGACTGGCCCGCGGCACTGCGTTGGGTGCAAACCAAAAACCGTGAAAACTACCTGGGGTACAACGATTGGCGGCTGCCCAATGCCAAAGAACTTCAAAGCCTCGTGGACTACACCCGCTCACCGGAGGCCACCGGTTCTGCCGCCATTGACGCGCTCTTTCGCACCACCCCCATCACCAATGAAGCCGGTCAAGCCGACTACCCGGCCTACTGGAGCAGCACCACACACAGCAATGCCAACATGGACAATGCAGCGGTCTACATCGCTTTCGGTCGGGCCATGGGCTTCATGCGTGGCGCTTGGCGCGACGTACACGGTGCAGGTTCCCAGCGCAGTGACCCGAAAGTGGGCAATCCCGCACAGTTTCCCCAAGGCAGAGGCCCGCAGGGGGATGCCATTCGTATCCTGAATTTTGTCCGCCTGGTGCGCACGGAGGTATGAGCTCAGTGCATTGGATAGCAGTCAAGTGCATGCATTGTTGTAGTTCGGCCAGTTGATTGGCAACACCGACATGTACGGCGGTAACGCTGCTCAGCAAATCAATGACCGAAAGTTCCGGTTCATAAATTGGCCCTGTTCAAGGGGTGCTTCCGTTGGCCTGGTCTAACGCAATTTTGTTGGCCCACACAATGCGCCCTTGATCACTCATGTTCGAGACAATGTTGGCCATCGAAACCTCATTGGGGCCACTGGGGTTGACACCGTTTACACCTTGCTGGTTGCGCATCTCGTCTTCCATCCAGCGGGTGATGGCAGCCACCCGTTGATCCACGGTCATTAAATCCAGACGACTGCCGTTGACCAAACGGCGTAAATCACCGTTGTCCTTCAAAAACGCATCCAGTTGGGTGGCTACAGGCATTCCCGAAGCGAGTTGCATTGCGCGATCTTGTTGATTGGCCGCAACATACTGCCTCAACGCACGTGTGGCATCTTCGGCATCGAACGCATTGATGTTCCCCCCAGCAGCGTTGTTAGCCAGAATGCCAGCTTGTTGGATGACTGCGGCGGCTCGGTTGGCATCAGCGATGATCATGGCATCAACAGCAGCTTGGTCGGCCGCAGCAGTTGATGCAGGTGCAGGTGCAGGTGCAGGTGCAGGTGCAGGTGCAGGTGCAGGTGCAGGTGCAG
>VIKI01000027.1 GCA_008080595.1 Comamonadaceae bacterium
CCCACCACCGACACGCCAAATTCGCTGCAGGTTGCTTTTTCAAGCACGCTGGGGGCCAAAAACACACCCTGGCCTTCGCGACCAAAGGCTTTCATCAATGCAGCGTCATCAAACTCACCCACCACCACCGGGGTAATCTGGTGTTTGGCAAACCAACCCTCCAGTTGCTGACGCACCGAGGCCGTGGCCCCGGGAACCAGCATCGGCACACCCGACAGACAGCCCGGAAACGCCCCCTGAAGACGCGGCTGGAGCGCAGGGGCGGCAAAAAAGCTCATGGCACTGCGGCCCAACGGGTGGTTAAACGCTTTGACGCTGACCCGTGCGGGCATCGGCTCATCGGCAATCACCAGATCCAGCCGATGCAAGGCCAGCTGCGCCAGCAAGTCATCAAACTTGCCTTCGCTGGCCAGCAGTTTGATCGGCTGCGTCATCGAAAACGCGGGCTCCAGCAGCCGATAAGCCACCGACTTCGACACCGAATCGGCCACACCCACCCGAAAGTCCAGCCGCCGCTGGGTGCCGCGGGCTTGCCGCAAGGCGGTTTCAAGGTCTTGCCCCAGGCTGAAAATCTGGTCAGCATAGCCCAGCGCCAGACGGCCATGCTCGGTCAGCTCCAGTTGGCGGCCACTTTTGCGAAACAGTTGGCGTCCCAGCCAGTCTTCCAGCAATTTGATTTGCCCCGACAAGGTTTGCGGCGTGGTGTGCAGTTGCTCGCCTGCACGCATGATGCCACCCGACTTGGCGGTGACCCAAAAATAATAAAGATGCTTGAAATTCATGCCGACAGCCTCATGTATCTTGCTTGATGCTTCGATTTTGTCGAAGTTTATTTGTGGTTAATACGAATTTACACGAAGTGATTGGAACTTTATAGTTCACCACGTGTCACATCCACAGACACTGATAGGAGTAACCGATATGCGTTTAAGTACCAAAGGCCGTTTTGCCGTCACTGCCATGATTGATGTCGCCCTGCGTGAAAAGCTCGGCCCTGTGCCCTTGTCCGACATTGCCGTGCGTCAGCAAATTTCGCTGTCGTACCTGGAGCAAATGTTCAGCAAGTTGCGCCAGCAGGGTCTGGTCAGCAGCACCCGTGGGCCAGGCGGTGGCTACACCCTGGGTCAGCGCTCTGATGCCATCACGGTGGCCGACATCATCTGCGCGGTAGAAGATGCCCCCCCTAAACCGAACCCCAAAGAAGAAGTCAACAGCCAGGACATGGCGCAAGACTTGTGGGATTCAATGAACGCCAAGGTGCTGGACTTCATGCAGTCCGTGACACTGCGCTCGCTGGTACTGGAGCAGTTGGCCAAGGGTGTGAAGATTGAACAAAAACCAGCGCCCAACCGTGGCGTGTTCAAAAAACCGGTGCATGCGCCGATTCGCACCAACGCACCCAACTCGGTGTTTGCCCTCGGGCAAACGCTGCTGGCCAGGGGTTGAACCCGATCACGCTGCACCCCGTGCAGCGTGATTTGAATAAGTGTGAAGCCCACCGATAAGCCGGATTCTGTGCACCGGGGTTACCCCCGGTGTGACTGTCATTAATCTGGGCCACGGATCACTCCGTGGCTCGGTGCTACCTACCCGCCAGCTCTGGGGGCCCCATCAACGCTGGCCTACTTGGTATTGCTGCGCGTAGAGATTGCCCGTTTCACCCGAATTGAATCGGCTCGTCTCTGTTGCTCTGATCCTCACCTTATACCCAGGCCTTGCGGCTCAGGCTTTCAGTGGACAGCCGTTAGCTGCTACGCTGCCCTATGCAGTCCGGACGTTCCTCCAGCAGTCTGGTGGGCTTCACAGGGGCATTATCGCGGCTTATAGCTCGTGCTTTTAACCATATGCCCAAACCAGTTGATCAACTGGTTCAAAATGGCTGATCCATCAACCTGAGGAGCCAGAGCCCATGAAAGTCGACAACATCCTGCAAACCATTGGCAGCACACCCCATGTGCACATCAACCGCCTGTTTGGAGCGGGTCAAAACGTCTGGATCAAGTCCGAGCGCAGCAACCCCGGTGGTTCGATCAAAGACCGTATTGCCTTGGCGATGGTGGAAGCCGCTGAGAAATCGGGTGAGTTGCAACCCGGCGCGACCATCATCGAACCCACTTCGGGCAACACCGGTGTGGGCTTGGCGCTGGTGGCCGCCGTCAAAGGCTACAAGCTGATTTTGGTGATGCCCGACAGCATGAGCGTCGAGCGCCGCCGCCTGATGCTGGCGTATGGCGCGTCGTTTGACCTGACCCCGCGCGAAAAAGGCATGAAAGGGGCGATTGCCCGCGCACAAGAGCTGGTCGATGCCACGCCCGGCAGCTGGATGCCCCAGCAGTTTGAGAACCCGGCCAACATCGAGGCCCATGTGCGCACCACGGCACAGGAAATTCTGGCGGATTTTCCCGACGGTATTGATGCCCTCATCACCGGCGTGGGAACGGGCGGGCACTTGTCTGGCGTGGCCCAGGTGCTGAAAGCCCAATGGCCGAACTTGAAAGTGTTTGCGGTGGAGCCCTCGGCCTCGCCCGTGATCTCTGGTGGCAGCCCTGCGCCGCACCCGATCCAGGGCATTGGTGCGGGCTTCATCCCCAAAAATCTGCGCACCGAATTGCTCGACGGTGTGATTCTGGTCGAAGCCGAAGCGGCCCGCGAATACGCCCGGCGCAGTGCCACCGAAGAAGGCATGCTGGTGGGTATTTCCAGCGGCGCGACGCTGGCCGCCATTGCGCAAAAACTGCCAGACCTGCCACCTGGCGCGACGGTGCTGGGGTTCAACTACGACACTGGTGAGCGCTACCTGTCGGTGGAAGGTTTTCTGCCCGTGTGACGCCCCTTTAAAATGCGCAGCTTCTGCTTGATAAACACAAGCCCACTGCACATGCATCATGATTCGACTCTCTGAACTCAAACTCGCGCTAGACCACAGCCCTGAAGAGCTGCAGGCACTCATCCGGCAAACCCTGGGGATTGCCTCCAACGACCTGACCCACTGGCACATTTTCAAACGCAGCTTTGATGCCCGCAAGGCGCAAGTGCGGGTGGTGTACATCGTGGATGCCGAACTGTCTTCCACCACGCTTGAGGCCAACCTGCTGCTGCGCCACGCAGACAACCCACACATTCAAGCCACGCCGGACATGGCTTACCGGTTGGTGGCGCAGGCTCCCGCCGATAGTCAACTGCGCCCGGTGGTGGTCGGTTTTGGCCCCTGCGGCATTTTTTCTGCCCTGATTCTGGCCCACATGGGCTTCAAACCGATTGTGTTGGAGCGCGGCAAGAAGGTGCGCGAACGCACCCAGGACACCTGGGGCCTGTGGCGCAAACATGTGCTCAACCCGGAATCCAACGTGCAGTTTGGCGAAGGCGGCGCGGGCACCTTCTCTGACGGCAAACTCTGGAGCCAGATCAAAGACCCGCGCCATCTGGGACGCAAGGTGATGCAAGAGCTGGTCAAAGCCGGTGCGCCGCCCGAGATTCTGGTGGAGTCGCACCCGCACATTGGCACCTTCAAACTGGTCAAAGTGGTGGAAAACCTGCGTGAGCAAATCATTGCCCTGGGTGGCGAGATTCGCTTTGAGCAACGGGTGACCGATGTGCAGATTGAAGCCGGTGCACAGGGCCGCCAGTTGCGTGGCCTCACCGTGCTGGATCAACACACCGGCCAAAGTTACACCCTGCGGGCCGACCAGGTGGTGATGGCGCTGGGCCACAGCTCACGCGATACGTTTGCCATGTTGCATGAGCGTGGCGTGACGCTAGAGGCCAAGCCGTTCTCGGTGGGTTTTCGCATTGAGCACCCGCAAAGCGTGATTGACCGGGCCCGCTGGGGCCGCCATGCGGGAGACCCCAAGCTCGGCGCTGCCGACTACAAACTGGTGCACCATGCGCAAAATGGCCGTGCGGTTTACAGCTTTTGCATGTGCCCCGGTGGCACGGTGGTGGCCGCCACCAGTGAATTGGGGCGGGTGGTGACCAATGGCATGAGCCAGTATTCGCGCAATGAACGCAACGCCAATGCCGGCATGGTGGTGGGTATCGAGCCAGTGGACTACCCGCAGGATGAGGCTGCTTTTTGTATGGCTTTTGGGGCTGTAGACGGCATGAAATATGCGCAAGAAGCTATTCAATTAATAGCAGCCAATTCATCCACCGTGCACCCTCTGGCGGGCATCAATCTGCAACGCCAGCTGGAATCACGCGCCTTTGTGCTGGGTGGCAGTAACTACGAAGCCCCGGGGCAACTGGTCGGTGAATTCATTCACGGCGAGGCCTCAACCACCTTCGGCTCGGTGCTGCCTTCGTACAAACCTGGGGTCAAACTGGGCGATTTACACCAGGCTCTGCCCGACTACGCCATTGCTGCCATGCGTGAAGCGCTGCCGGCCTTTGGCCAAAAAATCAAGGGCTTTGACATGCCCGACGCGGTGCTGACCGGCGTGGAAACCCGCACCTCGTCCCCCCTGCGCATGCCTCGTGGCGAGGATTTTCAGAGTCTGAACACCCATGGGTTGTATCCAGGCGGTGAAGGTGCAGGCTACGCCGGGGGAATTTTGTCAGCGGCGGTGGATGGGATCAAGCTGGCAGAGGCCCTGGCAAAATCTACTTTAATTTGATAGCTGCCTGCGCTTACTGGACAAGCGCTAGAGCCAAAAAAAGTATAAATTTCAATTCGCCCGCTTGAACAGCGCCAGCAGTGAGCCTGCCAGCACAAACAGGCTGCCAAAAATCCGGTTCATGGCGCGAATGTGGTGTGGCTCCTTCAGCGCACCCAACACACGGGAAGCCAGCGCAGTGTAGCCTGACATCACCACCATGTCGGTGAAAGCCAGGGTGAGGCCGATGATCAGGTACTGCGGCAGCAGCGGCTGGCTCAGATTGATGAACTGCGGCACCACCGCCAGCAAGAATACCGTGCCTTTAGGGTTGACTACATTGATCATCCAGGCCTTGAAGACCAGTTGGCGCTGGGGCACATTGTCCTGGTTGTCGGAAAGTGCCACCATGGGCCGCGCCGGTGCACGCCATTGCGCGATACCCAGCCAAACCAGATAAGCCACCCCGAGCCACTTGACCACGGTGAAAGCCGTGGCAGAAGTACTGATCAAAGCGCCCAGGCCGACCCCCACAATCAGCAACTGCGACCAGATGCCCAGCACCAGGCCGATGATGGTGACGTAACCGTAGCGAAAACCATGGTTCAACCCGGCGCTCATGGCCGCAATAGCCCCCGGCCCAGGCGAGATGCTGATCGCCCAGGAGGCGGCAAAAAAAGTCAACCAGGTCGAAATTTCCATGGCGCTAGAGGTTTAAGCCTGCGCGTTTTGCAGGGCCGTGATACGGTCTTCAATCGGTGGGTGGGTCGAGAACAATTGGCCAATGCCACCGGCAATACCAAAGGCTGCCACGCTCTTGGGCAGTTCACCCGGATGCATGCCACCCAAACGAGCCAAGGCGTTGATCATCGGCTGGCGGCGGCCCATCAGTTGCGCCGCACCAGCGTCGGCGCGGAATTCACGATGGCGACTGAACCAGGCGACCACGATGGCAGCGGCAAAACCCAGCACGATGTCGAGCACGATGGTGGTGATCATGTAGCCGATACCGGGGCCACTGCTTTCGCTGTCACCCTTGCGCAGGAAGCTGTCCACCGCGTAACCAATCACGCGGCTCAGGAACACCACAAAAGTGTTCATCACGCCCTGAATCAGGGTCATGGTGACCATGTCGCCATTGGCCACGTGCGCCACTTCGTGGGCGATGACGGCTTCAATTTCTTCGTGTGTCATGCCTTGCAGCAAACCGGTACTGACCGCCACCAGGGAGGAGTTTTTGAATGCGCCGGTGGCAAAGGCATTCGGGTCACCTTCAAAAATACCCACCTCAGGCATGCCAATGCCAGCTTTTTCGGCCAGCTTTTGCACGGTGTTGACGATCCATGCTTCGTCGGCATTGGCAGGCTGGTTGATGATGCGCACGCCCGATGTCCATTTGGCCATGGGCTTGCTGATCAGCAAGGAGATGATGGCCCCGCCAAAACCCATGATCAGCGCGAAACCCAGCAGGGCACCGAGATTCAGACCATTGGAGGTCAGGTAACGGTTCACCCCCAGCAAACTGGCCACGATACCCAGCACGGCAACCACCAACACATTGGTCAGTACAAACAAAATAATGCGTTTCATGATGTCCTTTGAAAAAACAAGCGGCTTGGCCGCGAGATGGCGTGAATGGTAGTGGCGAACGGCAAAATTTCAACGCTTTTCAAGCGCAATTCCCTACAGAAACTGACGATTTACCCGGCTATCACCTCTTGGGTTCGGGCCGGTCTGAACACGCTGGCATCGTCGTAAAACCCTGGTGTTTCGTTGGCAGGCCACCACCCTGGAACACCCAGCACCGGCAAATGCGCAAACGGCTTGCTGGCAAGTTGTTCAGCACTCAGGCTGGCGGCTACCCAGGCATCCATATCCGCTATGCAATCAGTAGCTGGATGCGCACGATATACATGGGCTGTGATCGGTTTTCTTGGGTAAACCAGTTTTTCCAGCAAGGCATGACCAAACAACACCAAGGTGGTTTCAGCCCATAGCGGGCGCAGGTCAACAAACACCCGCCGCCAGTTTTTGGCCAGCAAGTCCTGCCAGAGTTCGTCGGGGGCACGGATCAGGGCGGCATTTTCATCAAACAGGGTCAAGCCATCCCGCGCCGGGCCACGCACCGGCGCAATGCCGGTCTGGGCGATTTGGGCCACGTGCAAGTGGTTTAGCCGCTGCTTGATCTGTGGAAAGTGCAGCCACGCCAAGCCATTGAAAAAATCGTGTAATCCCTCTCGTGTCGGGCATTGAGCGCTATCAAAAATATACTGTTCGTAGGCTTGTCCGGCGGGCAGGTCGGCTTGCGGAACAAAACGGACGGGGGCTTGGCGGGTGTCTGGCCAGCGGTTTTGCACCGCCGCATTCAGTGCCGCAGGCTGCAATCCGGTGCTCAGCACACGCTGGGCGATGGGTTCCCCACATCGCCGCCACGGCGACAACCAGGGAGCAGTCCAATCAATGTCGGCAAGCGCTTGACTCGCGGGCATCACGTCAATGCTCGGCGATGACCCGCCACGGCAGAGTTTCACCACTGCACAAAGGTTTCAGTTCAGCCTGGCCAAAAGCAAAACTGCTGGGCGGTGTCCAGCTTTCACGGACCAGTGTGAGTGTGCCGGTGTTGCGCGGCAAGCCGTAAAAATCGGCCCCGTTGAAGCTGGCAAAAGCTTCCAGCTTGTCCAGCTGACCAACCGAATCAAAGGCCTGGGCATAGAGTTCCATGGCTGCGTGAGCGGTGTAACAACCGGCACAGCCTGAAGCGTGCTCCTTCAGGTGCACCGCGTGGGGCGCACTGTCGGTACCCAGAAAAAATTTCTTGTTGCCACTGGTCGCCGCAGCCAGCAAGGCCTGGCGGTGGGTTTCCCGCTTCAATACCGGCAAACAGTAGTAGTGTGGGCGAATGCCACCGGTAAAAATAGCGTTGCGATTGAACAACAGGTGGTGGGCGGTCAGCGTGGCGGCCAAAAATTCATCTGAGGCCTGCACATAGTCAGCCGCCTCTTTCGTCGTGATGTGTTCGAACACGATTTTGAGTTCGGGGAAATCTCGGCGCAGCGGGATCAGCTGGGTATCGATAAAGACAGCTTCACGGTCAAACAGATCAATCTCTGGTGAAGTGACCTCACCGTGAATCAGCAAGGGCATGCCGACACGCTGCATGGCCTCAAGGACGGGGTAGACCTTGCGCACATCCGTCACCCCGGCATCGCTGTTGGTGGTGGCCCCGGCGGGGTAAAGCTTGACGGCGACCAAACCGGCCTCATGCGCCCTGGTGATTTCTTCTGCGGGGAGCTTGTCCGTCAGGTACAGCGTCATCAGGGGCTCAAATTTTTGCCCCGGGGCAAGCGCAGCAACAATTCGATCTTTGTAGGCCAGCGCTTGAGCTGTGCTGGTCACCGGTGGGCGCAGATTCGGCATGATCACGGCGCGCGCGAACTGTGCGGCGGTATGGGGCACTACCGTGTGCAGCGCATCACCATCGCGCACATGAAGATGCCAATCATCCGGGCGTGTCAAGGTCAATTTCTTCATTTGAAAATATCTTCAAAAGTACAAAAACCAAATCCACAAAGAAAAACAGCCTAGAGACTTTTGATCTCTAGGCTGTTTTCTATAACACTTTTGTTATGGTGCGGCTGGCAGGAATTGAACCCACGACCCCTTGGTTCGTAGCCAAGTACTCTATCCAACTGAGCTACAGCCGCTAAGCTTCGTATTATACAACACTTTTTAAGTGGTAGGCCGTGTAGGACTTGAACCTACGACCAAAGGATTATGAGTCCTCTGCTCTAACCAACTGAGCTAACGGCCCGACCGAACGCAAGATTGTAAAGGGCTACTTGTGATGACTCAGCGCATTGCTGACCAATTTGGAGGTGATATCCACAATTTGGATCATCCGGTCATACGCCATTCGCGTGGGGCCCACCACCCCCAGTTTCCCGACCACCTGTCCATCCACCTCATACGGAGCGGTCACGATCGACAAATCCTCAAAAGGCACAACCTGACTCTCGCCACCTATAAATATTCGCACCCCCTCCGCTTGGCCGGTTACATCGAGCAAACGCATCAATTGCGCTTTTTGCTCAAAGAGGTCGAAAGCTCTCCGCAAGTGGCTCATGTCATGCGAAAAATCACTCACCGCCAGCAGGTTTCGCTCTCCTGAAATCACCACCTCGTCCTGCGCTTCAGACAAAACCTCGGTATTGGCCGCAACCGCCGCACTCATCAAGCTGGCAATCTCCACACGCAGTGAGTCAACTTCATTTCTGAGGCGTTCCTGAACCTGCTCTATGGCCAAACCCACATAGTTGGCATTCAGGTAATTAGCCGCTTCAACCAAATGGGCCTGAGAAAAATCAATTTCAGTAAAAATGACCCGGTTTTGTACATCGCCTTCGGGTGACACGATGATGACGAGTAAGCGACGCGCAGACAAGCGCAAAAATTCAATGTGCCGAAAAACAGATGTACGTTTTGGCGCAATCACCACACCCACAAACTGAGAAAGGCTGGAGAGTAAATTGGCAGCATTGGAGATGACTTTTTGCGGCTGATCCGGGGCCAGGCTATGCGCACCCAAGTGACCACGCTGAACGGTCAGCATGGTGTCCACAAACAGCCTGTAACCACGTGCCGTTGGAATCCGCCCAGCCGAGGTATGTGGGCTGGCAATCAGGCCCAATTCTTCCAGATCCGACATCACATTGCGAATCGTCGCAGGTGACAACTCCAACCCCGAAGCCCGCGACAAGGTTCGCGACCCCACAGGCTGCCCATCGGCGATATAACGCTCGACAAGGGCTTTTAACAATAACTTGGCACGATCATCCAGCATCGTTTCATTTTAGTGATGTAATTTACCAATGAAGTCAAATTTCCATCACGTGGCATTGATTGGCAAATACCAAACCATTGCCACGGGCACATCAGGAACCAGTTCGCGCAACGCACTGGAAACCATTTTGCATTTCCTTGAAGACAGAGGTTGCGAAGTGGTGATTGAACACGACACGGCTCGCAACATGGGTTTAACCGACTACCCGGCTTTAAGCGTGGCGCAGATTGGCGCACAGTGCGATCTTGGACTGGTGGTTGGTGGTGATGGCACCATGCTGGGCATAGGCCGCCAGCTGGCAGCCTATGGTGTTCCGTTGATTGGAATCAACCAAGGTCGCCTGGGCTTCATCACCGATATCCCCTACGACAATTTTTCTGCCAACCTGGCTCGCATGTTGGAAGGCGAGTATGAAGAAGATCACCGTAGCGTGATCAGTGCACGGGTGATGCGCGATGGGCATTGTGTTTACAAGGCGATGGCCATGAACGATGTGGTCGTCAATCGTGGCGCAGCATCAGGCATGGTTGAACTGCGCGTAGAAGTGGACGGGCATTTTGTGGCCAACCAGCGGGCGGATGGCTTGATCATCGCCACCCCCACAGGCTCGACCGCTTATGCCTTGTCTTCAGGCGGCCCGTTGCTACACCCTTCGATTCCTGGCTGGGTGATGGTCCCGATTGCGCCACATACCTTGTCCAATCGGCCCATTGTGCTTGCCAACACCTCACACATAGCGATTGAAATAGTTGCAGGAAGAGATGCCAGTGCCAGTTTTGACATGCAATCATTGGCTTCTTTGCTGCATGGTGACCGCATTGAGGTGGAGCGCTCTGAGCACCATGTACGCTTTCTTCACCCCAAAGGCTGGTCATACTTTGACACCCTGCGGGAAAAATTGCATTGGAACGAAGGAGTAGCCGCCACGTGAGCCTCAAACGCATTGTTTTGCGCAACTTTGTCATCGTGCGCGAGCTTGATCTGGATTTGGCAGATGGCTTTACGGTGTTGACGGGTGAAACCGGGGCTGGCAAATCGATCCTGATCGACGCTCTGCAACTCGTCACAGGTGGGCGCGCTGATGTGAGTGTCATTCGCGAAGGCAGTGAACGAACCGAAGTCAGTGCCGAGTTTGACACCGCTCCTGAAATATTAGATTGGCTTGACGCTGCCGGGTTTGACCAGGAAGCCACTCTCTTGCTGCGTCGTACCGTCGACATCCAGGGCAAAAGCCGCGCCTGGATCAACGCCAGCCCGGCAACAGCTACACAATTGCGCGCCTTGGGTGAACAATTGCTCGACATTCATGGTCAACATGCTTGGCAAAGCCTGACCCGGGCCGATGCGGTACGGTCGCTACTGGATGCCTACGCACAAATATCCACCACGGCAACAGCCACCACCTGGCAAGCATGGCGCACTGCGCAAGAACGACTGAGCCAAGCCAACGCAGCCCAATCCACCTTACTGGATGAACGCGAGCGCCTGATCTGGCAAATTGGTGAGCTGGAGAAATTGGCCCCGGGCGTTGATGAATGGCCAGAGCTGAATGCGGAGCATGCCAGACTCTCCAATGCCCAAGGTTTACTGGAGGCGGCCCAACACGTCCTGACCTCTTTGGATGAGGTTGATAACAGCGCCTTGAGTCGCGTTGGAAGCAGCCTTGAGATGCTTCAAAAAAATGAGCATATCGAACCCCTATTCAAAGCGCAATCAGAGGTTTTGGCATCCAGCCTTGCGCAAATGGAGGACGTTGTTCATTCACTGAAAGCTTACCTGCGGAAAACCGAACTGGATCCCCAGCGCTTGAATGAACTTGATGAGCGAATGAGCCACTGGCTCTCACTGTCCAGGCGCTACAAGCGCCACCCTGAAGAACTGCCAGAGTTGCTGTCCAACTGGCGAAGCGAATTGGCCCGATTGGAGTCAGCCTCAGACCTGCAAGGACTCGAACAAGCACAAGATGCAGCCTGGAGAGCTTACCAAGCCCAGGCCAAATTGCTGTCCAAAGCACGGCATCAACATGCCCCCCGACTTAGCCAGACCATCACCCAAGCGATGCAGGGTCTGGGCATGCAGGGTGGTCAATTTGCCGTGAGTTTGCAGCCCAGCCAGCAACCCACACAAAGTGGCCTGGAGGAGGTGAGTTTTTTGGTTGCAGGGCATGCTGGCAGTACGCCACGCCCAATCAACAAAGTCGCCTCAGGAGGTGAACTCTCTCGCATCGCTTTGGCCATTGCGGTCACCACCAGTCAGCTTGGGAGTGCACAAACCTTGATTTTTGACGAAGTTGATTCTGGCGTGGGTGGTGCGGTCGCCGAAACCGTTGGGCGGCTCATGCATCAACTGGGTGCCGATCGCCAGGTATTCGCAGTCACCCATCTGCCACAGGTTGCGGCCTGCGCAGATCACCATCTGGTGGTACGCAAACAGACACAAGGATCAAGCACACTGAGTCAAGTGACCTCTGTGGCAAGCGAAGAGCGGGTTGCCGAGTTGGCTCGCATGCTGGGTGGTGAGCGTTTGCTGGACAGCACCCTGACACACGCACGCGACATGCTGCATAACCAAAATTCAAACCATGGCCACTGACCTTACCTCACTTCATTTGGTGCTGCTCACCGGCATGTCCGGCTCAGGCAAATCGGTTGCGCTGCATGCACTGGAAGATTTAGGCTTTTATTGTGTCGACAACCTGCCCCCCGAATTGCTGAGCTCTTTGGTGTCGCTTGAACGCACCGACCTGAACAATCAGTTGGCCATTGCCATGGATGTGCGAAGCGCCAGCTCTTTACCATTGGTACCCCAACAGCTCCTTGCACTCAAAGCACAAGGCGTTCAAGTCGACAGCATTTTTCTGGATGCCAGCACCAGTATGTTGATTCGGCGGTATTCTGAAACACGCAGACGTCACCCGCTGTCGGAATACCAGACAAATTCGACCCATGACGACCAGCGGCATGCCTTGAATGAAGCCATTGAACTCGAACGCGAATTGCTCAGCGAGCTACGCGCCAATGCCCATGTGGTTGACACCAGCATCATCAGACCCTCGCAACTTCAAAGCTACATCAAAGACATTATTTCTGTCACCAACCAGCAAATGACGTTGGTATTTGAGTCATTCTCTTTTAAGCGAGGTGTCCCCAGTGATGCCGACTATGTGTTTGATGTGCGCATGCTGCCCAATCCGCATTACGAACCAGCCCTGCGATCCCTCACTGGCCGCGATGCGCCAGTCATCGAATTTTTGCAGCAAGAGCCAGAAGTGGGCCGCATGCCCACGCAAATTCATGCGTTTCTGGATGGCTGGCTGGACGCACTGGCTCACAACCATCGCAGTTATGTCACTGTGGCCATTGGCTGCACCGGGGGGCAGCACCGTTCGGTCTACTTGGTAGAGCAGCTCAACACTTTGTTTTGTCAAAAATGGAGCACCCTCAAGCGCCACCGTGAAATGGATGCGCACTAAACCCAATGTAATAACTTGCGCACCGGAGCAGGCATACCCAACCGCTCCCACTGCGAGGACTCAAACCAAGCCCCGGACACATTGGGCGGGCGGTCGTATGGCAACTCCAACTGAAAAGGATGCAAATGCAAATCCTTGTGCGTCAACACATGCTTGACAACCGGCAACCCCAACAACCGCACACGGTACACATCAGGCACAGAAGCAAGCATCTCCTGATGGGAGTCAAACAATGCAAAGCAATACAAGCCAGCCCAAACACCAGGCGTTGGTCGCTTATTCAGCCACAACGCCCCGTCCTGGGTACGCGCCCAAAGCATCCAGATGGATTGGGCACTGCGCTTGATACGACGTGTTTTCACCGGAAAATCCAAAGGTGTGAACTGCCGGTGGGCCACGCACTGATTTTGCAAGGGACATGATTCACATGCGGGCTTTCTGGCTGTGCACAAAGTGGCCCCCAAATCCATCATGCCTTGGGTGTAACGTGGCATGGCATCAACCAAATCAGTCCGGGGCAGCAGCGCGTGAGCCAGTTGCCACAAGCGCCGCTCATTAACCACTACGGACAAATCTTGCGAAAACCCGAGATAACGTGTCAAAACCCGCTTCACATTGCCGTCCAGAATCGCCACCCGTTCACTGAAACACAATGACGCAATCGCGGCTGCTGTGGATGGCCCGATACCTGGCAAGTGTTGCAGTTGCTGAGCTGATTGCGGAAACACTCCAGCGTGCTGATGCATCACCTCTTGGGCACAACGATGCATATTGCGTGCGCGGCTGTAATAACCCAAGCCGCTCCACAAACCCAGCACATCATCCAGCGACGCATTTGCCAAGGCTGCAACATCCGGAAAACGGCTTAAAAACCGCTCAAAGTACGCCAAAACAGTGCCAACCTGCGTCTGTTGCAGCATGATTTCAGACAACCAGACCCGATACGGGTCACGCGTGTTTTGCCAAGGCAAATCATGTCGGCCATGAGCGACTTGCCAAGCGATCACCGCCTGGGCCAGGAACTCGTCCGACACCAGCCTCAAGGCACCCCGGTCACTCAAACGGGAGCTTCCAGCGCAACCCCAAAGCGAGCAGGAGCAGTCATGTTCAGCAAGTGGTCGGTCAGCTCGGACAATTTGGATTCAACCCCATCCAAATCGGCATTACGTTGATTGACATCAGAGATTCGTTCATCCAACCCAGTGGATGCCTGTGCAATCCTGTCAATGGCCTCCAAACGTCTGGCAAAGTTTTTGCGCCGTTCACGTAATTGCGCATCCAGTTGAGAGGCTGCAGACTTGCTCCAGGCCTCAATATCGGCCAATGCTGCCTCGTGAATGGTCCGCAAGCGCGTTGACAAAGCACGAACCAGTCGATCAGCAAATGCCGGTTGTGCCAGCCTGAAGGCATTGCCCAATCCCAAATACTGCACATGACTGCGCTCAATCAACTCGATATCCTGCAAATAGGTGTCAATGCGCAGTTCTTCCGGCACTTGCAATGAAAAACCGTAGTCGGTATTGAGCTGAACGAATGTGGCCAGAAGCATCGTATGGATTTCCAGCCCTTTGGTATGAACCTGACGCAGGTTGGCACGGAGTTTTTCAAACGTTTCACCATAGGCCTTCTTGATGCCAAGCTTGAGCCCTCTTTGCTGCAGAACCGCCGTCAGATCAGCCATCTCACGGCGCAGATTGGTTGGCCCCAACAAGCTGAAAATATCCCGCAGCAATTTCATGTGAACCGAGCGTACTGCATGAATTTTCACACCGCCGGCATCAAAATCCGCCTGCTCTTTGGCAATGCGTGAACGCATGTTTTTGATCACCGGAATATTTTTTCCTTGCAAGCCCTTGAGCTCCAACAGTTGCTCTGTCACATCACGTCGTCGGATGTGGACGACACGTGCCGTTTCACTTCGCAGGTCGGCAATGCCACGTGCAACGGCTGAAGCCAGAATCTTCTGCCGACGACCCATAATGCCTTGACTGAGGGCATCTTCCAGCTGAGCCAAACAGCTGCGTTTGAGCAAAGCCGCATCATTATTCACCTTGGCCAACAGCCCCTTCTGCGCAGAAACGGCCACAACCTGATTCACCGGGACACCCAGGATTTCTGCGGTGGTTTCTTTTTGTCCCTGAATTTGCTGTTGCACCTGTTGCGGTGTATCAAGCGCATCCCACAAGGTGTCAATTTTGTTCAGAACGACCACACGGGTAGACGTGTCACGCGAATCTTTCACCAAGTGTTCGCGCCAAATGGACAAATCTGACTGCGTCACACCCGTATCAGCGGCCAAAATAAAGACAATGGCCTGCGCTTGAGGGATCAAGCTCACAGTCAACTCAGGCTCAGCACCGATGGCATTCAGTCCTGGGGTATCCAGAATCACCAACCCCTGCTTAAGCAGCGGATGCGCAATATTGATCAACGCATGCCGCCATTTTGGCACTTCCACCAAACCATGTGCATCAATCAAGGCGCTGGGTAAATTTCCGTCTTCCTGCCAAAAACCCAATGCTTTGGCATCTTCGTGAGTCACCCGTCGGGTTTCCGCGACCTTGGCAAAAGACTCCGCCAATTGCTTCGGATTGGCCACATCAAGATCAATGCGCTCCCATTTTTCAGGCACCATGCGCCATTCCATCAGGCTTTGTGGTTGCAATCGCGACTCAATGGGCAACAGACGCAAACAGGGTGGCACTTCAGGGTCATAACCCATCTCAGTGGGGCACATGGTCGTTCGCCCCGCACTGGCAGGCATGATGCGCCGCCCATAATCCGCAAAAAATATGGCATTGATCAGTTCAGACTTGCCCCGCGAAAATTCGGCCACAAAAGCCACCATCACCTTGTCTACGCGCACCTGGGATTCCAAGCGAAGCAATCGATCCTCGACCGAAGCATCCAGCAAGTCTTGCTCTTTGAGCCACTGCGCGAGCAACTTCAGGCGCAGGGCAAACTCACGCCGCCATACACTGTGTTGATCAAATTTTTCGTTAAAAGAAGTTCCCAAAGCGCCTCCGTGCTTGCACGTTTCCATTCAATGAGTCCAATATAGCACTGCTACTGAAAACATAGGTATACAAATGGGCTAGCGTTTCTGGCAAATCGGGCAATAAAAGGTGGCACGTTGCCCTTGCCGGATCATTTTGATGTAATTTCCGCACTGCTTACATGGCAAGTTGGCGCGACCATAAACCATGGCCTCCAGTTGGAAATACCCCGTTTGACCACTGGCACTGGAAAAATCCTTCAAAGTGCTGCCGCCTTTTTGTACAGCACGAGTCAGCACATTCTTGATGGCGGCATGCAATCGTGCCACTTGCGGCTTGCTTAATGCATCAGCAGAAAGCGTTGGCCGAATGGCTGCCATAAATAGCGCCTCGGATGCGTAAATATTGCCAACCCCCACCACCAAATCACCTGCCAACAACACCTGTTTGATGGCGGCCTTGCGCTGGTGCAAGCCTGCGGCAAACAACTTCAGGTCAAACGCCTCGGTCAAGGGCTCCATCCCCAACTTGCCAAGCAATTTCACAGCCTGGGCATCTTCCAACCGCGACACATACACCACACAACCAAAGCGACGCGGGTCATTCAGCCGCAATACGCCTTGTGTTGTCACCATTTCAAAATGGTCATGGATACCCCCAGGTGGCAACTCCCTGGCAAACCGCAAGGAACCTGACATCCCCAAATGCACCAAGAGCCATCCTTGATCAAGCTCAATCAATAAATACTTGCCACGCCGCCCGACCCCGAGCACCTGCCGCCCCACCAAAGAACCGGCATCACACCCCAACGCCCAGCGCAGGGGCTTTCCTGCGCTGGCCGCGATGATGCTGGCCCCTTGAATGGCTTGCGCAAAACTCAGCCGTGTGACTTCTACTTCGGGTAATTCAGGCATACATCATTTTCTCCACAGGCATAGATTATTATGTCCAGATGCGTCTCAAACCCCTTTATTTGATCCTCCTGCTGTTAACTATTACCGTCAACAGCCCTGCGCAAACCCCGCGTCAAACGGAGCCAAGCAGCAAAAGTTCCGCACTGGACAGCGCCTTGTTCTACCAGCTTTTGCTGGGCGAAATCAATGCCAGAAGTGAAGAGCCCGCCAGCGCGTTTTCACTTATTCTCGATGCGGCGCACCAGACCAATGACCCCAAGCTGTTCAAACGCGCGGTGCACATTGCATTACAAGCCAGATCAGGTGAGTCTGCCTTGATCGCAGCCAAAGCATGGACTCAATCAGCACCTCAATCCAAAGAAGCCAACCGCTACGTATTACAGGTATTGCTGAGACTCAACCGAACCGCCGAAGCACTTGAGCCACTCAAACGTGACATCACGCTCACACCGACCAAAGAGCAACAAGATGCCATTTGGTCTATTCCGGGACTTTTCGATCGAGCAAGTGACCGCGTATTGGCTGCCACAACAGTTCAAAAAGCCTTGGCCGGTTTTCTTTCAAATACAGATTTAGGCCCTACCGCTTGGGCAACAATTGGACGCATGTGGCTCAATGCCGATGCC
The DNA here is from genome assembly GCA_008080595.1 of Comamonadaceae bacterium. Lineage (GTDB taxonomy): Bacteria > Pseudomonadota > Gammaproteobacteria > Burkholderiales > Burkholderiaceae_C > Rhodoferax. The sequence continues at coordinate 17,441 of VIKI01000027.1, forward strand.
AAAACCTCCGCATTGAAAGCCGCCACCAGTGGTGTAACCATGAATCCGCGCGCTGAACACCCAGCCTTGCTGGCGCTATCCTTGATGCACCCGGACTTGCCCGCCGCGCAAGAGTTGTTGCAAAAACACTTGCCTTATGCCAGACCAGAGTTTCGCATGGCCTACGTCAAGGTGCTCCTCAATGTCAAACGCGAATCTGATGCCAAAGCACAACTGGACATCCTTCAAAAACAAAACCCGGACTATCCTGACACTTGGCTGATCACCGGCGCACTGGCCATGCAAGAGGGCCAAGTTCAGGCCTCCCAACAGCAACTGCAGCGCTACCTTGAGCTCACAGAGCCCAGCACAAAAACAAACACCCCCAGCAGTTATGGCCGTGGCCGCGCACAAGCCCTTTTTTCACTGGCTCAAATGGCCCAACAAAGCAAGGATTTCAAACAGGCTGATGCCTGGCTACAACGCATTGACTCCCCCGAAGATGTCATGCGCGCACACATCCGGCGTGCCATCCTGGTTTCTCAACAGGGCCAAATGGAAACAGCCTTAACCATGATTCAGGAATTTCCCGCCCTGACGGCCAATGACATGCAGCTCAAACAAGCCGCACAAATCCAGTTGCTCAAAGATGACAAGCAATATCCACGTGCCCGTGTGCTGCTTCAGGCGCAACTGGCCCAAGACCCGGAGAATCTGGATCTGGTGTATGAGCTGGCCATGCTACAAGAAAAGCTGGGCGATCTTGACGACATGGAGCACCTGCTGCGTCGCCTGATGGATGCCAAACCCGACGACCCTCATGCCTACAACGCTCTGGGCTATTCACTGGCAGACCGTGGCCTGCGGCTGCCTGAAGCCATTACCCTGATCACCAAAGCCCTGCAACTTGCACCCAACGATCCTTTCATCACGGACAGCCTTGCCTGGGCTGAATTTCG
>VIKI01000028.1 GCA_008080595.1 Comamonadaceae bacterium
CCGGGCAGCAAAGGCCTGATAGCCAGGGTGAAGTCCGTCGATATGCTCGGCGCATTGAATGATGTCGCGCATGTTGCCGCGTTGTGCCAAATGGTGCAGTACCCGCATTTCCTCGGGTGGTGGCGCAAGCAGGGGGGCGCTGGGCTCACTGTCAGGGACTGGGTGTTGCGCCAGAGGGGGATATGGATTCTGTTGCAGCGGCGCAGCCCTGTCTGCCGCTGGCATGTCAAGCTCAAAGCTGAAGCGGCTGCCCACGCCCGGATGGCTTTGAACCAGAATGTCTCCACCCATGAATCGAACCAGTTGCCGGCTGATGGTCAGTCCCAGGCCGGTTCCTTCATACCGGTGCAGCACGTCTGTCACCTGCTCAAAAGGTTGAAAGATGGCTTCCAGCTCTGCGGGCGCGATGCCGATGCCGGTGTCTTCAACCGCAAACTCCAGCCGCGCTGGGGCGAGGCTTTGGACGCGCAAGACCACCCGTCCGCGCGGGGTGAACTTGATGGCGTTGGTCAACAGGTTCAGCAACACCTGGCGCAGTCGCCGTGCGTCGCCCTGGATGTGGCTGGGCAGGTCAGTGGCGAGCTCACAGGAGAAGCTCAGGCCTTTGTTGCGGGCGGTAATTCCAACGATGTCAGTGAGGGTGTGCAGGAACGAGGGCAGGGCGATGTTGCTCACGCTCAGCACGAGTCGACCGGCATCCATGCGAGTCAGGTCAAGAGTGTTGTCGATCAGTTCCATCAAGTGCTCGCCACAGTGGTGAATCACGCCGAGCTCAGCCGCATGGTGCCGGCTCAGGATGGGGTCGCGTTGCAGCAGCTGTGCATGACCCAGAATGCCGTTGAGCGGGGTGCGCAATTCATGGCTTAGGTGGGCCAGAAATTCGCCGCGCAGTTTGGTCAGGCGCTCAGCCTCAGCCAACACCGCTTGCCGTGCCAGTTCGTCGCGCTTGCGTTCGGTGATGTCGAGCATGATGCCGTGCCAGACGGAACTGCCGTCAACCTGGCGCATCGGACTGGCTCGAAATTCGGCCCAACGTTCGGGCTGTCCAGCACGGCAGATGCGGAATTCAGCCTGGGCCGGTGTCATGGTCTGGCCTGACTGGATCACGACATTCCGAACATGGCACACATCTTCGTGCGCTACCAACGCATACAGGGGGCGAGCATCGTTGCGCACGTCCAGCGGCTGTAAACCAAAGAGTATTTCGATGCCGGGGCTGGCAAAGGGAAAACTGTCGTGCCCCTCGATTGAGCGCTGGAAGGTGTAGACAAAGCCAGGGAAGTTGGCGACAAATTGCGTCATCTGCCGCTCGGCCTCGCGGATGGAGGTGACCTCAAATGTCAGCGCCAGCACCGTCTGTACTTGCCCGTCCTGGGTGCACTCGGGTACCAGGCGGATCAGGTAGTGCCGTTGCTTGCCATGGCTGTCAATGTGGGTCATGTCCACTTCAGTACTCTTGCGACTGCCACATACGCTGAGAATGCCAGACACCATGCGTGTCGCATGTTCGGGCACACGGGGCCAGCCGTCTGTGGGGGTGTGGCCGATCAGCGTTTCGAGCGGCTGGTTGAGCATGCGGGCCAATGCGGAATTGGCGTAGACGCGCCGACAATGGCGGTCATAGCGAACGATGGGGGTGGGCGTGTTTTCGGCCAGGCTGCGAAATTCCTGCTCTTGCTGGGCCAAGGCGGACAGGTTGGCTTGTTGCTCTTGTCTGCGCAGTGAGGCCAGCAGTGCAAACAGGATCAGCAATGTGCCCATGCTTGAGGTAGACCACATGGCTAGCGCACGCTGATTCTGGAGTTCAATCAACTGCGGCAGTGGCCGCAACAGATGGATGATGGGCTCATTGCCTGATGCAATGGTGTGGCTGCGCCAGAGCACAGGGGCATCATGGCCTTTCATGCGGCGCAGCTGCGGGAAGCGTGTGTCGCCCCAGGAGGCGTTGTCCAGCAGCGCAAAGTCGGTGCGGTGGTACTGCGCCTGCTGTGTACTGGCATCAAGTCGCCGTACCGGAGCATCCGTCACGGCATACATCTCCCGCGTCGGATCGGTGGACAGGACAACCACGCCGTTGCGGTCGGTGAGGAAGGCATCGGCGGCCTTGAGCCAGTTGCCGTAGGGTAAAAGGTCAATCCGGCTCATCAGCCCGCCGATGACGCGCCCGTGATCCATGATCGGCGCAAAAAAAGCGATGCCAATCGAGCCATGTTGCTTGCCTACGGTGATGCGGTAACCGGATTGACCCGCCATCAGCTCAGAAAAATAATCACGGTCAGCGTAGTTGACACCGACAAAGCTTTTGTCGGTGTCCGCATTGCTGGCGGCGATGCAGTTGCCGGCCGTGTCAACGATGCCGATGGCGTTTAAACCAAGGTCGCTGGCATCCATTTGAAAACGGCGATTCACTTGTGCCAGGGCAGGATCCTGCGTCCAGCGGCGCTGGCGCTCTTCATAAGGCAAGGCTGCGCCGGCTGCCACCGGGCCAACCTGGTGCAACAGCTGCTGTAGCGTCGGGTCACGGGCCAGCAGCTTGGGCATGCCCACCCGCACCGTGACGATGCGCTCAAAGCCCTTGGCCAGGTCGGCGACAAAGTGATCGGCAGCGGCGCTTTCGGCCTGGTAGACCCGCTTACTTTGGTGGTCTGAGTAGGCTTGGGTTCCCAACCAGCAGAGTCCCCACCAGACCAGCAGAACGATGGCCAGTTTCAACAGGCGAGGCATCGTGATGGGGCTGGGCATGGGCACTTGGCCAGTGGGTCGCAGGGGCCGCCTCTCAATGGACCGAGTCAGAAAACAAGCCCATTTCCTGGCCGCTCATGAGTTTGACGATGTCCAGCAGGATCAGCATGCGGTCTTCGAGCGAGGCGATGGCCAGGAAGTGCTCATTGCCGATGCTGGAAGAGAGCTCCGGCACCGGTCGCATTTGCTCTTGCGCGATGGTGATCACATCAGAGACACCATCGGCCACGATGCCAATCACGCGCTGGCCAATGTTGAGCATGATCACCACTGTCATGTCATCGTAGTTGGCCTGCGTCAGGTTGAACTTCAGGCGCATGTCGACAATGGGAACGATCAGACCGCGCAGGTTGATCACGCCCAGAATGAAGCGCTCTGCATGGGCCATGCGGGTGGGCTCCTCAAAGGAGCGCACCTCTTGCACGCGCAGGATGTCTATGCCGTATTCCTCGGTGCCGAGTTTGAAGGCCAGGAATTCGCTGATGGGGGTGTTTTCTTGTGCTTGCATTTTGAATAAAAAAAGGCTGTAGCGCTTATGTATCAAGCGTAAGAAGCTATTAAAAGAGGAGTAGTTGGGTGGCTTATCCGTGTGTTGGTTGCTTGTGCATTCACATTGAAAACCTGCACGGTGTGCAACAAGTCGCCGGCCTTGCCTTGCAGGCTTTGGGCGACCGAGACGGTTTGCTCCACCAGGGCGGCGTTTTGCTGGGTGACCGAGTCCATTTGGGCAATGGCGATGTTGATCTGCTCCAGCCCCTGGGTTTGTTCACGGCTGGCCACGGTGATCTCGCCCATGATGTCGGTGACTTTTTTGACGCTGTTGACAATCTCGCTCATGGTGGCGCCGGCTTCGCTGACCTGGCGGCTACCTTCATCGACCTTGCTGACCGAGTTGTCAATCAGGTTTTTGATTTCTTTGGCGGCGCTGGCTGAGCGCTGGGCCAGGCTGCGCACTTCGGAAGCCACCACGGCAAAGCCGCGGCCTTGTTCGCCGGCACGGGCGGCTTCCACTGCGGCGTTCAGGGCCAGGATGTTGGTCTGGAACGCAATGCCATCGATCACCCCGATGATGTCGACGATCTTGCGTGAGGACTCATTGATCGAGCCCATGGTGCCGACCACTTGGGCCACCACCGCGCCGCCGCGCACCGCCACCTCAGAGGCCGAGGCGGCCAGCTGGTTGCCCCGGTAGGCGTTGTCGGCATTGGCCTTGACGGTGCTGGTGAGCTGTTCCATGGCGGCAGCGGTTTCTTCCAAGGCACTGGCTTCGTGCTCGGTGCGCGAGGCCAGCTCCTGATTGCCCGCCGCAATCTGGCTGGAGGCGCAGACCACAATGTCGGTACTGGTGCGCACTTGACCCACGATATGGGACAGACTGTCGCGCATGGATTTGAGGGAAAACAGCAAGCTGGACTGGTCCTGCGGCTGGGTCGTGATGTGCACACCCAGGTCACCTTTGGCAATTTGCTGGGCGATGCTCACCGCATCATCGGGCTCACCACCGAGCTGCTGCAACAGGCCGCGGGTGATCAGCCAGCCCGCGATTGCCCCCACACCCACGGCCAGCAAGCCCATCACCAGCAGCAACGACCGGGTGGACTCGAATGTGGAGTGGCTGCGCAGCCCGCTGTCTTCCACCACTTTTTGCTGATAGTCGTTGAGCGCACGCAGGTCACTGGCCAGACCATGCAAGGCGGCGTAGGTGTCGCCAAATGCGGCTTTGGCAGCTTCTTCCTTGTTGCCCTGGTCCATCAAGGCCAGCACCTTGCCATAGGCGGCAACGTACTGTGTTGCCGATTGTTTGGCCTTGGCCACCAGGTTTTTCCCCTCAGGCTGCAGCACCAGACGCTCAAGCTGATCCAGCGGCTCGACAAAGCCCTTGGTGTTGACGGCCAGCCGCTCGCGGGCTTTGCTGGCTTGTGCCGGGTCGGTTTCGGCGGTGAGCTGAAACACCCGGGCAATGCTGCCACGGGTGTTGTCCAATGCATTCATGGCCAGCTTGGCTTTGACCCAGTCTTTGTCGACGATTTGGTTGGTGTCGGCATTGAGTGTGCCGAGCTGAAAAATGGCCAGCGCGGTCATGCCGGCGAGCAGCAGCAGCACGCTGCCAAAGCCAAGGGTCAGGCGTTTTCCAACGGTGAGTTTTGTGCTTGTCATTTTGAGGGGTCTTGGGGATGGGGTTGTTGTGAAAATTTTGATAAAAATACCGCTTCATAGCTTGTTTATCAAGCGTATTAAGCTACTAAAAAATGAGTATTTTGCGATCTGTTACGAGCGCTTGTCGTGGCTGGAGCCATCTTGAACACTCTCTCAGTGTGTGACAAATCGCCCGCTTTGCTTTGCCGACTTGGGGCCACCGCCACGGTTTGCTTGAGCAGGGTCGCGTTTTGCTGGGTGAAAGGTGCTGGGTGAGAGTCATGTGGGAGAAGTTCATTAGATTTCCTTCAACGGCTGGGGGAGGGCGGATGGCATGAGGATGGTCAGTACACTGCCCTGACCCGGCTGTGAGTGAATGGCGACGGCTCCACCCAGGTGGCGGGTTTGCTCAGTCAGCCCAATCAGGCCAAAGTGGCCTTGCTGGTGAGGCGCGAACGTATCAAAGCCACAGCCGTTGTCACTGATCGTCAGGCGGCAGTTGCCATCAAGTTCGTCCAGAGCAACACGCACATGTGTTGCACCGGCATGCAGGGCCACGTTGAGCAAGGCTTCTTGCGCGGCGCGAAACAGGACGGTGGCAGCTTCATCGCTGAGTGGAATGTCTTCTTGCAACGCCACGTCAAACTGGAAGCCAATACCTTTGAAGTCATCAATGAGCCATTGAAGGGCGGGAACCAGCCCCAGGTCAAGCACCGTAGGGCGCAGCACCGAGACGATGTCGCGGATGCGGGTGATGCAGTGCAGCGTGATGTCGTTGAGGGTTTTGATCTCTGTTGCATGTGCAGCATGGCCACCGTCCATTTTGAGAAAAGACAGGTTCATGCGCAACGCCGCCAGGTTTTGGGCCAGATCTTCATGAATTTTGTAGGCCAACTCTTTGCGCTCTTTCTCCCGCTCGGTCTCTTTGTGCACGGCCAGCGCTCGCAGGATGTCGTGGGATTTGCGCAGGCTCTCTTCTGCCCGCTTGATGCTGGTGATGTCTCGAGACAAGGCCAGGAACGTGACTTCTTTGGGCGTGCGGCCGAATTTCTTTCGCACGGAGTGTTCATACCAACGGCTTTCGCCGTCTGCTTGAACGATGCACATGGGGGGGCCAGAGGCAAAGCCGTTTTCATCGGCCTGCCGGAGGATGGCCATGGAGGCCGCGGCATTCTCTGGGGTAAGCACTTCATTGAAGGTCTTACCCAGGAGCATTGATTTTTTTTCAGCCTGCACATCAGGGTTTTGTGCCCAAATATTCAGGTATCTGCCATGGCGGTCAATCTCGAACAAAACGTCGGGGATGGCGTTGATGATGCCGTTGCTGAACTCCAGTGCCTCCTGCAGTTGCTGCTCGTTGCGTTTGCGTTCGTTCAAGTCGCGCATCATGGCAAGCAGAAAAGGCTCTCCACCAATCTGGATACGGCGCAGACTGACTTCACACCAAGATGTGCTGCCGTCACCGCGCTTGAGTTCCCAGTCAAACAATTGGGGCTGACCGGCGGCGGCCAGCAGGTTGCGCCGGGTGGCCTCCTCCAAGGTGTAGGGCGGGTTGCTCATGGCCAGCAGGTCGAACTGGCCGGAAAGAATGTCTGCGCGGGAGTGCCCCCATAACTCGCAGCCTTGTCGGTTCAGGTCGTGAAGAATGAATTCGGTCTGTCCGTCTCGCTCAAGGATGCGGTGCAGAAAGATACCGTCGTTGGCGAATTCAAAGACCACGCGGTGTTTTTCTTCGGAGGCGGCCAGTGCGAGCTCCATCCGTTTGCGCTCGGTGACCTCGCGTGACAGCACCAGGAACCGGTCATCGGATGTAGTTGCGCCAGATTTTTTCGATACAGATTGCTCAAACCAGCTTTTGCCTTGTGGTAGCTCCAGACAGATGACCTTGCCGAAAGATGTTCCGTTTTGATCGGCCTCAGAGAGCGCGGCCATGGCCACAGCGGCTTCTTCGGGTGGCATGACTTCGTGGACGGTTCTGCCCAGTAACAACTCTTTGGGGGCCGCTAATCGCTCAGGATTTTTTGTCCAGACATTGAGGTAGCGGCCATCTCGATTAACTTCGAACAAGAGATCAGGAATGGCGTTGATGATGCCGTTGCTGAATTCCAGCGCTTCTGTGAGTTGGGCCTCAATGCGCTTGCGCTCGGTGATGTTGATGGCGAATACCGTCAGCCCGACGATGTCGCCTTGGTCGTTGCGGATTGGCGAGCCGTAGTTGTCGTGGTATTCGTGAACTGTTACCCCATTTCGGGTGAACGTTTCATGCGATTCGAGCGTAAAGCTGTGCCCGGCCAACACATGGTCGAAACCCTTGCGACAAAATTCCCGGTGCGCCTCGGTGTTAATGCCATCCAGCATGTTCATGCCGACCGCGATGTCCGCGCCCCAGGCGCGTTGGGCCGCTGCACGGAACTGGTCATTGAACGCGAGGTAACGGTAGTTGCGATCCAGCGCATAGATGTACATGCGCGATGGACTGTCAAGCATGGAGGTCAGCAGGCTGTTGCTGTTGCGGTAACGTGATTCGCTGTTGGTGAGCGCTTCTTCCATGCGCTTACGCTCGGTGATGTCGAGCATGATGCCGTGCCAGAGCAGCTCACCATTGGCTTGGCGCTCTGGCATGGAGCGGTTCTCGATCCAGCGCAGCGGGTGTCCGGGACGTTGCACGCGGAATTCAGCCTGAAACGGCTGCAGCGTCTGATTAGCCAGGGCGCTCGCTGCATCAACGCGCGGTCGGTCTTCGGGATGTTCCATGTCATACAGCAGTGATGCGTCGTCTCGCACATCCTCGGGGCGCAGTCCGTAGATGTCCTCAATGCCACTGCTGACAAAGGGCAGGCTCATGTGCCCATCGGGTGATGCGCGCAGGGTATAGGCAAAGCCGGGCATGTTGGCAAAGAAGCTGGCCGCATGCCGCTCGGCTTTGCGCAGGGCGCTGACATCGTGCGCCATGGTCAGCACCGTGCTCACTTGGCCGTTGGCATCGAACTCGGGCACCAGCAGGCCCTGGTGTTCCTTGTTTGAACCATCGCTGCTGATGTAGCCGACAGAGAAGCTGCGGCGCTCACCTGTTGCAACAACCTCACGAATGCCGGTCATCAATTTGACCGAATCCTCGGGTGTCACAGTGAGGCAAGTGATGGGCAGGTGACCCAGCAATTGCTCCTTCGACATGGCGGTGATACGCTCAGCTGCTGGGTTGACGTAGACGCGCCGACAGTTGCGGTCATACCGGAACACCGGGTCAGGCAGGTTATCGGCCAACGCATGGAACTCGGCCTCGCGCTGTTTCAATTCATTTTCCAACTGCTTGCGCTCGGTGATGTCGAGCATCAGGCCATACCAGACGATGCTGCCGTCGATTTGTTTCTCGGGCACAGAACGCACATCTAGCCAGCGTTCTGGAAGGCTTGGGCGGCACACCCGCGACTCGATCTGGACGGGCTTCATGGTGCGCGCCGACTCGGCAATGGCGGCCTCAATGCGCGGCTGGTCATCGGGGTGCGCCAGGGCGTGCAACGCAGCCATGTTGTTCTTTACGTCCTCAGGTTTGAGGCCGTAAATGTCTTCAATGGCGTTGCTGACATAGGGGAAAAAGCCGTGTCCTTCGGGTGACAGGCTGAAGGTGTAGGCCAGGCCCGGCAGGTTGTCAATGAAGTGCGCCAGCTTGCGTTCGGCTTCGCGGATGGCTGTGATTTCCCGACCGAATGCAATGGCTCCGATGATCAGCCCGCTGGCATCGCGTTCGGGGACGACGAAAATCTGGTGGTAGCGGAAAGCACTCTGCGCCACCGGCTGAATGAGCTCGATGTCGACCTGTAGTGCACTCTCCATGGCCTGTGTCACGGCGCGTTCGAGTTCAGCAAAACGACCGTCTGGCCACACTTCACTGGGGCGTTTGCCAATCAGCTCATCCGCGCTGGCAAGCTCAAGCAAGCTCAGCAATCGATCATTGAGGTAGAGATGCTGCCCGTTGCGGTCATACCGAACCATGAAATCCGGCGAGCTTTCAGCCAGGCTGCGGAACTCGATTTCACGTTGTTTTAACTCACCCTCCAGACGTTTGCGCTCGGTGATGTCATACCAGATGGCCAGCACGCCGATGGTTTGCCCGTCGGTGTCGTGCTCTGGCACAAACCGGACTTCGTAATGCTCCTGGCAGTCAATCGGGAGTTCGTCCAGCACAAAATCGAGTTCACGCATGGTGTTGGTTGCCAGCACTTCTTCCATTTTGGTCCGGTAATGGGCAATCATGGCAGGGCTTGCGGGAACTGTGGGTCCACCAGGTTCATTTCCCAGTAACTCGGCTGGGCTACCGTGCAGCATTTTTTCTGCCGATGGGTTGAGGTAACGGCGACGGCACTCGGAGTCGTAGCGGATCACCGCTACGGGCAGGTTTTCGGTCAAGGAGCTGAACTCGCGTTCCCTGGCACGTAGCAGGCGCTCCACCTGTTTGCGCTCCGTGATGTCGGAAAGCACGCCGACGAGGAAGTGGTTTCCGTGCGTGTCGGTGTAGGGCGCTTTTTTGATGACCACGATGTGGGTGATACCGCGGCTATCGGTGAGTTTTTCTTCGGTGATGCACTCGGTGTCAGAGGCCAGAATCCGCTCGTCGGTGTCTTGAAGCCTGCGTGCCTGGTGTTCAGGAAAGATATCGTGGACGGTTTTGCCAATAAAGTATTCCTGTGGGTGGCCCATGAACTTGCAGAACGCCTGGTTCACCAGGACCCAGCGGTGTTGCTGGTCTTTGACCACCAGGGGATCCGCAATGGTGTTGACGATCTGGTTGAGAAAGTCGCTTGACTGCGTGGCGTGTTGTTCGCGCTGTGCAAGTGCCTGTGCCATGACGTGTTGTTCACGGCGGCGGCCAGAAAAGACGATCAACAGCAGCATGAGCAGTGAGCCAATGAGGCCAAAGGCACAGGCAGACCACACCCGATGCTGGGCCTGTGTCATCAGTTGTGGCATGGGCCAAAGCACGTTGACGCTGAGCACACCATCGGCCACGGAGTGGCTGCGCAGCAGGGCAGGAGCCAACCTGCCAGGGACACGTAACAGCTCGGGGAAGCGCTCGTCGGCGGCGCTGGCGAGTGGTAAGGCCGAGAACTCCGTGCGCTGGTAGAGCACTTGCCGGGTGGCCGCATCCAGCCGGTTGACGTGCGAGTCTGGCAGGGTTTGGAGCATGAAGGTGGGGTTACGTGCCAGTAGCACTACACCGTTTGTGTCGGTCAAAAAGGCATCGTCCTGATCCAGCAGATTGGCAAAGGGCGCGAGTGCATTGCCGCCACTGGCAACACCCATAAAACGCTCTTGTTCCATGACCGGTGTATAGATGGACAAGCTTGTGCTGCCCATTTTTTTTTCCACACTGGACAGCGCGCTGGTGCGTCCCTGGCGGGCTGTCTGAAAGGCTTCACGGTCGCCGTAATAGGCTCCCACAATGCTTTGGGCGCTGTCTGCATTGCTGGCGGCCAGACAGTAGCCGTGGGTATCGAGCAGCACCAGAAGATCAAGCCCCATGTCCTTGGCCATGAGTTTGAGTTCGCTGTTGATCTGTATCAGTTCGGGGTCGGTACCCCAACGGGTGCGGCGCTCGGCTTCACTGGCTTGCGGGATGGTTGGCGAGGTGGCATAACGGGCAAGCACACGCTGGATGCGTGGGTCGCGGGCGAGCACACGTGGTCCGCCGCTGCGTGACTTGAGGATGCGGTTGAAACTGGGGCTGGCTTGTGCCACAAAGTCTTCGGCTTGCAGGCGCTCATTTTGGTAGCTTTCCTGTGCCCGACGGTCAAACCAGACACCGGTGGCCAACCAGCAAAAAAACCACCACACCAGCAGCAGGGTGGCAGCCAGGGGCAGGCGCACTTCAGATTTGATTGTCATGGGAGAGCAGGGCGAGCACTTGGAGGGGGAGACTTTTCGCTGGCTAAAACAAAGGCCAGGAATTCACACTGTGGCATGGGGCGGGCATACAAGTAGCCTTGGGCGTAATCGCACTGGGCCGCAGCCAGCAGGTCGGCCTGCGCCTGGGTTTCAACACCTTCGGCGATCAGCTTGATGCCCAGACGGCGGGCCATGGCAATGATGGATTCAACGATTGCCCGGTCGGCCGGGTCGTCCACGATGTCAAGTACAAAGGATTTGTCAATCTTGATGTAATCAATGTCAAATTTTTTCAGGTAAGACAAGGATGAGTAGCCGGTGCCAAAATCGTCCAGGGCGATCTTCATTCCCATGGCCCGCAATTGCGCCAGTTGGGCCAATATCTTGGGACGGTTGTTGAGCAGCATGCCTTCGGTGATTTCGAGCAACAGCATGCTGGCGGATGCTTCGGGGGTGTTGTGCAGATGCGCGATCCAGTGGTCAATCCCGTCAGGGCTATGGAATTCGCGTGGTGAGCGGTTGACGCTGATGCAGCGCAATATCCCGTCGGTGCAAGTGCGATTCCACTCCAGGGTGGTTTGTACGGCTTTTTGGAACACCTGGTTGCCGATGGTGTGGATAAGACCGGCTTCTTCGGCTATTGGAATGAACTCAGCGGGTGAGATGTAGCCGCGCTGGGGGTGTTTCCAGCGTACCAGGGCCTCCGCTTTGTGCACTTGGCCCGTCGCAAAGTTGATGATGGGTTGGTAGAACACCTCAATCTGTTCTTGTTGCAATGCCTGGCGCAGGTCATGGACGATATGGCTGCTGCTGTTGATGTTGGAGCTGGGGCGCGTTTCGTTGCCAAAATAGATGAACTGGTTGCGTCCATTGTGCTTGGCGGTGTACATGGCCTCGTCTGCGCAGCGCAGCAGACTGTCGGCCGAATCGGCATCTGATGGGTAGAGCGCGATGCCAATGGATGCAGACAGCATGACCAGATGCTCGCCAACATTGACGGGTTCCGAGATGGCTTTGAGCAAGCGCTGGGAAGAGGCCTCACACTCTTCGGTGTTGGCCAGGCCAGGCAGCAGAATGACGAATTCGTCGCCACCAATTCGGGCCACGGTGTCTCCGGCGCGGAGCATGCGGCTCATGCGTTTGGCGATTTCGACCAAGGTGAGATCCCCGATCTCGTGGCCGTATTGGTCGTTGACGGGTTTGAAGCCATCCAGGTCAATGAACAGCACTGCAAGATGGTTCGCCAAACGGTGAGATTGGTTAATGGCCTGCTGCATGCGATCTGTCAGCAGGATGCGGTTGGGCAGGCCAGTCAGCGTGTCGTGATTGGCCATGAATTTCAGCTGATGTTCATGCTGCTTACGCGCACTGATGTCGTGCAAGAAGCCGTGCCACACCACGTGTGCATGGGGTTCGCGTGATGGGGTGGCTCGCCATTCAAGCCATATCTGGCCCCGAAGCGGGTGCGCCAGACGGAATTCGCTGTGCCAGGGCAGCAGGGTATGCGCAGATTCGGTTCCCGCATGCTGCCAGGCTTTGACATCATCCGGGTAGATCAACGAGGTGAGCGCAGTTAATTCTTGTTGTGCATCCTCTGGCCAGCAACCGGTAATGTCAATCAATTTGTCTGCCGCCCAGTGCATGGATAAATGGCCGTTCTGGCTGCGTTGCAGAATAAACAGTGCGCCAGGTACGACATCAGCCAGCCGGGAAAGGCGATCCTGGGACGGCAGGTGTTCCAGGTCGTTTTTCAAGGGCGGGGCGCATTCGCTTGTGACCGGTTGTGCAGAATGAGAGAACGACCGATTCACCGCGACATGGCTGATGCTTGATATCACATTGCTTTCAACAGCGACTCGCCCGAAAAGGTTCCGCCATTTGGGCCAAATAGTGCGCATACGCCTGCAGTCAGGATAAAACTACTGCAGTTGGGTGGGATGGGGTTTGCTGTGCTTCACTCATACCGATTCCTTCTGATCATGGGATAAAGGAAGAATCGTAAAGATTCCAGGCCTGTTTCACTATCAGGCAATCTTGGTTTAAGTGTAGGGATTAGGGTGCAGCGTGTAAGGATTTCCTTATCGCTGAGGCGTGTTGCCTGCCGTTTGGCCCAGGCAACAGCTTAAGACTTGTCCGCGAATTATTCCACCAGGCCGTGCGAGACGGCATAACGCACGAGTTCAGCATTGTTGTGAAAGTTCAACTTCAGCATCAGCCGTGCTTTATGTGTACTGACCGTTTTATTGCTGATGAGGAGTTGTTCCGCGATGTCATTGACACTCATGCCCCGAACCAGCAGGCGCATGATGTGGAATTCACGCTCGGACAGGAGTTCGTGAGGAGGTCGATGGCCGAATTCTTCCGTATCAAACACCATTTGCTCAGCCAGAACAGGGTCTATGAAGCGTCCTCCGGCGGCGACTTTCAGTATGGCTGAGATCAGGATATCTGGGCTGCTGTCTTTGGTGAGAAAACCCGCCGCACCGGCAGCGAGGGCCCGGCGAGCAATCTGTATCTCGTTGTGCATGGTGAGCACCAGAATGGGGGGCGCGTCTGACTGGGAGCGAATGCGACTGATCAGGTTGACACCGCTGACTCCGGGCATCGTCATGTCCATCAACAACAAGTCAAAATTCCCTTGGTGCATCAACAAGTCAAGCACTTGCGCACCGTCACCGGCCTCTGCTGCAACTTCGACTTTATTGCCGATCGCAAACAGTTGTTTTAATCCTTCACGCACAATGGCGTGGTCGTCGGCTATCAGTATTCGGATCATGTTTGGCTAAATGTGTGTTGCTTAGGATGTGGTCATCAATATCTTGCGCATTTGGCTCGCCAGCTTTGGGCGCACTGCGTCGTTGCAAAACGCTAGTGTGGCTCGCCACACGTCGCGCTTTGCGCCTAGCATTGCATCCCAAATCTGACGGCCAAATGCGGAACTTATTTTCGACCACATCCTTATTTGTTAGAAACAGGAATCTGCACCTGAATCAGTGTGCCCTGACCTGGGGTGCTGGTTAGCTTGTAATCCCCACCCAGCATCAGCACCCGTTCACGAATGCTGAACAGCCCGAATGATTTTTCCTTGCACTGGGAGGGATCAAAGCCCACGCCATTGTCCTGTACTTTCAGCAGGTGACCGGTTGGGGTTTGTTCCAGCGTGATCTCAACTTTGGTGGCCTTTGCGTGGCGAACCACATTGGTGAGAGACTCTTGTACGATGCGGAAAATGGCGGTGTCTCGCAATTCGTTCGTCGTCAAATCCATTTCTGTGACGTGCAATTCACATTGGATGGAGGTCTGCTCAAAATACTCATTCACCAGCCACTCCAGAGCTGACGCAATACCCATGTCAAGTGCACTCGGGCGCAGCAAGGTCACCACATTGCGAACGACTTTGATGGTGGTGTCAACCATTTCGATCAGCCGCTGAGTTTTTTCCTGCAAGGCTGGGTGGGTAGAACCAAATTGCATGTCAATCACCGAAACACCCATGCGCAAGGCCAGCAAGTATTGCCCCAACTCGTCATGCAACTCACGTTTGAGGTTTTTGCGCTCGTCTTCTCGCGCAGACTCGCTGCGTGCAGCAAGTTGTCGCAACAGGACCTGCGTTTCCTGCAGGTCGTACTCCATACGTTTGCGTTCGATGGCAATGGAAGCCAGGTAACTGGCGCGACGTAGCAGGCGGATGTCTTCTTCGCTGGGTCGGCCTGTTTTACGCTGGTAGATGCCCAGGGCACCCAGTATCTGGCTATGGGAATCAAAAATGGGTTCAGACCAGCATGAGAGAAAGCCGGCTTCCTGAGTCAGGTGACGGTAAGGTTTCCAGAGTGGGTCGCTGTTCAAGTCTTCTGCGATGACCATTGTGCCGCGCCACGCCGCTGTGCCACAGGTGCCAAACCCTTCCCCGATTTCAATGCCGTTGATGGCTTGCTGGTAGGCCATCGGCAGTTTGGGGGCCGCTGCAATATCAAGATGCTTGCCTTGCTTGTCTACCAGCATGATGCTGGCCGTGAAGTCAGGGTAGACCTGTTCGATATAGCGCACCACCAGTCCCAGAATTTCTGTCAGGTTGCTGTCATGCGCCAGTCGCTCAAAAATCCGTCTTCGAATTTCTTCCTGAATGTCCGAGCGCTTGCGTTCGGTGATGTCGCGTGAAAGCATGATGAACAGCGGCTCATGGACTGAACTTGTTGGCTTGCGGGCCACCGATAGTTCAAACCAGTGTTGGCTTTGTGCCAGCTGTAATTCAATTTGTTTGCCCGTGGAGTGCCCTTTTTCATGCGCATCGCGCAACGCAGACATGCAGATATGAGCCGCCGCAGGGGGCAAGACTTCTGACACAGTTTTACCGATAAGATGGTCTTTAGGCATGGTCAGCAGTTCGTCGCTCGGGTAGCGACAGTCATGGTAGCGGCCGTCTAGATCAAGCACAAACAAGGGGTCAGGTATGGCATTCAGCGTGGCTTGCAACTGGTTTTGAGTTTTCAGCACTTGTGTGTTGAGTGCCGCCAGCTTGCGGTTTGATCGCCTTAGGTGGAATAAGAACATGAGAGTTCCGGCCATCAGAATGAAACCACCCAGCACCAGAGTCCATATCCAGCGATCCTGAAGTTCACGCTGGTGCAAGCGGGTTGCTTGTTGCTCATTGCGGCGGGTCAGGTCGTTGATTTGGTGTTGCTTGCTCTCTGATTCATAGTGTTGGGTGAGTTCAACGATGCGCTCACTGGCTTTGTCGATGCGGGCCTTTTCTGCCAGTTCGCCCGCTTCTGTGGACAGCAAATAGGCTTGGCTGTGCTTACCCTCGGCAGCGGCAATGGCGGCCAGACGTTTGGCGCTTTCGCTTAGGTAAAGGGAGAAGTTGATCTCTTTGGCCAATGCCTGAGCGCGTTGTGCGTCGCTGCGGGCTTCTGTCAAACGGTTCAAGGCCTGCAAATTGATGCTGCGAGCGTTCAATGCGTACCACAGGCCAAGGGGGTTTGTGTACTGAGTGTATGAGGCAATGGATTCATCCAGCAGCTTCAAGGCTTCGGTATAGTGGCCTTGCCTGCGCAAGGCATTGGCCAGGCCGTACAAGGCCGGATTCAGCCTGAATGGCATGTGTAATGCGCGAAAGATGTCAATGGCCTCACGCATCAGGCGCTCTGACGTGACAGGGTCACCCAAACTGGCGGTGATGTCGGCCATGCCTTGAATGGCATGGCCTTCAAGCAGCTTTGATCCGGCCGCCTGAGCGTGGCTGCGCATTTTGACATAACCTTCGTGAGCATCGACCAAACGACCACTATGGTCATAGGACATGGCCAAACCCTGGTCAGCATAGGCTAAAGCCAAGGGGTTATTGCTGAGTTTGGCCATTTCCATGGCTTGAATGTTCATGCTGACCGCGCGTTCAAAGTCACCATACCGGCGGTAAGTCATGGCCATGCGCAACATGGCCTCACCCAGCAAATCGGGTCGGTCAATGTCATGAAGCAGGGCGACACTGCGTGTTGCAGCATCGCGTGACTGGGCGATTTTTCCCTGATGAATGGAGGTCAGCACAATGGTGAGGTAGGCTTTGGCCTGCTCCGTGCGGTCTCCGTGACGGGTCGCCAAGTCCAGTGCAAGTTGGGCATGCTGAGCTGACAATTCGATCAACGCCAGATAGGCTTCAATACGGGCCAGCAAGTTGAATGCACGGGCTTGATCAACCTGTGTGGCCTCTGCAGGAATTGCACTTTGCAGTGCTTGTGCTTGTTGGTAGGCCTGGGGAGGAGCATTTTCTGCCAATGCACGGGTTTGA
>VIKI01000272.1 GCA_008080595.1 Comamonadaceae bacterium
CATTGAGCTGCTGCAGCTTGGCCTGGGCTTCTGCTTCGGTCTTGCCGACATAGACCGACACGCCGGGCATGATGCGCAGCTCGTCTGCTGAGCGCCCGTACTTGGCCAGGCGGCCTTTCAGGTTGCGGTAGAAAGCCTGGGCATCTTCCAGCGACTGCTGGGCGGTGAACACCACTTCAGCGGTGCGGGCCGCCAGCTCCAGACCGGGTTCGGACTGACCGGCTTGCACGATCACTGGGTAGCCTTGTGGTGGGCGGGCCACGTTGAGCGCACCGGCCACCGAGAAATGTTGGCCCTTGTGCTCTGGCGGGTGCACCTTGGCCGGGTCGAAGTATTGGCCGCTGGCTTTGTCGCGCAGAAAGGCATCGTCTTCCCAACTGTCCCACAGCTCTTTGACGGTGTCGACAAACTCTTCGGCGCGGTCGTAGCGGTCTACCGCAGCCAGTTGGGTGTCGCGGCCAAAGTTGCGTGCCGTTTCATCACCAATGGTGGTGACCACGTTCCAGCCCGCCCGGCCTGCGCTGAGGTGGTCGAGTGAGGCGTATTTGCGGGCCAGGCTGTAAGGCTCTTCGTAGGTGGTGGAGGCAGTGGCAATGAAGCCCAGGTGGGTGGTGACCTGCGACAGGGCTGAGAACAGCGTCACCGGTTCAAAGTCGGTGGCCTTGGCACTGCCGCCGCCACCCAACAAACCACCAAAATTGGCGGCCAGGCCATCGGCCAGAAAGAAGGCATCAAACAGCCCGCGCTCGGCGGTTTGGGCCAGACGCTTGTAGTGTTCAAAATTCAGCGGCCCGTGGGCGTTGGCATCGGGATGCCGCCAGGCGGCCACGTGTTGTCCGGCACCGGGGAGGAACGCGCCAAGGCGAAGTTTTTTGCTCATGATGAAGGGCTCCTCAGGTCAGAGTTTGGCAATCGACACTTCGGTCGACTTGACCAGCGCCACCACCTCGGAGCCGATCTTCAAATCCAGGTCTTTGACCGAGCGGGTGGTGATGACCGAGGTGACGATGCCCCAGGGGGTTTCGACATCGACCTCAGAGACCACGTCGCCGTGGATGATTTCGCGCACTTTGCCGCGAAACTGGTTGCGTACATTGATGGCTTGAATGGACATGGGGTTCTCCTTGAAAAGTCCGTTGAAAAAATGGGTTTAAACAGCCCAGCGCACGCCGTGAAAGGGCAGGGCGGGCCAGCGCGGTTCACCGTCATGGGGCTGGGCCGGTGATGCACGCTCGGGCGCGGCGGGTTTTTGCAGCACCCGGTCGAGGATGCGTTTTTCCAGCGCGGCAAAAGCTGCATCACCTTGCGAACGCGGGCGGGGCAGAGCAATCACTTCATCGAGCGCAATACGCCCGTCTTCAATCAGGATCACGCGGTCGGCCAGGGCCACGGCTTCTTGCACGTCGTGCGTGACCAGCAAGGCGGTGAAGCCGCTGGTTTGCCACAGGTCTTCGATCAGGCGGTGCATCTCGATGCGCGTCAAGGCATCGAGCGCACCCAGCGGCTCATCGAGCAACAGCAGGCGCGGGTTGTGCACCAGGGCGCGGGCCAGGGAGACGCGCTGGCGCTGGCCGCCGGACAGGCGTGCCGGCCAGTCGTTGGCGCGATCCAACAGGCCCACCTGCTCCAGCACCTTGAGTGCGTCACCGCGTCGCTCGGGCGGCAGGCCCAGCGCCACGTTGTCCACCACCCGCTTCCAGGGCAGCAGGCGGGCATCCTGAAACATGATGCGGGTGTCTTCAGACAAGCCGTTGAGCAGTTGGTCATTGACACGGATGCTGCCTGCGGTAGCACTTTCCAGCCCGGCCACCAGCCGTAACAGCGTGCTCTTGCCGCAGCCGCTGCGCCCGACGATGGCGATGAACTGGCCCGGCTCCACGCACAACTGCGTGCTGCGCAGCACCTCGCGCTCGCCAAAGCGTTTGCTCAAGCCTTGCAGCACCAGCGGTTCGCCACGGCGCTCTGAAATCACGGTTTTAGTAGTCATATTGGCCTCTAGCCCTTATTAAATCTGCGCAAGCAGCTATGAAATGAATAGTATTGAAATCACGTCTGATAACCCGGATGCCAGCGCAACCAGTAACGCTCCAGCGCTTTGGCAAACACGTCGGCCAGCTTGCCCAACGCGGCGTAGAGCAGGATGCCGACCAGCACCACGTCGGTCTGCAAAAACTCCCGGGCGTTCATGGTCAGGTAGCCAATACCGGCCTGCGCCGAAATGGTTTCGGCCACGATCAGAATCACCCACATCAGCCCGAGCGAAAAGCGCAGCCCCACCAGGATGCTCGACAAGGCCCCGGGCAACACGATCTGGCTGTAGAGCTGCCAGCGGTTCAGGCCATAAGTGCGGCCCATTTCGATCAGGCCGGGGTCGACCCCGCGAATGCCGTGAAAGGTGTTGAGGTAGATCGGGAAGAAGACCGACACCGCAATCAAAAACAGCTTGGCGCTCTCGTCAATGCCAAACCACAAAATCACCAGCGGAATCAGCGCCAGCGCCGGGATGTTGCGCACCATCTGGATGCTGGAGTCCAGCAGCGTCTCGGCAAGGCGCGACGAGCCAGTCAGCAGGCCCAGCAGCAGGCCCAGGCCACCACCCACGGCCAGCCCGGTCAGGGCACGCCCGGCACTCACCCGCACATGGATCCAGAGTTCACCGGAGGCGGTCAGCGTCCAGAACGCGCTGACCACCTCCAGCGGCGCAGGCAGCACGCGGGTGGACAACCAGCCGAGGCTGGAGGCGATTTGCCACAGGGCAATCAATGCCACCGGCACCAGCCAGGGCAGCAGGCGTTGCCAGATGGCCTTCGCCATGGATCGAGAAAGAAGCAAGAAGATGTTCATGAGCGCTGCTTTTCAAAACAAAGTTTGTTCACTTGGTTTTGGCCAGCACCGAGGCATTGGGCTGCCAGGCGATCTGGGTCACGTCAATCCGCTTGGGGATCAGGCCGAGCTTCTGGAAGGCATCGGCCACCCGCTGCTGCGATTGCAGCGCACTGGAAGAGATTGGCCCCACCGGCAAGGTGGGTCGGCGTTGTAAAAACCGGCTGACCACACCGGCATCCAGACCGCTGATGGTCGAGATCAGCTTGATCGACTCGGGCCGGTGCTGCTGCACAAACTGGCTGGCGCGGCTGAGTTCGTCAAACAGCACCGCCAGCAGGTCTGGGTAACCCCAGCGCGGGCATCTGCCGGGGCCAGGTAAATCGGCTGAATGTCCGTCCATTGCAACCCCGCTTTTTCCACCGCGTTCACCAACAGGTAATGGGCGCTGGAGCCTTTTTGCAGGGCAATTCTTTGGCCTTTGAGGTCTGCCAATTTTTGAATGGGCGACTCTTTGGCCACCAGAATCGCCGTACTTTCAGGGTTGGAGGGCTCAACCCCCACGTAGAGCAGATCTTTGCCAGCGGCTTGGGCAAACACCGGCGGCGCGTCGCCCGTCAGGCCAAACTCCAGACTGCCCACCGCCAACGCTTCCAGCAGTTGGGGCCCGGCAGGAAAGTCAATCCAGTTGATCTGGGTGTTGGGCAAGTGCTTTTCCAGCACGGCTTGCTGTTTCACGATGACCAGATTCACCGCTGCTTTTTGATACCCAATGCGCAAGGTGCGCGGGGCTTTTTGTGCCAGGGCGAGTGAGCTGCCACCCAGTGCGGCGCTGGCCAGACCGGCGGCCA
>VIKI01000273.1 GCA_008080595.1 Comamonadaceae bacterium
CACGCTCAAACGGCTGAAAGTTGTGTTGTGAAGCGCCTCTGTATTTTATGGATGGCACAACTCATCACTATTTTTTTAATAGCAGGCTGCGCAACTCCACCAAGCCCTCGCGAGCAAAATACACCGAATTGGCAGGGTCGTTTGTCAATGCAGGTGCAAGCCCCCCCGAATGAACCGCAATCACAGCAGCAATCCTTCAGCGCAGCTTTTGCCCTGCAAGGTTCACCCCAAGTAGGGCAACTCACCTTCTACAGCCCGCTGGGTAGCACCGCCGCAGCCATTCACTGGACGGCCGAATTTGCCAGCTTGGAGGCTCAAGGTGAAACCAGGACATTCACCGGATTAAGCCCCTTGATTCAACATCTGTTAGGCACCGATCTGCCGGTTACAGCCTTGTTTGCCTGGTTAAGTGGCCAAGATCTGGCCGTGATGGGCTGGGAAGTCAATTTGACACAATTTGCCCAAGGGAAAATCACGGCCCAGCGACTGGAACCCTTGCCTCAAGCGCAGGTACGCATCATCCTGGATAACTGAATTCCAAGCAGTTTTAGAGCGCAGCCGCCATTGCCATGAAATCACTCTACGATATTGCCGCCCCGGCCAAACTCAACCTGTTCCTGCACATTGTGGGCCGACGTGCCGACGGCTACCACCTGCTTGAATCGGTGTTCATGCTGATTGACTGGTGCGACACCCTGCACTTTGAAGTGCGTCAAGACGGCCAGATCAGCCGGGAAGATTTGAGCTCATCCTTGCCGGAAAATGATTTGGTGGTTCGTGCGGCTCGTGCTTTACAAAAGCACAGCGGATCTGCCATGGGGGCTCACATTGCTATTGACAAGCGTATTCCATCCCAGGCGGGCATGGGTGGCGGCTCCTCCGATGCCGCCAGCA
This sequence comes from Comamonadaceae bacterium, assembly GCA_008080595.1. Classification (GTDB taxonomy): domain Bacteria; phylum Pseudomonadota; class Gammaproteobacteria; order Burkholderiales; family Burkholderiaceae_C; genus Rhodoferax. The sequence goes on from VIKI01000273.1 coordinate 895, forward strand.
CCTTGCTGGCACTGAACCGTCTTTGGCAACTGAATCTGGGGCTTGATGTTTTGCTGCCCATTGGCTTGTCGCTGGGCGCAGACGTGCCCTTTTTTTTGAGTGGCCACAACGCCTGGGTCAGTGGTATTGGCGAAAAAATCACCCCGATTGATCTGCCTTGTGCACAGTTTCTGGTGGTCAAACCTAATGCAGGACTTCCCACCGCGCAAATTTTTTCGCATCCAGATTTAAAAAGAGACACAGAACCCGCTATAATTTCAGGCTTCGCTGCAGACGCATACGGCTTTGGCCGCAACGACTTGCAAGCAGTTGCTCAGCGCATCTGCCCCGAAGTTGATCAGGCTCTGTCCTGGTTAACCAATTTGGGCATGAATGGCAGAATGACTGGCTCTGGAAGTGCTGTGTTTGCGCGAACATTGTCGGACTCAAGCAATCAGGTCTTGCCTGGTTTCATTGTCAAACAATGTCACAATCTGCCAGTTCATCCGCTCTACGGTTGGGCTGGCTAGACAAGTTATCGGTAAATCATGTTTCATGGTTTACCCGTGTAGGGGAGTCGCCAAGCTGGTTAAGGCACTGGATTTTGATTCCAGCATGCGAAGGTTCGAATCCTTCTTCCCCTGCCAAATTTTCAAGTTGTACATGTCTTAAGGTACAACGCAGCACACAGCGACTAACAAGTTGGGATTTTCATGCAAGCCGATCAACCCCCTGAGTTCATGGTTTTTACAGGCAATGCCAATCCATCCCTGGCTGCCGACATTGCCCGTTGCCTCAAAACCGATCTGGGTGCCGCTGAAGTAGGCCGCTTCTCAGACGGCGAAGTCACGGTTGAAATCAAGCAAAACGTGCGTGCCCGTGATGTTTTTGTCATCCAAAGCACCTGCGCCCCGACCAATGAAAACCTGATGGAATTGCTGATCATGGTGGATGCGCTCAAACGCGCTTCTGCCGAACGCATCAGCGCGGTGATTCCCTACTTTGGCTATGCCCGTCAAGATCGTCGTCCCCGCTCAAGCCGGGTGCCGATTTCCGCCAAGGTGGTGGCCAACATGCTGCAAGCCGTGGGCGTGGCCCGTGTGCTGACCATGGATTTGCATGCCGATCAAATTCAGGGCTTTTTTGACATCCCGGTCGACAACATTTATGCATCACCCGTTCTGCTGGGTGATTTACGGCAAAAAAACTACGAAGACCTGATTGTGGTGTCACCCGATGTCGGTGGTGTGGTGCGTGCACGTGCCTTGGCCAAGCAACTCGGTTGTGATCTGGCCATCATCGACAAGCGCCGCCCCAAGGCCAATGTCAGTGAAGTCATGCACGTGATTGGCGAAATTGAAGGCCGCAACTGTGTTGTCATGGACGACATGATTGACACAGCAGGCACCTTGGTCAAAGCGGCCGAGGTTTTGAAACAGCGCGGCGCCAAAAAAGTCTACGCCTATTGCACCCACCCCATTTTTTCGGGCCCGGCCATTGACCGCATCACCCACGGTGATGCACTGGACGAAGTGGTGGTCACCAATACCATTCCCTTGAGTCCGGCGGGCATGGCTTGCTCCAAAATCAGGCAGCTTAATGTGGCTCCACTGATTGCCGAAACCATGCAACGTATTGCCGATGGCAAATCGGTCATGAGTTTGTTTTCTGATCAGGAAAATCTTTTCTGATCAGAATCAAGTAGTCGCTGGTGCACCGATTCGGGTGACCAGCTTTTTTAATCGGAGTCACACTGGTCGCGGTGGACTCTCACTGGAGTCGAAACTATGAAATTTACCGCTTTTGAGCGTTCCAAGCAGGGTACGGGTGCGAGCCGCCGTCTGCGCATCACCGGTCGCACACCGTGCATCGTTTATGGTGGTTCTGCCACCCCTCAATTGATCGAAGTCGATCACAACGCCTTGTGGCACGCCCTGAAAGTCGAAGCGTTTCACTCCAGCGTACTGACCATGGATCTGGGTGGCACAGAAAGCCCCGTGTTGCTGCGCGACGTGCAAGTTCACCCCTTCAAGCAATTGATTTTGCACGTGGATTTCCAACGTGTGGATGCCACAACCCGCTTGCACATGAAAGTGCCATTGCACTTCTTCGGCGACGAAAACTCTCAAGCCATCAAAGCCGAAGGTTGCATTGCCAACCACGTGATCAGCGAACTGAACGTGCTGTGCCTGCCTGGCGATTTGCCCGAGTTCATCAAGGTGGATTTGAGCGGACTGAAAAAAGGCTCATCTTTGCACCTGG